>JAQSWN010000411.1 GCA_029266615.1 Polyangiaceae bacterium
ACCGCAATGCCGGCAAGAACGTAGTAGGCGTGAGTGAGCCTCGGGTTCTGAGCCAACGCGACGCGCGCCAAGCGCTCCGCTTCGTCGAAGTCCAGCGCCTGCGCGAGCCGCACCTCTGCCAGCAGCATGTTGGCTTGCGGGTGTTGGGGCGCAAGCTGCAGCGCTTCTGTCAGCACCTCCTCGGCGTGGCCCGGGTCGTACTTCTCCAGGTACAGCTCGGCGCGGTAGAGGAGAGTGCGTACGCGGCCCGGCTCCGCCTTTTCGGCTTGATCGAACGCGTCGTTCGCGTCTTTGGGGCTTCGCAGCAAGTGTGCGGCGCGGCCGACGCGCGCCATGCCCGCGCCGTCCGTCTCCAGCACGCGGTCCTCGTTGTAATCCTCGATGATCGTCAACAAAATCGGCTCGGCCTCGGCGCGCTTGCCGACCTCGAGCAGGAGCTCTCCCACGAGCAGCCGATTCTCGGCCGGCGCGCCCTCCAGCGGCAACGCGCGCAGCCTTCCCAAGGCCGCTTCTACCTCGCCGGAGGCGCGCAGAGCGCGGGACTCTGCAAGCGCGACGAGCGGCTTCTCCGCGCCAGCAGCGAGCGCCGCCTGCGCGTGGGCAATCGCCTCCGGGTAGCGCCCGGTCATCCAGGCGAGCTCCGACAGCGCGAGTCGCGCCGCGCCTACGTTGGATCCACTCAGCGCTGCGTTGAGGTCCGCCTCCGCTTCCGCGTAGCGGCTCTGCGAGAGGCGGGTGGTGCCGCGCGAAAGCCGCGCGTCGGGCGTGAGTGGCGGGGCGGCTTCCTTTTGTGGCGGGCGAGGCGGAGCGAGCCCTCGAGAGCCGCAGCCAGTCATGAGGATAGCCCCGCCGAACAAGAGCCAGCGCATCGCCATCATCTTGTCCGACACGGAGCGCTACGGCTAGCTTGGGAACAGCTTCACGCTAGCGCCCGGCATAGGCTGCAGCCGTGACAGCGCGCTGCCGTCTCGTACCGCGATCTCCACCGCGTCGAACGAGCCGATCAGCGCCACCAGCTCGCCAGGCTCGGCGTCCGCGAACGTGCGCACGGATCGCAGCCACTGCCCCGCGACCTGGAGCCGAAACGGCGTGCCGCTGGCCGGTAACACCTCCGACGCGCGAAGCGACGTGATCAAGTTCCCGAAATGGTCGACCGTGAGCACGTTGCCGACGAAGTGGTCGGCCTCGCTGACGACGCCGGGGATGGGACTCGGCACCTGCAGGTGCGCGAGTGGGCCCACGTCCGCGAAGAGGAGCTTGCGCGCGGCGAGGCGCCCCGCGACGACGCAGAACACGTCGCGGCCATGGAAAGTGGAGCTTACGTCGCGCAGACCGAGCGCCACGAGGTCCAGCTGCCGCACCTCCACGTGGGGAGCGTGCAGCGTTACCTCCGCCAAGAGCCCGTTGTCCGGCCCCACGAAGTAGTGCCCCTGCGCCGCGACCGCGACCGCCCCTCGGGATGACCCCACGCCCGGATCGACGACCGCGCAGTGCACGGTTCCGGCGGGAAAATAGCGGTAGCTTCGCTCCAGCCAGAACGCGCCTTCGACGACAGAGCCGGGGCGAATCCCATGGGTGATGTCCAGGATGCGCACGTGCGGCTCGGCCGTGCACACGACGCCCTTCATCACCCCCACGAACGGGTCCGTGAGCCCGAAGTCGGTGAGCAGTGTGAGCAGCCCGCAGGGCTCGGGGATCACTCGCTCGGCTCCGGCCGCCATCGCGTGATACGGCGCGGCCAGCGACCCTCGGCCTGGCTGGTGCGCAGCGCGGTCTTCAATGCGGCGCGGGCGTCGGCCAGCAACCACTCGGGTGGCTCGCCACTGTCCCAGTCCTCGAACGCGACCTGCTTGTCCGCCACGCGCGCCTTGCCGCGATAGATCTGGGCGGGCGTCTGAAGGTAGGCGTCGTACTCGGCGGTCTCGGGGCCGCTGCTGCCGAGCTTCAGCTCGACCTTGCCGCCGTGCTCGGGGGTCATGGCCGCTTTGCTAGCGCAGATCGCGGAGCCGCCGCCACCGGCCACGCGCCCGAACAGCGGGCGAAATCGGCCGATTCGGTGGGGTCAGGGCGGCAAGTCTCGAGAAAGATTCGGGACCTGGCTGCAGTCTCCTAAGGCGCGGATATTTAAGTGAAATACCAAACAATGTCCGCGCCTTACAACATTCACTGTTTTTCCGTTCAGTGCGCTGTTAGCCGAGGTCCATGGCTCCCTCCACCAGCACCGCCATCGTTCCCTTCGACCCCGCCCCCATGCGCCTCGTGCTCACGCCCGCCGGCTACCGGGTGGCCTGTTACGCCGTTCCCCTCGACCAGTTCCCAGTCGACTTCTTCGCCGATCCGGACGGCCGCTGGACCTACGAAGGTCTCGCTGAGGCCGCCGGCTTTGCGATGGAGCAGGGCGTCGCCATCGGCGTCCTTTCGAGAGACCACTTCGGCCACCCGGAAGGCTCCGCCATCGTCACGCTGAACGCCGAGTCCCGGCCCTACGTCGCGGTGGTGGAGTGCCCCATCGCGTACACCTTCGCGGATCCGGCAGAGCGCACGCTGCCCGTCACCGCGCTGGACCGCGACTGCGGCTAAGGGCCTAAGCTGAGCGGATGCCGACGCGCGTGTTTTCACAGCAGCCCGATTTGGTCGCCGCCTTGCCGCGGCTGCTGCAGCACGCGCGTCGCTTCTTCTCAGCGGACCTGAACGTGCTCGGGTCCTCCCCGCCCGACCGCGCCCAGCCGCTTTCTGGCTACGTCGGCCTGCGGTGGGAAGGTGCGCGCTACCCCGGTCACGGGACGTTTCGCGTCACGTCCCGCGCGGCGAACGCGGACGACCGCTTCGCGGCCCAAGCGGCGGAAGCGCGCGGCCGAGCCGGCGGTATGTCGGACCTCGCCGCGCGCTGCCCGGCGGTTTGGACCATCTCCGCCGAGGGGGAAGTCACGGGGACAGCGGAGCTTCAGCTCTCCGCGCTGCTCGCCTCGGTCGCGCTCGGCCCGGTCCTGCCGGAGGACGAGAGCACGCTTTACGGCGTGCGTGGCGCCATGGAACGCGCCGAAAAAGCCGCCGAGAGCACCTGAAGCAAGTCGCCCGGCTTCGCGCCGTCCAGCGGCGCTCCTTGCAGCGGCGCGAGGACTGCCTCCGAAAGTGGCGCTCCCGCGTCGAGCGCGGCTTGGGCCCGCGCCTCCACGCGCGCAAGGGCCGCACTGCCGACCAACAAGTCCCCGGTGATGCGCGAGCCCGACGCTTCCACGACGCCGAGCGGAATGGGCACGGAGTCGGCCCTCTCCGTCGGCAGCTCCGGCCCTGGGATCGAAGCCGCTGGTAACGCTACTGCGCACGTCTCCAGCTCCAAACGTTCGACGATGCCGTTCACCGCGCGCACCATCAAGT
>JAQSWN010000209.1 GCA_029266615.1 Polyangiaceae bacterium
CAGCTGCTGAATCTTGTCCGGGTTGTTCGTCATCAGCGCGACGCTCGCGACGCCGAGCGCACGCAGCATGGACGCTGCGACCCCGTAGCTCCGCTCATCAGCGGCGAAGCCGAGCATCAGGTTCGCGTCCACGGTGTCGTAGCCCTGCTCCTGGAGCTCGTACGCGCGTATCTTGTTGGCCAAGCCGATACCGCGGCCTTCTTGGCGCAGGTACAGCACGATGCCCTGCTCGGCAGCGCCCACGACCCGCAATGAGCGCTCGAGCTGCCCGCGGCAGTCGCAGCGCAACGAGCCGAACGCGTCGCCGGTCAAGCACTCGGAGTGCAGTCGCGTTGGAACGTCTTCGGCGCCTTGCAGCTCACCGCGCACCAGGGCGACATGCTCGAAGGAGTCATGGTCGTTACGGAAGACATGGGCCCTGAAGTCCCCGAACTCCGTCGGCAAATGGGCTGTGGCCACGATGTGGGCTTGAACGCGGCGGACCGGGACGTCGACCTGCATCCCGGAAGACGAGCCGGCGCGGCGAGAACAGCTGCTGGAGTCTGTTGAT
The DNA here is from genome assembly GCA_029266615.1 of Polyangiaceae bacterium. Classification (GTDB taxonomy): domain Bacteria; phylum Myxococcota_A; class Polyangia; order Polyangiales; family Polyangiaceae; genus PMG-095. The sequence continues at coordinate 551 of JAQSWN010000209.1, forward strand.
ATCATTGCTTTTTGAGACTCGGGGGAAGCTTCTGAGGCGCCTAAGGACTGGCGGCGGTCAGTTAATGTGTATAGTTGTTGTACAGAAGATGTAGAGGTCAACCGTTGCCGCCGAAGAAAACGAAGATCAGGGGCATGCCGAGCCCCGGCGCGGGACACTCCATCAAAGTCGTGTCGGAGCTCGCGCGGCTGCCGATGGGTACGCTCCGCGCTTGGGAACGCCGATACGGCTTTCCGCGGCCGGAGCGGCGCCCTGACTCGAATCGGAGGCTGTACAGCTCCGAGCAGCTCGCGCGGGTGCAAAAAGTCGCGCAGCTACTCGAACGCGGGTACCGTCCTGCGGACGTCATTCACAAGACCGAGCCCGAGCTGACGCAGCTACTCGGCGTGAGCAACGATTCGAGCTCCGACGCCACGGCCCGGGCGGGGTTGGCGGGCGTGCCCGCGCTTCTCGAGCTCCTTGCCGCGGATGACGCCAAAGGTATCGAGGAGCAGCTGCGGCTCCACGCGGCGGCTTGGGGCGCCAAGCGCTTCGTCACGCAGCTCGCGCACCCGCTGGCTCAGGCGGTTGGGGAAGCTTGGGCGAAAGGTGAGCTCGCGATCAGGCACGAGCACTTGATGACGGAATGCCTGACGACTCAGCTGCGGTCCCTGCTCGCGGCGCACCAAGACGTCGACGGCCACCCCCGAGTAATTCTCGGGACTTTGCCGGGAGAAAATCACACCCTCGGGCTCCAAATGATCGCCGTCTATCTCGCGCTGAGCGCCGCAAAGCCGCGGCTGCTGGGCGCCAACACCCCGCCCGACGAAATCGTTTCTGCGGCCCAAGCTTTGGGTGCCTCCGTGGTAGGCATTGCGGTCAGTCCCTGCGCGGAGGTGGCCGCCACGCGCCGCCAGCTCCGTCGAGTGGCGGCCGGGCTGCCTTCGTCGACTGCGCTGTGGGTCGGTGGCGGGGGCGCTAGAGCTCTCGGCGAGTTGCCTTCGCGCGCGGAGGCGGTCGGGAGCTGGCTCGCTATCGATGAGGCGCTCGCGCGTGCACGGCGAAGCGCTGTGGAGGGAGTACGATGATACGAGGCACGGGCGGAGCGGCGTTGGTCACCGGCGCCAGCGGCTTCATCGGGCGGGCTCTCATTCCAACCTTGCAGGCTCGCGGGTTCCAGGTCGTGGCTACGAGCCGTCGCCCGAGGGCGAGCGCGGACGGAGTCGTTTGGCGCACGTGCGACCTGCTGGACCCAGGCACGCTACCGGCCGCCTTCGAAGGCGCTCGAGTGGCCTACTTTTTGGTGCACAGCATGGGCGCCGAGAGCTCGAGCTTCCGGCAGCTCGAGCGCAAAACGGCGGAGGCTTTCGTGGAAGCCGCGGCCAAGGCCGGCGTCGAACGAATCGTCTACTTGGGCGGGCCCGCGCCTCCAGGGGTGCCTTCGGAGCACTTGCGGAGTCGTTTGGAAGTCGGCGAGATCTTGCGCTCGGGGCCGGTGCCGACGGCCGAGCTGCGAGCTTCCATGGTCATCGGCCATGGCAGTGCTTCGTGGCAAATCGTGCGAGACCTTGCCCTGCGCCTCCCGGTGATGGTCCTGCCCAAGTGGCTTGCCTCGCGAACGCGACCCATCGCCTTGCCGGACGTCATCGAAGCCTTGGCGTCCGCGGCCGACTTGCCCCTCACCCACAGCGACTGGTTCGACCTTCCCGGGCCCGAGGTCATGAATGGCCAGCAGATTCTGGAACGCATCGCGGCCCTGCGCGGTCGGCGTTTTCTGGCGCTGAGGGTGCCGTTCTTGTCTCCGCGACTCTCCGCCCTGTGGCTACGACTGATCACGCGTACCGACTTCGCGTTGGCTCGCGAGCTGGTCATGGGCTTGCAAGAAGACCTCCTCCCGAAAGACGAACGATTCTGGACGCTCATCGACCACGGGCCGCTGATGTCATTCGACGCGGCGGCACGGTCCGCGCTGGCGAGCGAGTGACGCGCGCGCAACTGCGCTTCCTAGCGTTCGCCCTCGTTGCGTGGGTGGTCTGCTTCGTGGTGCTCCATCGCTTTGGCACGTGGACCCCCTTCGCGTTCGTTGGTGTGTCGCTATCCATCGGCGCGGTGTGGTCCGGCATCGTCCCGCGCTCGCTCTTGAAGCTGTCCGTCGCGCGAGTAGCGGTAGGCGTCGCGGGGGGCGCGCTGATGGTCGTCGGCACTCACGTCGCGTACCGCCTGGTCGTTGCGGTCGCGCCGCCCGTAGCCGGCGCGACCGGTCGGCTCATGGTCTTGCTGGACGTCGCCGGGTTCTCGCCCGCCGCGCGCACGTTGCTCATCGTCCTCATTGCCAGCACCGAAGAAGTGATTTTTCGAGGGCTCCTTCCGACCGCGGCCACCACGGGCGGAAGCCGTCCGCACTTACCTTCGCGCCGGGAGCTCGCCGTGATTGCGGCGTTCGCCGCCGTCTATGCCCTCACCACGTCGCCGCTCGGCAGCCCCCTGCTCGTGCTCTGCGCGCTCGTCTGCGGCACCCTGTGGGGCGTGATGCGAGTCGCCACCGGCTCGCTCGTGGTTCCCATTTTGGCGCACGTCCTCTGGGATCTGGGCGTGCTGCTCCTCTGGCCCCTTCCGGCTCAGCTACCTTGACCTGTCGCTCTTAGCGCTGGCAATGCGGGCAATAGCAGGACCCGCGCGTGGCGATGACGATGCGCACGATGGGCGACCGACAGCTTGGGCACGGCTCGCCCTCGCGCCCGTAAACGCGCCGTTCGTTTTGGTAGCCGCCGTCCGAACCGTCCGGGTTCACGTAGTCGCTGATGCTCGAGCCGCCGGTCTGAATCGAGCGACGCATCACCTGTTGCGCGCCGGCGACGAGGGCGATGCACTCCTGCCGGGTCACCTTGTTGGAGGGGCGCGTCGGCCGAACCTCTGCGAGGAAGAGGGCTTCGTCCGCGTAAATGTTGCCAATGCCGGCGATGACGCCCTGATCCAAAAGCAGCGTCTTGATCGGGATCTTGCGCGCGCGCGCGGCCTCCCAAAGGTGCTCGCCCTCGGCTTTGAGCGCGTCGATGCCGAGCTTGTCCAGCCGCGCGTCGCTTTTGCCAGCGCCCACGAGGAGGACCTTCCCGAACTTTCGCACGTCCCGGAAGAAGACACGCGGCCCGCCGTCCTCGAACTCGAGCTGCAGGTGCGTATGCAAGTCCGGGGAAAATCCGGCGTTGCCGCCCCGTTCGGCCGCGCGCAGGAGTCGCTTGCTGGTCGCTCCTTCTCCGAACAATTGCCCGGTCATCCCGAGGTGCAACAGCAGGGTGGCGCCGCTGTCCAAACTCGACCTCCGGCAGCTCCGGCATCAATCCTTGAGGGCGTTGAAACCGGCGGGCGGGGTGAGCCCCGTGTCCTTGCGCGTGAGGTAAAAGAAGTCGCGCCGCTGTTTCTTCCGGATGTACTCGTCCGGCGAGTACTCGAAGCCCGCCGCAAGCGCGACCGCGTTACGTTGTTGGCTGCCGCTCGGCGCTTCGAACGTTACGAACTTGGGGTAGCTCCAGTTCACGTCCAGCTGCGCGACGTCCACCGCGCCGGCGTGGTGCATACCGTCCGCCAAAACGCGCGCGGTGCTGTGGTTCGTGATCGATACGAACAGCACGTCCCGCGCCGCGTTGAGGCCGATGGCAGACCGGCGAATCACCGTGTCGCCGTCCAAGGTTGCGCCCCATTTCAGCCCTTTGCCGCCGACCAATCCGGGGTGGAGCTTGTCCGCGTGCCACATGCATACGGGCGCTTGCCGGAGCCAACGGACCTGCGCGGCGGTGTCGGCCAGGTCTTTCCACGGGGCAATGCGCATGGAGTCGTCGTTGTACACGACGATGGTGCAGGCGTTCGGCTTCGGCTTCACCAGCGTGACGCCATCCACCTGCATGCCGTAGCCGCCATGCTCGGTCATGAATCCGCCGTTGAAGGCGGCGAGCACCTCTTCCTCGTGCTCGGTGGGAATGAGCGCCTTGCGCTCGTACTTCTCGCCTTCGGGAGAATCCGCCGCGGGCTCCCGCGTGCCGGCGACGGCGTAGAGCCGCACGCGACGCAGGTCGATGGCGACCACGAACACCTCCGCCCAGGAGCGCCCTGCATCCGGATGGAGCAGCGTCTTGAGCATGTAGGTGGGCTCCGTGGGGCGCCGCGGATCCACCATTGGTACCCATTTGCCGTCACCCGGGGCGGCCCAGGCTTTGGGCCACGGACCCGGATCCGCGAGCGTGAAAGGCGCGAGGCGGGGCGTGTCCGCTACGGCCGATGGTGCGGCGCTCGGCAGCGGCAGGGGCGTCGGCGTGCTGGCCGGCACCTGCCAGTGCGCTTGCGGCTTCTCATTCCTGCGGGTGAGCCGGTTGACGCGGTCTTCCACCGCGTACACCAGGTCCTCCAACTTCGCCACGTTGTCCACCCCGATGACGGAGCGTAGGCTGTTCGCGACCAATGGCCCGGCCCATTCGTAGCGGTGCACGGCCCAGTACACGAGGCCGACCGAGAGCACCCCGATGCCTAAAAGCCACAAGAAAATGCGGCGCCAGCGCCCTCGACGACGCCCGGAACGCTCGGCCTTTTTGGAGCGCGGCGAGGCCGACGCCTGAACCATCCCCGGGCCATACCACAGTATAAGGGGGCCGATGCAGCCGTCGCGTGAGCTCCGCCTTCTTCGGGCCCTCGCGCTGCTTTTGTGCCTGCTCTGGGCGACGGTGGTCGGGGCCCAGACGCGCGTGCCGGAGCTCCGACCCGCGCCGGATTTGTCGGCGCTCGCGGGGCGCGTGCTCACCGGCGTGGAGGTCGAGGTGGAGGGCAAGCGCTGGCGCGGCACCCGGCCCACCGCGCGCGCCGTAGCGGGGCAGGTGCTCTCTTCGGAGCTCGTGCGTCGTTCGCTGGACGCGTTGCTCGAGACGGGCAAATTCGCGGACGCACGCGCGGAGGTGGAAGCCGACGGCGAAGGGGTGCGCTTGACCCTTCGGGTCACACCGCGTCGCATCATCGCGGACGTGCGGGTGAGCGGCGGAGCGCTACCGGACGACGCGCTCCTCCGCGCCATCGGCATCCAGGTCGGTCGGGAGCTCGCGGTGGACGACGTGGAGCGCATCCAAGCCCGAGCGCGCGGCGAGTACGCGCGTCACGGCTTTCCGAGCGCGGTCGCCAGCGTCGTCGCCATCGACACGGACGACCCATTGCGGGTGGCGCTGCGCATCGATTTGGAGCCAGGGCCGCCCAAGCGCATCGACGCACGGCGGTTTCTCGTTTGGCCGGATCCGAACGAGCCGGTGCTGCGCGGCTTGCTTCGGCAGTATGGCGCCGGAAAGGGCGATCGTTCGGACGAAGAGCAGCTGGAGCAAGCGGACCGGAAATTCGAGCAGCTCCTGCAAGCGCGAGGCTTCCACCGCGCAAAAGTGCAGCACGAGCTCGCCACCGCAGAAGACAAGAAGCTCACGCTTTCCGTCACCGTGCACGCCGACCAGCGCTTTCGCATCTCGTTCGAAGGCAATCGTTTGTTCGACGGCGACGAGCTGCTCTCGGTACTGGAGCTGGAAGAGAGCGACGACCGCTCGCCCGAAACGCTCGCGGAAAAGCTGCGGCAGCACTACCTCTCGCGCGGCCGGCTCGACGTGCAGGTAACGCCCAGCCTGCGCACCGAGCCAGGCGCCTCCGTTACCGACTTGGTTTTCACCCTGCGCGAGGGCGCGCCGCTGCGGGTCACCGCGCGTCACTGACGTCTACGAAAAGGCCATCGAGCACCTGCGCGACTTGTATCGCTCCGAAGGGTACTTGTCGGCCAGCGTCGGTCCGCTCTCTCTCGTGCGGCGAAGCTGCGATCGTCGCTCGCCAGTCGGACAATGCATCCCGGAAGGCAAGCAGAGCTTGCCGGCGGATGCTTGCCGCTACGATGAAGTTGGCCGGCCGCTCGAGCTGCCGACGCCCGACTCCGCGACCGGCTGCGTGCCGGATCCGAAGCGCGGTCGGCACTGCTCGGAGGAAGCGACGCTCTCCTTGCCGATACGGCTCGGCCCGCGCACCTACTTGCACGACGTCGCCTTCGAAGGAAACCGAGCGCTGGTGGAGAGCAAGCTCCACGCGTGGTCGTGCGCGCTTCGTCGTCAGCGAGCGAGAGCAGGTGCGCGTCTCACGCATCGTCATCAAAGGAGCGGCCGTCACCAGCGAGCGTCTGGTGCGGAGCCGGGTTGCGCTCACGAGCGGCGGCGTTTACCGCCGCAGCCTCGTTCGTCGCACGGAAGAGCGCCTGGCCACGCTCGGCGTGTTCGGGAGCATCAGCGTCGGCTTCGAGGATCCGTACGTTCCGGCCCGCGAAAAGGTCGTCATCATCACGGTCGAGGAGCGCCTCGCTCAATACGTGGACGTGCGTCCCGGCCTCAGCAGCGGCGAAGGTTTTCGCATCTCGTTCGAGTACGGTCACCGCAACCTGGGCGGCGAAGCCGTCGCCTTCACGTTGCGCTCGCGGCTCAATTTCTTGCCTCAGCAGTTCATCATCGAAGACGACGTGCGCGCCAAGCACGAGTCGGTCGACTCTCGCTTCGGTCGCCACAACTCCGCGAGCGTGGAGTTTCCGGACATCGGCCTCGGCCCCCTTTTCCGTTTGAACGTCGAAGCCATCGACGTGCGCGACAACGCGCGCGACTACAGCCTCGTCAAAGACGCTTTCATCCCGCGCATCATTTTTCGACCGGAAAGGCGCCTCTCCGCTCAGCTCGGTGGCTCCCTCGAGCTGAACACCGCCACCATTCTGGGCGACACGGGCGGGCTCGAAAAGTACATCCGCGACAGCGGCCAGCTCACCACCTTCCGCGTCCCCGAGGGCACCACCTTCGTCATCGCGCAGCGCATCTCCGCGACGTGGGATCAACGTGACGTGCCGCTCGACGCGACGCGCGGCTTTCTCATCTCGGGGTCCATCGAGCACGTCCGCGCGAAGCCGGTGGGCGAGACCGCGACCGAAGCCGCGCGCAGCAGCGGCAGCGGCCCCTTCGACCCGGTGGTGAGCGACTTCATGCAGTACTCGTCGCGAATCGCCGGCTACATCCCGCTCAGCAAGAAGAAGGGCGCCGCTCTCGCGCTTTCCTTCCGCTGGGGCCTCAACAGCCAGCTCATCGAGCGCTCGCACACCTACCCGGACCGCCTGTTCTTCATGGGGGGGGTGGATACCATCCGCGGCTTCACCCAAGACTCGCTCATTCCCGAAGATCTCGCGCGACAGCTGCTGGACGCGCGCGCCCTCTCCGAGTCGGATCCGGGCGACAACCAGCTCCTCACCGTGGACCGCATTCTCATCCGCGGTGGCGACATCTTCGTCAACCCGCGCGCGGAGCTGCGGGTCCCGCTCACGAGCAGCATCCAGACCGCGCTCTTCCTCGACACGGGGAACTTGTGGAGCTCGCTCCGCGCCTTCGAAGAGCTGGGCTTTCGGCTGCGCTACGCCGTCGGGAGCGGCATTCGCATCGCCACCCCGGTCGGGCCGCTCGTCTTCGATTACGGCTTCAACCTCGAGCGCGTCTTGGACCAGATCGACCCTTCGCGGCGCCGTCAACGCTTCTGGGAGAGCCTCGGCGCCTTCCACTTCAGCATCGGCTTGTTCTAGCTAGGAGTGCCACTTCGACACGACCCTTCGACCGAACGAGGCGGTCACAGCTCCTTGATGCGAATGTTGCGGAATTGCGCCACCTCGGTGTGAGACTGCAGCCCGATGAATCCTTCGGCTCGCTTTCGCGTCGGGTCACCATTGACCTGATCCGAGGAACCGGCCGGTTGTAAGTTTTGCAAGGTGCCCGCAGACACGAGCTTACCGTTGAGTGCGACCTTGATGCTCGGACCCCGCGCTTCGATCACGTAGCGGTTCCAGAGCCCAGCGAGCGGCGTGCCCCGTGGGCCGACGACGCGCGCCGCCCACTGTCGAGCAGGAAACACGCCGTAGACAGCGCCGGTCTTGTGCAGCGAGCTGCCATACACGCTGTCGGGCGGCGCGAACTTGAAGCCTCGCTCGTCGATCTGAATCTCGGTCGCCGAGTTGTAGTAGTTGGCGTCGTCCAGGGTGAGCGGCGTCGGCGTACGGATGAAGATCCCGGAGTTTGCGCGCGCGTCGAACGTGCGCCAATCGAGCTTTAGAACGAAGTCACGGTACGCCTTCTTCGTGTACCAAAGCACGCCCAGCACGCTGTCGAAGCCCGGATTGTCCAAGCCCGCTCCCACGACGCGCGGGGCGCCGCCAGGTCGGTCGAAGAAAGGAACGATGCCGTCGAATTTGGCGCCGGCGAATTGCCAGCCGTCTGCGATGAAGTCGCCCTCGTACAGAAGCTCGAAGTCGGGCTCGAGCGCTTCCTCGGCAGTTGATTCGAAGCGCTCGAGAATGGAGCGTGCCACCATCCGCGTGAGAGCCAAGCCCGTGTTCACTGGGTTGGCGGAGCCGACGGACGGAAAGATCGATTGGTCCGTGCAGTAGGCGTTGGACACGTGATGAAATCGGCCGTTCACGTCCGTGACCGACCGGCTCGGGTCCTCGCCGATCCACATGGTTCCGGATTCGTGGTACGTGGTACCGGTTGCGTCGTCGCCGCTGAGTCGACTGCCGTTCGAACGGAATTCGAGATACTGGACCGGCTTGGTGCCCGATTGGTCTCGAGCGTCCGCGACCGAGGTACCCGCGAGCGCGGCCACGAACTCGAACGCGGCGTCGTTTTGCGCCTCACGCACCTCCGCGTCTTCCTGCGTCTCCACGAGGTTGACGTAGACCTTGGGTACACGCAGCTCCTGCCCGTTCTCGAAGTAGACGTCGTCGTCGGGGTCTCCGAAGGACTTGGCGCCCACCCAGCCAACCCCCGGCGTGCCGATGGGCGCGTCTCTATCGCCGAACGTCTCACCGGTGTTGCGGATGCCGACGACGATCTTGCCAGCCTGCTGCGACTCGATGATGTCCTGCAGGTCCTCTAAGTTGGGGACCATCTGGTACAGGAACTGCTCGGGGGAGTCGGCCAGGTCGGAGGTGTTCGGCGTCGCGTAGAATTGAAAGTGAAATTGGCCCATCTTACCCGTGGACGTCTTCATCTCACCGCGAACGTGAAGTGCCGCGGTTTGAAGCTCCGTCGACCGCGAGAAGCTGGGCGGCACGTTCAGGGCGGCGCGATCGATGCGCCAAAAGAAGTTGCCGCGGACGTGTGCCATCAGATTCCGACCGATGAGCTCCCCGCCGGGCGCTAGCGGCGCCGGCAAGGGGAAGGAGTTGAGCGCCAGCCTGGTCGAGTTGATGGCATTCGCGGCTAGCACGACCAAGGCGCCCGGCTTGAGGTCGAGCCGTACCACCCGCGCTTGGCGTGTTTCTTCCGGTGCGGATGGGCTCCGTAGCGCGATGACCAGCTGCCGCGCGCGGCCTTCGGTCGTCTCCAAGCGCACGACTTCCGCGTTGGGCAATAGAAATAGCCTGGCGTTTTGGTCATTGCCGTTCGAAGAATCCTTGGCGCTACGAATGGACTCGATGAGCAGCGGCAAGCTGCTGAATTTGTCCATCGCGAACAAGCCCGAGCCAGGCGAGGCCCCGAGCACACCGATCGGTGGGTTGAGCGGCGAATAAGTTGGCGCCGCGTCCAACGCTCGGCCAATCGCTTCCAGGCTCGCGAGCGCCTCGTTCTTGGCTTCTGCGGTGAGCGTGTTCCAGGTGTCCGCTCGCGCGTTCTGTTTGAAGTCGTCCCAAGCCAGCTTGGTAGCAGGCGCAAGAGCCGGCACTGAGTTCAGGCTGAGAGGTTTGCTCACCGCGGACAAAACTTCCGAGGCGCGGGCTCGCAAGATCTCGAACAGCGACCCGTTGATGAAGTCGGCGACGGGCCACGTGCCGTTCTCCCGCTCCACGGCGAGGTAGCCGTCCGTCGGCAGCGAGCCGGCGGGGGCGGGGGAATTCAGGTAGTCGACGACCTCTTTTGGCCAGTCCTTCTGGAAGTCGGCTTCTTGCAGGCGCGGAGTCCATCCGCCCCAGAACAGCGACTTGCCTCCGACGCAGCGGTGGTGGGGAACGAAAAAACGCCCCTGGCCGGGCGGGCCCACGCGCTCGGCAGCCACGAGCGGGCGCTGCACGAGACCATCGAGCCCGCCCAACCGCGGCAAGTTCTGAATATGTTGCGTTATGAGGAAAGGGCCGCTTTCCAGCACCAATATTCGCGGTCGCACCGCGCCGTTGCCGAGCTTTTCCCCCAGCTCGAACAGCTTGGCCGCGAGATAGCCGCCGTACATGCCAGACCCCACGATCACGACGTCGAAGTCTTGGCTCCCGCGAGCGGCGAGTACCTCTTCCCAAGTGTTGCAGACGAACCGCGACACCCCATCGACGGCGAACGTCGTGTTTTGTACGTCTGGAGCATCGGGCCGGTCTTTTGCCGGAGTTCCGGAGTCCACGAGTTTGTTCAGCGGCATGAGGTCGCATCCATTCTGTTGAAGAACATTGCCGTCGTCGTGCAAGCGCAGCCGACAGCCGGACCGCTTGGGGGCACGGCGATGGTCAGCTCAGCTTCACGGAGTAGCTGTCGGTGTGCGGCTGCTTCACGTCTTCCGGCGGGGGCACGGGTGCGCTGCTGGCGGCGAGCGCTCGAAGGCTGGAAAGTGAAGGGGAAAAGAAGTATTCACCGCCCTTGAGCGTGACGAACTGCGCTATGGACTGCGTGGTGAGCGTCGGGGGCTTGCCCCATTCGGCGGACCAGTTGAGTGGCGGCCGCGCGAAGCCTGTGATCGGATCCACGTTGAGCGGACGCTGCTGACCGATGATTGAGTCGATGCCGGTGCCGAATGCGAAATCCGGCGCGGGCCGAGCCGGGTCCCCGAGGGCTGGCTGCACGAAGCCGTTGTTATTGGCCCAAAAGCGTTGCTGAAACTCGAATTGCTCCCAGATGTCGCTCTGGTAACACATGAAAAGTAGGCCCACCCCGCGTCGCGGGAGGCCGTCCAAGTCGGCGAAGTCGCTCAGGCCCCCGCCGTAAGGAATGCCTCGCCGCGCGATGCGATGCCCAAGCTCCTCCTCGTTGGTTTGAGCGAACGGTCCGCCCGCGAACACGGACTCCAGCCGAGGATTGGTCTTGCGGATATGGGCGTGAAATGGGCACTTTCTTCCGCCCGGATCCCCCGAATAGTCGAAGTCGTTCGGAACCGCGGGCTCTGAGTCTTCTCCAGGCTGCAGCGCGACAGGGGTGCCGTCTTCGAAGCGGCCGACCGCTAGAGCACCGGCGAGCGCCACGGGACAACCGAGCTCGTTTGCCAAGTCGCGCTGAGCCTGCTTGAAACCGTAAACGTCTTGCTCCAGCTTCCGAAATACGAGGAAACTGCCGTAACCGTCTTCGCCCCCATTCGGATCTTTGACGAGCACGAGGCTGGGCGGCGCAACCGGATTCCATACCTTGTTGCCGTCCCGCTTGAGATCTTCCTCGAGCTGCGTATTCAGCAGCGCCGGCTGACTGCGACCGTCCACGTAGCCGAAGTGCTCCACGTTCTCACCGAACTTGGGGTTGGCCTCGCCGTCGTAGAACTTGCGTCGTAGTCCGAAGCCGCGCTCGATGTTGACGATCGTGGCGAGCGGCGCTGCGCTGCCCGTTTCGAAGAGCTGACGCAGGTGCTTTTCGGCGTTGATCAAGTCGATGTTGCTGTCGTCGGCGATCAAGATCAGCGCGTCGATATCCTGCTGGAACGGCTCCTCCCAATCGCCCACGGGTGGGTCCTGCAAGAGTAGATTGCGCGCCCGCATGCCCTGCTCGAACACGTCCCGCTCGTAGAAAGTAACGGGCGCAGGCGGGCTGCCGAGATTCAGCGTGGGGGGCCTCTTCCGCAACGCCGCGCCCTGAGGCGGGGTCAACGCGAGAGCCCGGTACCCGTTGCCCGAGAGGGCAAGGTGCGCGAACAGCCCCCCATCCTCCCCCGAGATCTTGAACGCTCGGGAAGCCTCCAATTGGGCTTTGGCAGACGTGAAATAGCCGCTTTTGGCGAGGCCTGCGAGGAGCGTCTTCACGTCCGTGATGCGCGCGCGATTGAAGCGCAAGAAGAGGTGAATGGCCTGATCGCGGCCATGGCCGTTCAAGATGTTGCCTTGCAAGTCGGCGAACAAGCCTTGCAACTGCTCATCGTCTAGTGAGAGCGGACCCGGATTGGTGTCTAGATTTAGCGTCACGCGCACGAGCGTATGCGTCAGCAGGTGCCGTAACCAATGGTCACTTCTTTGACTCTCGCTCGGGCCCGGCGCGCAGCGCGGGCGGAGCCCACGCTATGCGTCAGCCCGTCACTTGCTCCGACCGTTTACTGGGCGGCGGACGCGGGGGCGCGATGGAACGGCCAGCGCGGCTTTGGGATTGGGTACGCGGGCCTGGCGAACAAGTAGCCTTGTCCGTAGTGGGCGCCCGTATCCAGCACCGCGCGGAGCTCGTCTTCGGTTTCGATGCCTTCGGCGACCACCTTCGCGCCGAGCTCCTCGCAGAGCGAGACGACCTGGCGCACCAAAATCTGCTGGCGGCGGCTCTTCTCGATGCCTCGGATCAGCGCGAGGTCGAGCTTCACGACGTGGGGCTCGAGCTCGACGATGCGCTTGAGGTTGGAATGGCCGGCGCCCAGGTCGTCTACGACGAGGTAAGCGCCGCCTCGTGAGCAGATTTCCTTGAGCACGCCAGCGCACAAGCCAAAGTAGCTGAACGCGGCCGACTCGGTAATCTCGAGGTAAACGGCGCGGTCGTGGAAGAACAGCGGGTCGTCGGGGCGCACCAGCCAGCCGTCGGACAGCTCGTGCGGGTGCAGGTTCACGAACAGCGGCGCGTCCGGGCAGCGGTTGAACGCCACCTCACGGACTTTGCGGCCGAGAGGACCACAGGCACGCTCCGCTTCCGCCTGTTGAAAGAGGACGACTGGGTTCTTGAACTCCGGCCAGCGGCAGCGCGTGAGCGCCTCGTAGGCGAACGGAAGCCCCGTGTGCATGTCGACGATGGGTTGGAACACCACGTCGATGTCGGAGGTGGTGAGGTCGTGAACGGAGCTGGGCCGTACCCCCGTACCCGAGACGGTCCGGTCGAAGTCCGGAGGAGGAGGCTTCGTGCTCGCCAGTACCATTCGTGCGCCAATGAGCATGAACGGCACGTCTCTGAGTGTCCTTAGCGGGACAGGGGCGATTGTGACCTCGTCTCGGCCGTCTCGGTTGGAGACGATGCGCGAAAGATGCCACGGCCACCGGCGGGAGCTCAGGTGGTCAAGTAGCGCACCGTTAGCTCGGTCAACTCGTCCACGATGACGTCGTCGTTCACGCCCGCAGGCGACTCTAGGAAGTAGGCCAGCATGCTCGCGCGCACGGATTGGTAAATGACGAAGGCGGCCGCTTCCAAGCTCATGGGGCGGAGCCGCGCGCTCGCGACCGTGAGGAAGGCTTTGACGAGCCCGACGCTGCGCGCGTCGAACGCGACCACCGTCTCCGGCGGGGCCAAGCGCAGGCCGTCCACGGCGAGGACGCGGTGCAAGGCGGGGGCCGCTTTGTACAAGCCGAACAGAGCTTCCACCACCGCGCGCGCGAGCTCCCGATCCGACTTGGGCTCCGGCGACTTGAGGAGCCGCTCCAGCATCTCCGAAGCGCGCTCCAGCTCTCGGTTCTGCAGCGCTTCCACGATTGCCTCGCGGTGCGCGAAGTACTGGTACAGCGTTCCGACGCTGACGCCGGCCACCTCCGCCACCCGTGAGGTCGTCAGCGCGTCCCAACCGTCCTGTTCCAAAACCCGAATCGCCGCTTCCAAAATCACGCTCACGGTGGCGCGCGAGCGCGGCTGCTGAGGCTGATTTCTAGCGGTTCTGAGCGTCGAGCGGCGGGTCATTCGAAAACCTGAAACGAACGCGAATGGCCTGGAGCGTCTGGGCGTCGCAAGCTCTGCGGGTTCGTGAGCGACACGCGCACGTTATCACGAGAGGAACGAAATGAGACTCCGCTTCGCATCCGACCGCCGCACCCTCGTTTGGGCGTTCGTTCTCTTCCCGCTCGGTCCTGCGCTCGCGCTCTGGCGTCCCGAGCTCCTGCCCTGGCTCGTGCCGCTACTCCTCTATTCGTCGTACTTGTCCGGCGTGCTCACCCACAACCACAACCACGTGCCGGTGTTCCGCGAGCGCAGGGCGAACGTGGCTTACGGTGCGTGGTTGTCCGTGTTTTACGGCTTTCCCATCGTGTCGTGGGTGCCGACCCACAATCAGAATCATCACCGCTACCGCAACGCGGAGGGGGACGTGACGGCGACGACGCTGCACGCGCCCCAAGACGGCTTACTGCGCGCGCTTACCTACGGCCCCGCTTCCAGCCGACGGCAGTTCCCACTACTCGTACGCTTCACGAGGGACGCGTTCCGAACCCGAAGCTCGTACCGCACGCGCATTTTGGCCGAAAGCGCCGCGCTAATCGTCGGTCACGTCGCCGTGCTGGCCCTTTCCCTGGCGCTCCACGGAGCCGAGTTGGGCGCGCTCGTGTACGTGGTGGCGTTGGGGCTGCCGTCCTTGCTCGGTACGTATTGGATGATGCTCACGAACTACCTGCAGCACGTAGGCTGCGACTCAGCGTCGGACGACGACCACAGCCGCAATTTCGTGAGCCCGTTCTTCAACTGGTTCGTGTTTCAGAACGGCTACCATACCGTGCACCACGACCAGCCCCACGTGCACTGGAGCGAGTACCCGGAGCTGCACCGGCGGCGCGCCGCCACCATTTCGCCGAGCTTGAATCGCGGCGGCATGGTGGCCACGTACGTGCTGTCTCGCTACCTCATCGGCGAGCGAACGCCCGCGCCGCCGAGCGGGAGAGCACCGCTAGCTGCCGGCGTGGGAAGCGAGTAACCGGGACGCCGCCGCGCGAGAGCCCCCGCGCCGCGTTGTTCTCCGTTCCGAGCAAGCCTTCGAGCTCGGCGGAGGGTGCGAGCTTCAAGTCCTGCAGGACCTCGCCTGCTACGCGCGCGCCGGACTCCGCCGCGCCCTCCATCCAGCCCTGGAACTCCATCGAGGTGTGCTCACCGCAGAAGAGCAAATTGCCCTGGCGTTCACCTTCCAAGCCCCAGAACGCCCACTGACCAGGCCGGTAGCAGGTGTAGCTGCCAAGCGTGTGCTCGTAGCTGGGCCAATGCATACGCCGCGCGCTCCCGGCGCGGTAAGAGTCCGACGCACCCGGAAAGAGGCGGTCGATGTCGCCGAGCAGACCCGTGTAGTAGTCCTCCGGGTCGCCCTCGCCCACTTCCACGCCCGCCTGCCCGCCGAGGAAGTTCGTCAAGATCCCGCGCTTGCCGGGCTGACCAATCGAGCTGTCCCACGTTTGCTGCAGCGGCAGGTCCGTGGTGGCGGAGCCGCTCTTGGCGTGCTCTTCGCGCCAAACGCGCGCGTCGAACTGCGCCATCACCTTCGCGTTCGTACCGTAGCCCAGCTCGTCGATGATCTGCTGCTTCTCTTCGCTGATCGGCGCGTCGATGCGCACCTTCCGCAGCACGCTGAAGGGAACTGCCACCACGACGTAGTCCACGTTCAACTCGCGCTTCTGCCCGCTTTTGGTATCCGTGACCTGGAGGGTGAAGCCCCGCTCGTCCCCGCCCAAGATGCGCGTGACTTGAGTGTTGAGGTTCACGACGCCGTCTTCGAGCTTGTCCGCCAGTCGCGTCGCGAACGCGTCGCTGCCTTCGCGCGCGTGGTACCGCTCGTCCGACTCGCCGAAGATACGGAACGGGTCGGGCTCGTCCGAGCCAATCAGGTAGATGAGGTTGAGCGTGGACTGCTCGCTCGTCTCGAGCCCGAACTCGCCGCGGTAGGCGACGTTGAGGACGAGGTTCAGCTCCGGGTACTCGGCGCTCGGCACGTTTTCTTCCAGCCAATCGGACAGCGGGACCTCGTCCAGCTCCGAGAACGCTGCGTCGTCCTCATCGGCCGCGGTCATCGCCTCCGCCATGCGCTCGGCGACGGCCGTGAACTGCTCGACGATCGTCTCTTCCGGCACTTCCGCGCCGTTCGCGAACCACACGTCGGCCTGAATCCCTTCTTCGAAGCGATCGTCTAGCGTGATGTCCAGCTCTTCCGCGAGCGCCAGCATCGTGGCGTGATTGGAGTCGATGAGCTCTCCGCCGAGCTCGAACAGCTGCCCGTCGTAAGCGTCGTCGCGCGCGGTGAAGGTGCGACCGCCGACGCGGCTCGCCGCCTCCAGCACGCTCACGTTCACGCCCGACTGCTGCAGTCGGTACGCGCAGTGCAGACCGGCGAGGCCAGCGCCGACGACCGCGACGCGCTCGGCGCCAGGTCGGCGCTCCGCGTCGTCGTCACTGCAGCCCGGGAGCAAGCTGCCCACTGCGAGTGGCGCGACGCCTAGCGTCAACTGCCGGCGCGTCCAGCGGACGGCGGCTGAGCGTCGGTCCTCGCTTTCGGGGCTGCGCGAGGCGAGAGTACGCGCGGCAATTCTCCGCAGTTGTCCGAACAAACGAGTCCTGGCCATGTTTCCGGCATCCTAGGCCTTGACCCTGGCGCGCCTCAACTCCACATGGCCGGGACGTTTGTGTGTGAGTCACGATGAGCCAAGTCGCCGCACCTGCTCAGGTTCTAGACCCGCCCGCGTTCGGCCTTGCCGCCGTGGATCCCGAGGCCGCCCGTCTGCCATTCGGCTTGTGGGCGCAGTTTGGCCGTCAGCGACGGCGCTACGCGGCGGGCGTGCTGCTGCTGGCGGTGTACCAGTACTCCCAGTACTGGTTCGATACGCGCGTCCGCCTCGCCATCAACCTCGCGGACCAGCATCAGCGTGAAGCGGCCGTCCATCTTGGCATTTGGCTGATCGCGGTGGCGCTCGTCGCGTTCGGCGTGCGGGTGCTCTCGAGGGTCGCGGTGTTCAACGCCGGCCGCAACGCCGAGTACGAGATCCGTCGGGTTCTGTCGGCGAAGCTCCTCACCCTTGGCCCGTCCTTCTATCGGCGCATGAGCACGGGCGAGATCATGAGCCGCGTCACCAACGACCTCACGCAGGTGCGGCTGCTGCTCGGGTTCGGGGTCCTCAACGTCATCAACACGCTCTTCGCCCTCGTGAGCGCGCTCTTCGTCATCCTGCCGATCTCGCCCAAGCTCACCTTGGCGGCCATGGTGCCCCTGCCGTTCCTCCTCCTGGTCACGCGCTGGTTCTCGCACGGTTTTTTCACGCGCACTCGTGACGCTCAGGCCGCGCTCGGGGAGATGAGCGGGCGCGCGCAGGCCAGCATCGCCGGCGTCCGAGTCGTGCGGTCGTTCGCGCTGGAAGAGCGCGAGTCCGCGTCTTTCGAGGTCGTCAACCAGAAGTACTTGGACAAGAGCCTGGGGCTCGCGCGCCTGCGCGGGTCCATGACGCCCATTTTGCAGGTGACGCTCGCAATGGGGGTGCTGGTCGTCTTTTGGTACGGCGGCGATCTGCTCATGTCGAAGGAGATCGACAAGGGTGCTTTCTTGGCGTTCACGCTCGCCCTCGGCCGCTTGACCTGGCCGCTCATGTCCCTCGGCTTCATCGTGGGCATGCTGCAACGAGGGCGCGCTTCGTATTCGCGCCTGGCCGAAGTCTTCAGCGCCGACCCCGACATCGTGGACGGCCCGGTGCACCCGGTAACCCCGCCCGCCGGCCTGGAGGTGAAGCATCTCAGCTTTGCCTACGGCGACCGCACGGTGGTGGACGACGTCACGTTTCGGCTTGAGCACGGCAAGTCGCTAGCCGTGGTCGGCCGCACTGGCGCGGGCAAGTCCACGCTCGCGCTCCTGCTCGCCCGGCTGTTGCCCACGCCCCGCGGCTCTGTCTTCTTAGGTGGGCACGACGCGTGCGATCTGCCGCTCGCGACCGTCCGGCGCACGGTGGGCTACGCCCAGCAAAACGCGTTTTTGTTCAGCACCACCGTTGGCCGCAACATCGCTTTCTCGCTCGACGATCCGGATTCGGAAGACGCCGGCGAGC
>JAQSWN010000210.1 GCA_029266615.1 Polyangiaceae bacterium
CATCCACGTGGACGACATGGAGCGGGCGATCGCCTTTTACACGGCCGCTTTCGAGCTCCAGGTCGGGCGTCGGTTCGACAACGCCTTCGTCGAGCTGCTCGGCGCCGAAGCGCCGTTCTACCTATTGGAAAAGGACGCGGGAACGCCGCCCTTTCCGGGGGGTGAGCCGGGCCGAAGCTACGCCCGTCATTGGACCCCCTTCCACCTGGACCTCGTCGTGGCAGATCTGGATGAGGCCGTCGCGCGGGCGGTTGCCGCTGGCGCCCGGGTCGAAGGCCCCCCGAGCCGACATCCCTACGGTCGGCTCGCCCTCCTGGCGGACCCATTTGGTCACGGCTTTTGCTTGCTCCAGTTCCAAGGCAAAGGCTACGACGAGCTCCCGCACACCGTGGGCTGACCCGCTCCCCGTCGGATCCCCACCGTCCTATACTCCGTGGCACCCATGGCCGCACCGCGCGAGGTCACGCCGGATCAGTTGGACGCACTCCTGGCGAGCCCCGGCGAGCGGCTCCTCCTGCTCTACCTTTGGGGTCCCGACTGCCCAAACTGCGAGGTCTTCAAGCGGAGCCTACCCAAGCTCTTGCCGGAGCTCGAAGCGCTGCCGGTCGACTTCGTAGCGCTGGACGCCTACCAGCATCCGGAGGTAGCGCGCCGCTACGCCGTGTTCGGCATTCCTCACTTCCTACTCTTCAAAGGCGGCAAAAAACTGGGGAAAATGAGCGAGTTCAAGGGGGAGGCGTTCTGGCTCGCGGTCGTTCGAGAGCAAGCGCTCGGCGCAACGGACGCGGCTCGCGACTGACGCTCTGGGTTTCCACGTCTTCAGGCGCGGCGCACGGCTTGGAAAACCGCCGCGACGTCGTCGCCGCTGCGCCCGCGCAGCCGCTCGAAAACGTTTTCGAGCGCGTCCGGCAATCCGAGGTGCAGGCCGTGTTCGCGGCTGATTTCGTGCAAGAGCCGAACCGACGCATGACACGTAGCGACCGTGGCCATCGTCTGCTCGTCGCCCGCAAATCTCCGCTCGGCGATGCGCGCGACCGAGTCTCGAACCGACTCGGCAAGGACGGGCATGACCGCGCCCAGTGAGCTCCCGAGCGCGTCCAGCGGAAAACCTTCCGCTTCACACAGGGCCGCTGCGTGCCAGGTGCCGAAGAGCGTGCCCCAAAGCACGATCAAAATCGCAGCGTCGAGCGCATTGGCATGACCGATGTCCGCGCCGACGTGGGTGGTGTTGCCTCCGAGCGCTGAAAGCAGTGCTCTTTCCGCTTCGAACAGCGGCGATTCTCCCGAGTAGAGCAATGTGCAGTGTGGTTGACCAATGAAGCTGGGCGTCGCCATGATGGCGCCGTCCAGATAGCGAATCCCGTTCTCGCGCGCCCACCGGTCTAGCTGGCGGGCCTGCCTTGGCGAGCCGGTCGCCAGCTGCACCAGCGCCTTATCGCGCAGCGCCTCGGAAACGCCCGGTGCGCCCAGCACCTCTTCCGTTGCCGTGTAATCGCTCAGATTGGCGACCACGACGTCGGCGCCCATCACCGCGTCTCGTGGCGCCTGTGCCACCCGCACACCTTTCGGCGCAAGCGCTCGCGCCTTCTCGGGGGTGCGATTCCAAATCGTCACCGCGTGTCCTCGCGCCAAGAAAGCGAGCGCCAGCGCCGAGCCCATCCGCCCCGCGCCCAAGAGCGCGATATGTCGTTTCGTCATACGAGATGCTTAGGTCACGAGCCAAAGCTCGGTCGCGCACGATCGGACGTTTGCGAGAGCACGAAGTGACGGCCACGGCGCCACGAAGCCGGTCTGCTACGCTGCGCGAGTATGTCCGGTAGCGAGAGCGCACGTCGAAGCACCGCAGACCTGACCCGCGTATTCCCGGAGGTCGAAGTGCAGCATGCGGCCGCCGGCGCCCGCCGCCACGCCGCCCAGGCTGATCACGTCGTGAGCTTGCTCACCGGCGCTCCCGTGCGCATCTCCTGCCTGCCGAGCGGCGCGCGCTGCACGCGCACCCGGGGGCAAATCGACGTCTTCCCCGCGGGCACGTCCGAACAATGGTTCGAAGACGACGCGAGTGAAGTGCTGGCCGTGACGCTGCCGTCCGCGCTCGTGCGTCTCGCCGCGGAAGAAATGGGCCTGCCTGCCCAGCGCGCCGAGCTTTCCGCGCGCTGTCAGGTGCGCGACCCACAGCTCGAGCACCTGGCCTGGGCGCTGGCGACGGAGCAGCGCGAGGGCTCGCCGAACGGCTTGATTTACCGACAGAGCGTCGGCATGGCGCTCGCCGTTCACCTGCTCTCGCGCTACCGCGCCCCGTCGGCCCCTTCCAGCCTTTCACGCGCCGAGCTCACGCGCGTCACCGAATACATCGAGGCTCATCTGAACGAGGACGTCTCGCTCCTCCGCCTCGCGCGCGTCGCCGGGGTCAGCGCCTCGCACCTGCGTGTCTTGTTCAAGCGAGCTCTCGGCTGCTCCATGCATCAGTACGTGATCCAGCGCCGGGTCGAGCGCGCGAAACGCTTGCTCTTGAGCGGCCAGCTGCCGGCCAGCCAAATCGCGCTCGAAGCCGGGTTCTCGCATCAAAGCCACATGGCGCGCTGCATGCGGCGCGTTCTCGGCGTCGTCCCAACCGCCTTGACCGCGCGACGCCGCGGCTGAGCCCCCACTTCGCGCGCAGCATCTTACCAAAGAGAAACGCCCCGCTGCCGGAGCCGCGAGGCGTTTCCTACCGTAGAGAACCCGGAAGAGTTACTTGCGGGCGGCGGCTTCCTTGGCCTGCTGCTCGCGGTACTTCTTCACCATCTCTTCTTGCTCTTGCTTCGGCACCGGCTGGTACTTGGCAAATTCCATCGTGTACTGGCCCTTGCCCTGCGTCGCGGAGCGCAGGTCCGTCGAGTAGCCGAACATGCTGTTGAGCGGCACCTCGGCCGTGACGGTCACGTTCTCGTCGCTCTTCGTCTCGAGGATCACGCCGCGACGCTGGTTGACCTGGCCGACGACGGAGCCTTGGAACTCGATCGGAGCTTCGATTTCGACCTTCATGATCGGCTCGAGGATGGTCGGCTTGGCGCCGGCATAAGCCTCGCGGAAGCCCATGAGGGCGGCCGTCTTGAACGCCATTTCGGAGGAGTCGACCGCGTGGTACGCGCCGTCGTTCAGCACGCAGCGCACGGCGACGACCGGGAAGCCGATGAGCGAGCCCTTCTTGATGCCTTCTTTGAAGCCCTTGTCGCAGGCGGGGATGAACTCACGCGGGATAATGCCGCCCACGATTTCGTCGACGAACTCGTAGTTCTCCACCGCGTCCGCCGGGAGCGGCTCGATGTAGCCGCCGATCTTCGCGTACTGACCCGAGCCGCCCGTCTGCTTCTTGTGGGTGTAAGCGATCTCGGAGCGCTGCGAGATGGTCTCGCGGTAAGCCACCTGCGGCTTGCCGGAGATGACGTCGCAGTTGTACTCGCGCTTCATGCGCTCGATGTAGATGTCCAGATGGAGCTCGCCCATGCCGGAGATGATGGTCTCCTGGCTCTCCTCGTCCTGGTGGACGCGGAACGTCGGATCTTCCTTCGTGAAGCGGTTGAGCGCCTTGGAGAAGTTCGCTTCCGCGGCGCGGTCCTTGGGACGAACCGCGAGCGAGATGACCGCCGCCGGCACGTGCATCGAGGTGAGCGTGACGTTCATCTTACCGTCGGTGAAGGTTTCCCCGGACGACGCCTCCACGCCGTAGAACGCGACGATGTCGCCGGCCTCCGCGGTCTGAATCTCTTCGCGGTCGTCCGAGTGCATGCGGAACATGCGCGGCACGCGCACCTTACGGCGCTCGTTGGAGATGTTGTAGATGGTGTCGCCTGCGGTGACGCTACCCTGGTACACGCGGAAGTACGTGAGCTGGCCGTACTTGTCCTGCTGGAGCTTGAACGCCAAGCCGACGAACGGCTTGCCCGCGTCGCTCTCGATGACGATCTTCTCTTCGTTCTTGTCCTGATCGTGGCCCTCGTTCTTGACCTCGGTCGGGTTGGGCAAGAAGTCGAGCACGCCGTCGAGCAAGAGCTGCACGCCCTTGTTCTTGATGGCAGAGCCGCACATCACCGGCGTCATCTTGAGCGCGAGGGTCGCGCGACGAATCGCGGCGCGCAGATCGTCGTCGCTGATCGGCTCTTCCGCGAGGAACTTCTCGCCGAGCGTGTCGTCCACGTCCGCGACCTTCTCGATCATCTCGGCGCGGGCGGCCTTCACCTTGTCCGCGTACTCGGCCGGCGGCTCCTTCTCGATGATCTTCTCGCCGTCGCTACCTTCGAAGTAGTACGCCTTACCCGTGATGGCGTCGATGATGCCCTGGAACTTGTCTTCCGCGCCGATCGGCACCTGCAGACAGACGGGGTGGTGGCCGAGCTTCTCCTTCAACATCGCAGCCACGCGCTCGTAGTTGGCGCCCGGGTTGTCCATCTTGTTGACGAACGCGATGCGCGGCACGTGGTAGCGCTTCATCTGGCGGTCGACCGTGATCGACTGCGACTGCACGCCCTTGCCGGAGTCCAGCACGAGGATGGCGCCGTCGAGCACGCGGAGCGCGCGCTCCACCTCGATCGTGAAGTCGACGTGTCCGGGCGTGTCGATGATGTTGATGTTGTACTCTTCGAGGTCGCCCTTGTGGCCCTTCCACACGCAGTACGTCGCGGCGGACTGGATGGTGATGCCCTTCTCGCGCTCGAGATCCATCGAGTCCATCTTGGCGCCGACGCCGTCCTTACCGCGCACCTCGTGGATGGCGTGGATACGGCCCGTGTAGAACAAGATGCGCTCCGTGAGCGTCGTCTTGCCCGAGTCGATATGGGCCGAGATACCGATGTTACGAATGCGTTCGAGAGGGATACGGGTTGCCACGGTGGGCGCCCTCTTAGCACAATCCCCGCCCGCGCCAACCAGGGGTCTGGCTCTTTCGGTTTGCCCTGCAAATTCAAGGCTGCGTAGCCGCAAAACCGGGCTCGTTGAGGCGGGCTCGCCACTGGCGGTGCCGCTGCTGCGGCCAGAAAAGTCGGGCTGCCCAGTCGCTGCCGCCAATCGGGTTACCGTCCGAAGAATGGTCCGAGCGTGGCACGGCCCTTACCTGGCGACGTGGCTGGCAGTCCAAGCGGCGTTCGCTTGTGCCTCGACGTCCCCTAGCGCCCGTCCACCGCCCCCTCATGCGGAGAGCGCACCGAGTGCGCCCCCCCGCCGCGCCGATGCCCCAGTTCGCCATGTGGGTGACGGTCTCGAGGCATGGCGGGTTGTGGACCGCCGGTCCGCACCTCGGCGCATTCGACCTGGAGACGGCGCGCACGGTGACGGTCGTCAGCCTGCCGCGGAACGAGCTCGTGATCTGCGCGGCGTGGTCGGCCGACGATCAGTTGCTGTGGCAGCGCGGTAAAGAGTGGAGCCGCGGCGCGCGGCCTGGGACATGACGACCGGTAAGCGGCTGTGGGGTCGCCCAGCCGCGGATGCCGAGGTCGTCAGCTCACGCAAGGTGAAGCATCACGCTGAGAGTCGGAGGTGCGCAGTGTGAGATCGTAGGTGTCTGCTCACACACGAGCACCATTGACGTAGTAACCAGCCTCTTTACGAAGCAGGCGGAAGACGGCAGACTGAACTGCGATGCGCCTTCATCACGTCGCGGGCTACGTCGCGCTCGCGCTCATCTCGCTTGCCTGCTCGGGTTCCGAAGGCGAAAGCTTGGTGGGCCCTAAAGACGGCACATCCGGCTCAAACGCGTCCGGCGCGAGCGGAGGCACGGCCTCCAGTAGCAGCGGAGGCTCCGGAAGCGGCGCGAGCGGCGCCTTCAACTTGGGCGGGACGTTGAGCGTGGGCGAGGGCGGCGCGGATCCGGGCGAACAAATGCCGGATTTGCCCTCGGAAGTGAACGTCATCATCACCGCCGACAACGCGTATGGTTTCGGTTACGGCACGAAGACGAAGCTCGCCAACTACTTTGGCGGTGTGGAAAATAAAGAGTCGGGGGACATCTTCGACTGTCCGGTGGGGGCCGGGCCGGAGCAGTACGTGGTCCCGGCCGAGGACGCCAATGCTGGCGGCTTCCTCTACATCGTTGGATACGCGGACAAGAGCACGACGCAAGGCGTGATCGCCAAGTTCTTCCGTGAAGGGGCGAAGCCCGTCTTCACCGGCGCGGGCAAGTGGGAAGTCTGCGCCACCGGTGAAGATTACGATCCCGGCTCGGGTGGTCCGAAGCGCGAGACCATCGACGAGTACATCGCCAAGTGCAACGCCGCCGAGCTGGACGCGGAAACGTCCAGCGTGGGCTGGGTCGATGCCACCGGCAACGAGCACGGACGCCTGGCCTTCGGCGAAGACAACCGCACGACGCGCGAAGACCCAGAGCCGGGGAACGAGTTCCTGATCGCCTGCGACATCGAGCCGAGCGCGCGGTGGATGTGGTTCGACTGGGTCGCGGAGCGGAAAGAGGGCACCCCGTTCTTGTGGCCGAGCGGCAGCGACAACGCGACCAAGGACTTTCTCATCTTCCGGCTCGGCGCGGACCAAATCCCCAGTAAGCCGCCAGAATGACGCTAGAGGAGGCCGCTCAGCGTGAGCGTGCCGCCGTGCAGCTGGTCACGCTCCCGTGCGGGCGTGAACCCTACCCAAACGCGGCGCTGCTGCACGTCCTCGGTACGGTGCAGGTGCGGGACGATGACTCCCACGCCGATACCGGCTAAGGCACCGGCGAGCACGTCCGTCGGAAAGTGGTCACCACCTCGCACGCGCTCCACGGAGACGACCGTCGTCACCAGCGTGGCCAGGCCCAAGGTCACCCACGGACGATACGTTCCCGGAGCGCGCGCGAACGCGAGGTACGTGGCGGTCGCGCCGAGCGCTGCTGTCATCGAAGCGTGGCCCGAAAAGAACGAGAGCGAGCTGTCCGTACTAGCGTTGGACCACTCGGGATCATCGGGGTGCTCCTCGGCCTCTCGATACGCCGCGGGCCGCGGACGGCGCACCGCCAGCTTGACGATGTTGGTGAGCGCCAACGTCAGGGAGGCGGTTTCAGCGTACGAGATGGCATCCACCACTCCCGCCTGCACGCTCCGTTCACGAAACCCGCTCAGCACCGGGTCCACGAGCGCGTAGGCACCTGCCAACCCAAGCCCTATGTTCGAGACGGAGTCGGAGCTCGCGTTGAACTTCTGCCGAACCGCCGCACGATCCAGAGCAATCAGCTGGTTCCGGTCGAAATTGGGCGCAATTTGCTGGGGACGAATCTCTCCCGTGGTCTTCAGAACCTCGAGGATGCCGGCCGACCCGAGCGCCACCGCGATGATGGCGCCGTCTGCGATGGGATCGGACTGGAACGTCACGCGTCGCCCTGGGCCCGGTTGTGCCCGCTTCGGTTCGAGAGACGCGGCTCGTGCTGGTGAATGGGGCGGCACGACGGCTGCTGGCGGCGCCTGCGCCAAGCCAGCTTGAGGAGCGAACGTGACGCCCAGGACCGAAACGAGCCGCACGAGGCGCATGGGCTCGTTCATGCACACTTTGCGCCACGTCACGTCATTCGAATGCGCACGGCTCGGACAGCGCTCGTCCGCCGCGTACGGTGCGGCTTGCAGTCCCGGCGGGTGCTACGGTGGCCGACGCCCACATGACAGTGGCTCGGATGGAGCTTGGAACCGAAACGGCTGAGGGCCCGCTCGTCGCAGCGCCCGCGAGCGCGACCGTGTTCCTCATTTCGCCGGCGAGCCTCAGCGGCAAGCGCGGGGAGATGCTGTTCAATCCCGAAGCGCGCTTCGACCTCGCAAGGCGCCTCCGCTCGCCCCAAGGCGCGCCGCTGGGAGAGGTGTTCACTTTCATTAGTGGACTCTACTTCCGCGGCAAAATGGCCTATGCGGAGAGATTCGGCCACGCCTCGTGCGCCCCCGCCTCATACGTCATGACGTCCGGTGGCGGCCTCTGCACGTTGGAGGCGCCCGTCACACTGGCGCGGCTCGAAGGCTGGCAGCAGGTGTCCGTCAGCGAACACAACCCCCACTTCACCTCGCCGCTCGTCCGGCAGGTTTGCGAGCTCTCGGACCGGCTCGGTGCCGGAGCTCGTTTCGTCCTGCTCGGCAGCTTGGCGAGCCGCAAATACACCGTTCCGCTGTCCGAAGCCCTCGGAAGCGCGCTGCATTTTCCGCCCCGCCTCACGGGTCTGGGAGACATGAGCCGCGGCTCGCTCCTGCTGCGCTGTGTGGCAACGGACGACGAGCTGGATTACGCGCCGCTCCACGCCCCGACCTCGAAAGTCGTTCGCAGCACCCCTTAGGGTCGCGCGCCGCGAGCAGACTGCGCTACGTTCCGCGCGGTGACGGGCCTTCGCTACGCAAGCCATCATGTCGTCTTGGAGCCTGGGCGCTGGCAAATTCGCGTCGGCGAAGAGACCATCACCCCCGAGCCGAAGGTGCTGGAGCTCCTCAGCTACCTCATGCGCAATCCCGGCCGTTTGGTGACGAAGGCGGAGCTATTGGACTCGCTGTGGTCCGGCGACGTGGTTGGCGAAAGCGTACTGACGCGGTGCGTGTCCTGCGCGCGCAAGCTGCTGGCAGACGACTCCCGGGCGCCGCGCTTCATCCGCACGCTGCACGGCCGCGGCTACGAGTTCATCGCAAAGGTCACCACGCTGGCCCACGAAGCCACCGAGAAGGAGCCGCTGAGCGCGGTCCCGTCCGACGCGACTCCGGCGCTTGGTCCGACGCCTCGGCGCGAGCGCGGCTTCGTGGGCCGACGCGCCGAGGTGCAGCGTTTGCAGCAAGCGTTTGCGCAGCTCGAAGCCCGACGCGGGGACTTCTTGCTCGTTAGCGGGGAGCCCGGCATCGGCAAGACGCGCCTGCTGGAGGAAGCGGTGGCGAGTGCCCCGCCCGCGCTGGACGTGCACGTCGCGCGCTGCTCGGCGCTGGAGGGCGCTCCTGCCTTCTTGGTCTGGCACGACTGTTTCCGCTCTATCGTGCGCTCGCGCTCCATCAAGACGGTCCTCCGCGCCTTCGAGAGCGCGCCGAGCGGCGCGCGCAAGCTGCTCCTCGGCACGGAGCGGTGGCAACTGCAAGATCAGCTGGGCTGGGACTCACCGGCGGAGCGCTTCCGCACCTTCGACGCCATCGGGCGCGGCCTCTCGGAGCTGGCCGCACAGCGCCCCTTATTGCTCGTGTTCGACGACCTGCACGCAGCCGATCTCGTGAGCCTCCTGCTCCTCGAGTTCTTGACCCAAGCGCTCACCGCGCCCTTGTTGATTTTGGGCGCCACGCGCGACGCGGAGCCACAGAAAGACGTCTCGCGGGCCGAAGCGCTGTCACGGCTCCGCGCCGCCTGCCGAAACGAGGTCGAGCTCAGCGGTCTGACCTTGGATGAGGTGCGGCAGCTCGTGGAGCTTCGGGCGGAGAAGCCGAGTGATGCGCTCGCCACCTCACTTCTATCGCGCACGGGCGGCAATCCATTCTTCATCTCCGTGCTGTCGCATGGCGCAGGTGCCTCGCGCCTGCAAGAAACGGCGCTCCCCACCGCGGTGCAGAAAGCGGTGGAGCATCGCCTCGCTGCGCTGGACAGCGCGTGCGTTACGCTGCTGCAAACTGCGGCCGTGTGCGGGCAGGGCTTCGACGCGCTGGTCGTCGCGCGCGCCTCTTCCCTGCCCTTCGACGCGTGCCTCTCGCTGTTGTCCAGCGCCTGCACGGCTCGGCTCATCGCGCCCACCGGCGGCAACGAGTTCCGCTTCATTCACGATCTCATCCGCGAGGTACTCATCGGCCAGCTCGCACCACAGCAGAAGCCGATGGTCCACCTCGCCGTAGGTCACGCCCTGGCCGCGCTGCCGACTTTTCGAGAGGCGCGCCACGCCGCAACCCTGGCGCACCATTTCACGGAGGCCGCCCATGTCGGAGGCGCGGTCGAAGCCCTAGATCTCTCGATTCGGGCCGGCGCTTATGCGCTTCGAAACCTCGCCTACGAGGAGGCCGTGCAGCAGTTTACGCGGGTGAGCCAGCTCTTGGCGCTGGTCGAACGCGACGCCGCCACCGAGTGCGCGGTGCTCTTGGACTTGGGTCTTTCACAGATCAGCGCGGGACAGCGCGAGGCCGGAAAGAGCACCCTGCAAGCCGCTGCCGAACGAGCTCGAGAGCTCGGAAGCGCGTCGGATTTGGCGGCGGTCGCGCTCAGCCTCGCGCCGGGCCTTTTCGCAATTGAAACGGGCGTGTACGACCCGGCTTTGGTCGAGCTGCTGCGCGAAGCTCTCCACCAGACCGGGCAGGCGGACCCGAAGCGGCGCGCGCTGCTGCTCGGTCGGCTGGCACTCGCTCTTTATTGGTCGGACACCTACGAAGAGCGTGTCGCGATCTGCGCCGAGGCGCGCGAGCTCGCCGACCGCGTTGGCACCGAAGACGTACGGGCGGAGGTGGCCACGGCCGAGCTCTTCGGGCTACTTCGCCCTGGCAACTTGACGGAGCGACGGAGGCAGTCGGACGGCGCGCTCGAGCTGTGCCGGCGCGCCGGTGACCACCATGGTCTCTTGATGAACCGTTTGCTGCGGGCCGCGATGTGCTTGGAGGTGGGGGATCGCGCCGCCGCCCGCTTCGAGCACGACGCCTTCCGCCGGCTCGCAGAGGCTACGAATCAGCCACAATCGTCGTGGATCGTCAAAGCACACCGCGCCTGCCAGCTCCTGCTGGACGGGCACCTCGCCGAAGTCGAGCAGCTCGCCGGCGCATGCTTGATGAGCGGGCAGCGCGTGGGCGATCACAACGCGCTCTTGACCTTCGGCGTCCACCTCACGTTGGTTCGCGTCGAGCAAGCGCGCGCCGCGGAAGTGCTAGAGGTGATCCGCGACTACGCCGTCCGCTATCCCCGCATCGTGGGTTGGCGCGTCCTGTACTGCTACGCCCTCGGACGGGCGGGGCAGGTGGACGAGTGCCGCTCCGAGTACGAAAGCCTACGCCGGAGCGAGTTCGTTCTGCCGGACGACCTGAACTGGATGGTGTCGATGTCTTGGCTAGCCGACACCTGCCACGCGTTCGAGGACGGTGAGGCGGCGCGGCTCCTTTACGAGCGCCTTCGTCCCTACGCGGATCGACAAGTGATCATCGGCTACGGCATCGGCTGCGTTGGCTCCGTGGAGCGTAGCCTGGCCGTGTTGGCCGGCACCGCCGGTGACGACCAGTCCGCTGAGAGGCATTTCGAGTCCGCGCTCGTGGCGAACCGTAAAGCCGACGCGACCCTGCCGCTCCTTCAAAGTCTGTGCGATTTCGCGGACTGGTTGAGCCTCAAGGGGCAGCACGCCCGCGCCGAAGCCCTGCGGGGAGAGGCCGAGCCGCGCGTGAAGGCTCAGCAGCTCGTCGCCCTGGGCGCGCGGCTTCGGGACGCCAAGCCGTGATGCCGTCAGTGCCGTTTCTACGGCACCGACGGCCTGTCTCACGCCCCGCCCGCAAAAGTTCCCCCCGCCCGAACCCCACGCATTCGTGGAAGCGTCGACAACCAAACCCCGCCGCGTCCCTGCCGCGTGACCTCGTGGGCACGCGTTCCCGGCCGTACTAATGGCTATTGGAGGCTTGGTTCCGGTTGCCCCGTCGTGCTCCCAACGTGCGAAAACATTGCCCTTTCGGGGACCCCGGAGTCCTTACGGAATTGTTATGGTTCCGTCCGCGCGAAAGGGCGCTCGCGCCAGGGCTCAGTGGCCGAGCACCCATGCCAGCAGCCGCAGGGGCAGCGAGCGGAAGTTGAGCCCTCCGCGCAGCACCGTGGCGGCCACACAGTCTTCGTCTTTCTCGATCGTGAAAGCGTGCGCGGTACCGGGCTCCATGACGTGGAGGTCACCTGTCGACCAAACGCGCCCGGTGCTCTCCGTGTA
>JAQSWN010000412.1 GCA_029266615.1 Polyangiaceae bacterium
GCAGCTCCGCGATTACCTCGCGGTGCTGGACATGGTGAGCGAGTTCAAGGCGGACTGCATCGGCTGGCAGTACCAGCTCGGCTTGATCCCGCTGCGCCCTCCATCCGACTTGGCGGAAGGCCTGTTCAATTCCGTGTGTCGCCCCGAATCGAATGGCGACAACATCATTTGTTCCACCGAGGCGGACCAGGGCAACGTCGTCCCCATGGAGCTGATGAAGCGGCTCCTCAAGAAGAAGGGGCTGCACCAAGCCGTCATGTTCCACGACGTGCGTTGGGGCGCGGAGCACGAAGGGCGGTTCTTATGGGTGTTGCTCAACTCCGGCAGTTGCGGCGCCTACGCCTTCAATCACGATCCCGACACGCTTGCGGGCGCGCACTCGTACCGGCAACCGTCGCTCTATTTCCCCACGCCGGGCGGTACCCTGGCGGGTGAGAGCCTGCCCGGCAAAATGACTTGGGCGCGCACGTACATCCTGAAGGACGAGCTGTGGATGGACATCGGCAAGGGTGAGGTGGTGAAGCTCCCGCCGGCCACGCGCGATTCATGGTGGGAGGGCACCACCCGCCAATG
Organism: Polyangiaceae bacterium; assembly: GCA_029266615.1. Taxonomy (GTDB): domain Bacteria; phylum Myxococcota_A; class Polyangia; order Polyangiales; family Polyangiaceae; genus PMG-095. The sequence goes on from JAQSWN010000412.1 coordinate 574, forward strand.
GCCGTTCATGGCCGCGGACATGGGCATCGGGCGCGACACGCTGATGGCGCACTACCTGTCGAACCACGCCGCCGTCGCCTATGGCGATATCTTCGACGAGATGGTGGCGCTCTCCCAAGAGCTGGGCTTCAAAGTACGAATCTTGGCCGACGGCTGAGGCGACCGACTCCGCGACGAACGCGCTCCTGCCCTAGGAGCTTCGGACATGGCCGGGGCAGGGCTCGCGGTCGCGGCCTGGCCGAAGGCACGGGAATTTACTCACTGCTCCAAGGAGCCCGGAATCAGCTCGAGCGCGCTGGCGGCCAACGCTCCCCTGAGCCATGCTCGTCTAGGACCGTCTCCGCTCGCGGCGTCACGTCGCGCGGAGTGGCAGTAGAGCGCTTTCGACGCGCCGCATCAGCGCGGCAGAGCAGGGCGGCGGGTGACCAATCCCAACCGGCGCCGGTTCGGCTCCGCATCGAGTCATCATCGCCTGAACGCGATTGCGCACGCCGGGAGCACCGGCGCCCCTCGGAACCGATGAAGGTTGGCTGCGAGTCGGGCCCTTCGTATTCGTAAGAAGTGGCACCGGTTCCCGTTGTCAGTCGGCCCCCCGCGAGTATGCTCCCCCATATGCGAGGCGCCGCGCCCACTCAGCAAAGGTCGTCGTCTGTCATGTCTCGCGAAGCACGCATCTTGGCAGGCTACGCGCTGCTACTCTTCGGCAGCGCCTGCTCCGTTTACTCCAGCAGCTTGGTGGACTCGGTCGAACCGGTCACCCAGGGTGGTGGCGGTAATGGTGAAGCCGGCAAGAGTGGCAACACCGCTGGCAAGAGCGGCAACACCGCTGGCACTGCGGGAGACGAGCCCGGAGGCGGCGGCGAAGGCGGCGCGCCGGACGCCGGCGGAACCGGAGCCGGCGGAACTGGCGGCAGCGCGGCGGCCGGCGCGAGCAGCACCTCGGGCGCCTCTACGGGCGGCACGGGTGGCAACGGCGGCACCGCCGGTACAGGTGGAACCGGAGGCACCGTCAATTTGGACGCGGTGGTCGACGGCTTCGAGGACAAGGACCTGACGCTCGAGCAAACGGATGGCCGCAGTGGCGTCTGGTACACATTCCACGACACGACGACTGGGAAAATGACGCCGTCGCCTCTCGTCGTCTCGGCGCTTACGGACGCGCCCGTCGAGCTCGGCTTGTATGCCATGCACATCACAGCCACCGGTTACACGAGCTACGGCTCCGGCCTCGGCGTGGACTTTCGCGCCGGCAAGAAGCCATACGACGCCAGCGCGTACACGGGCATCCGCTTTTGGGCGAAGGTCGCCACCGGCAAGAACACCCGTCATCGTATGCAGATCTCGGATGTGAATACGGACCCACTGGGTGAGCAGTGCACCCCCGGCGCCACGGCGCCCGACGGCGAGAAGTGCGAAGACCATTACGGGGTGAACCTCGTGCTGACGACAGAGTGGAAGCAGTACAGCCACACTTTCGCCCAACTCTCGCAGCTCGGCTGGGGCTACCCGGCCGATCCAGAGGTCAAGCTGGATGCGACGTCGCTCTACGGCCTGCAGTTCACCGCGAAGCCGGACCTCGAAGTGGATCTCTGGGTAGATCAGGTCGAGTTCTACTAAGCGGCAACTCAGTCGCTGACGGCTGCTGAAGCCGCCAAGTGCGAAGGCCGCTCACGGCCTTGGAGCTCGAGCTGCATTCGTTTGTCCGCTCCCTTCGACGAGCACAAAAAGACAACGAGGGCATGCTCTCGTTGAGCAAGCCCTCGGTTCGTCACGTCGCACGACTCAGCAGAGCGCGAGGTCGTCGAATCCGACCTCGCGTGCCGTGCGCTGACTTACTTAATCTCGGTCTTGAAGCCCGTGATGCTCGCGCCCTGACCGCCACCCCAAACTTCCAAACCGCCCATGACGGCGATGAGATTTTTGGACTTGGTGATGTAGTTGCGCTCCGCCGCTTCGTTGATGAAGTCCATCAAGTCGAACTGGTAAGCCATGCCGTCCGCGATGCCGTTGGGCGCCACGAAGCTCGTGGTCTTCCGACCCTGGTGGTTGGGGCCATGCCACAGCGTCCACGTCTGGCCGCCCACGACGACGCCGTTCGCCACTGGGAACATGCCTGCCGGCTGGAAGCTCGGCGGGTCGCGATACCAGATCATCAGGAACTCTTCGGCCTCGGTCGCCTGGGCGTTGCTGTTGAACCAGACGTCGAACGAAACGTTGTACTCGTCCGTCTTCGGCGTTCCGCCAGAAGACCAACCCATGCAGGTGGGAATGCTGGTGATGCTGCTGGTGAGCTTAGGCAGAGAACCCGTGCTTCGGTCCCCGCTGCCGTCCACGCCGACGTAAATCGACGGGAAAGAGCAGGGCGACGCGGTGGTGGTTTTGCAGGACTGGCTGTCCAGCTTGAAGCCGGCGCCAGGCAGCAGGGACATGTTGAACGTGCCGTTGACGGGGTTCCAGAAGTTGGCTTGGGCACGGTAGGCGTTGCCCGCCGACTGCGCGTCTTGCGTTCCGCTCAAGGTCGCTGCGCTCCACGAAACGGTGTTGCCGCACGACGCCACGACGCTCCCAGTGCCGCGGCCCATGACCGAGTCGGGTCCGATGTCGTTCAGGCAGTAGTCGTAATTAGCGGTGACACCGACCACGCCGCTGTCCGGCTCGTAGGCGATGGCTTTGACGAGCGGCTGCTTTTTGTAGGCGTTTTCGGGCAGCGGGTCCGCCTCCC
>JAQSWN010000026.1 GCA_029266615.1 Polyangiaceae bacterium
CTTCCCGCGATACGGTGTCGACCGATCGCGCGCCGCCCCTGCTCGGCACGAACACCAGCATCAGCGTCTTTCAGCGCTTGCCGCTTTCGAACCTGTTCAACGACGGCTTCACCAGCAGCATCCGCCCGGGCCTCACCTTCGATACCCGCGACAACCGCCTGTTCCCGACCAAGGGCATCTACGTCTCGGCCTCGACCGAGTTCGCAGGCAAGTACCTGGGCTCGGAGAACGAGTTCATCCGCCACAAGGTCACGGGCCGCTTCTACTACCCCGCATTCTGGAAATTCGTCCTCAAGCTGAACACGGAGTTCGGCCACGTGACGAGCCCGTCCCAGGACGGCGTCCCCATCTTCGCGCGCTTCTTCCTAGGCGGCATCTACGACCTCCGCGGCTTCGACTTCCGGAGCATCGGGCCCCGACTACCGCTCACCAGCTCGACCGATCCGAACAGCCCGCCCATCAACAACGGCGCCAATATCGGCGGCAACTTGCAGTACTACCAAAACTTGGAGCTGGAGTTCCCGATCGTCGAATCCGTAGGCCTGAAGGGCGTGATCTTCACCGACGCCGGTAACGCGTGGAACTTGGAAGAGAATTACTGCCGCGCGGCCTCCGGCATCGTGAACGAGGTCACGAGCCCGTGCTTCAGAGGTCTTTCCAGCATCAAGAACCTGCGCACCTCGTACGGCTTCGGCTTCCGTTGGTTCTCGCCGCTCGGCCCGCTACGCTTCGAGTGGGGCTATCCGTTCCAGCCGCTCTCTTACGAGCGCGCCTCGCAATTCGAATTCACCATCGGCAACTTCTTCTGATGCAGAAGCAGCACGCTCAAGAAGCGGAGAGTGCCTCTCCGACGAGCGGCGCCCCGGCGACGCCGAGGGTGAGTGGCGAGGTCGTGAAGGGGAGCGTCCCCGAAGCAGCGGGCGCGGAAGAGACTCCCCTTCCGTCCAGCAACCGGCGCGCGGCCGAGACGGCCGCAGCGCCCCCCGGCTCGGGGGAGTCGAGCGACACCTTGCTCTCCGCCGGCAAACCCGCCGATCGCTTCGAGCTGCTGCTCGAAGACGGACTTTCACGAATCGAAGCGCGCCTGCGCGACCTGGACGCGCGGCTCTCCGTGCTCGAGCAGAAAAAGCCGAGCCCGGTGCCCGAGCCGCGACACAAGCCCTGGCTGTGGATCGTGTTCTTGGTCACGTTGGTCGTCGTTTTCCAGATGCTGCAGCGCGTGCGCTAGCCACAGGACCGAAGTCGAATGCAAGACGACCCCACCCAGCCAAACCATCCGGCGGAGCAGCCGATCAGCATTCAAGACGAGATGCGCACGTCGTATCTCGACTACGCCATGAGCGTGATCATCGGGCGCGCCATCCCGGACGTGCGCGATGGTCTCAAGCCCGTGCACCGCCGCATCCTGTACGCGATGCGGGACCTCAACCTCTCGCCCGGCGGCTCGTACAGCAAGTGCGCCAAGGTCGTCGGTCAGGTGCTGGGTAACTACCACCCGCACGGCGACGCGAGCGTGTACGACGCGCTCGTGCGTATGGCGCAGGACTTTTCCATGCGCCACATGCTCGTGGACGGCCAAGGCAACTTCGGCTCCGTCGACGGCGACCCGGCTGCGGCTTACCGTTACACGGAGTGTCGCATGGCTCGCATCACCAGCGAGCTCATGGCCGACATCGAGAAGCAAACCGTCGACTTTTCGCCGAACTTCGATGAGTCCTCGGAAGAGCCGGACGTGCTGCCGGCGCGCTTCCCCAACCTGCTCGTGAACGGCTCCGGCGGCATCGCGGTCGGTATGGCGACCAACATCCCGCCCCACAACTTGGTGGAGGTAATCGACGCCACCGTCTACCTCATCAACAACCGTGACTGCACCGTCGCGGACTTGATGCGCTTCGTGAAGGGGCCGGACTTTCCGACCGCGGCCATGATCTACGGCCGCTCCGGCATCGCCCAGGCTTACTTGACCGGCCGCGGCAGCGTCGTCATGCGGGCTCGCAGCGAGGTCGAGAAGGTGATCGGCAGCGCTGATCGCGAGCAGATCGTCGTCACGGAGCTTCCGTATCAGGTCAACAAGGCGCGCCTGCACGCCAAAATTGGCGAGCTCATGCGCGACAAACGCATCGAGGGCATCCGCGAAGCGCGTGACGAGAGCGACCGCGACGGCATGCGCCTCGTGCTGGAGCTGAAGAAGGACGTGTTCCCCACGGTAGTGCTGAACCAGCTCTACCGCATGACGGACCTGCAGACGTCCTTCGGCATCATCAACCTCTCCATCGTGGACGGCCGCCCCGCCGTGCTCGACTTGAAAGAGACGCTACGGCTGTTCGTCGAGCACCGGCGCGACGTCGTCAGCCGACGCACGCGCTTCGAGCTCGCCAAAGCCGAAGGCCAACGCGACATCGTCGAAGGCCTGGGCATGGCCATCACCGAGGTCGACTTGGTGATCAAGACCATCCGCCAATCGCGCGACCCTGAGGTGGCCCTACAGGCCTTGATGCAGCTCCCGCTGCGCGGTCTGGAAGACTTCGTGCGCCGCGCGGGTCGCCCCGAAGCCGAAATCGACGCCGCCAAAGAGCGCGGCGACTATCGGCTGTCCGAGCGCCAGGCCAAAGCAATCTTGGAGATGCGCCTGGCTCGCCTCACCGGGCTCGAGCACGAGAAGCTGGCTGCCGAGTACGGCGAGCTCTCCGAGGAAATCGCGCGCCTCCGCCTCATCTTGGCCGACGAGCGGGTGCTGATGGCGCTCATCGTCAGCGAGATCGAAGAGGTCAAGCAGAAGCACGGTGACGAGCGCCGCACGGAGATCGTCGACAACGAGGCCGAGATCCAGGTCGAGGACTTGATCCAGGAAGAAGAGATGGTCGTGACCATCTCGCACTCCGGCTACATCAAGCGCACCCCCGTCTCCACCTACCGGGCCCAGAAACGCGGCGGCAAGGGCACGCAGGGTATGGAGCAGCGTGACGACGAAGACTTCGTCACGCAGCTGTTCATCGGCAGCACCCACAGCTTCGTCTTCTTTTTCTCGACGTCCGGCAAGGTCTTCGTGAAGAAGGTGTACGAGGTGCCGCAGGCCGCGCGCAACGCGAAGGGCCGCGCCATCGTCAACTTCCTCGAGCTCGGGCCCGAAGAGAAGGTGGCGACGATCGCTCAGGTCTCGGCCATCGAAGCCGGCTGGTACGTGACGACCATCACGCGCGGCGGGCAGATCAAGAAGACCGAGCTCCCCGAGTACGAGAATTACCGGGACAAAGGCATCATCGGCGTGAAGGTGGTGGAGGGCGACTCCTTGCTCAGCGCCATCGTGACGGATGGCAAAGCCGAGTTCCTCATCGCGACCAAGACCGGCCAGAGCATTCGCTTCGACGAGACCCAGGTCCGCCCGATGGGCCGCGGCGCCGCGGGCGTGAAGGCCATTGACCTGGCGGAAGGCGACGAGGTCGTCGGCCTCGCGCGCACGGAGCCGGAGCGTCAGTTCGTGCTCGCGGTGTGCGAGCGAGGGTACGGCAAGCGCACCGTGTTGGAAGAGTTCCGCCAGCAGAATCGCGGCGGCAAAGGCATCATCCTCATCGAGTGCAGCGACCGCAACGGGCCGGTCGTCGGTATTGCGATGGTCAAGCCGGAAGACGAGGTGATGCTCATCACCGACCGCGGCCAAACGATCCGTACTCCGGTCGAAGGCATCCGCGAGACGGGCCGCAACACGCAAGGCGTGAAGCTCATGAGCATCGCGGAGGACGAGCGCATCGTCGCGATCGAGCCAATCGGCGAAGGCGTGGCCGCGGGTCTGGACGAAGAGACGCCCGCAGAGGGCGAAGCTGCGGCCGCGGGAGAGGCCGCCGTGGAAGGCGATGCCGGCGCGAGCGACGTCTCCGAAGACGAAGCCTCGAGCAGCTCGGGCCCTGCCGAACCCGAGGGCGGGGATGGCGGCCAAGAAGGCTAAGAAAAAAGCCTCGCCGGCGGCTCCCAAGCACCCGAGCAAGGCGGCGAAGCTCGTCGCCAAAGTAGCCAAGCAGCCGCTGCGTCCCGCGAAGAAGCCGAAGCTCGCGGATGCAGCGCAAGCCGCGGAGCTGTACCGCGTCATTCGCGAGCGGCATCCGGACGCTCACTGCGAGCTCGATCACAAGAGCCCGTTCGAGTTGATCGTAGCGACCGTGCTCTCCGCGCAGAGCACGGACGTGATGGTCAACAAGATCACGCCCGAGCTGTTCCGACGCTGGCCCGGGCCGAACGAGCTCGCTTCCGCGGACCCGACCGAGGTCGAGAAGGTGCTGTCGAAGATCGGCATGTTTCGGCAGAAGACGAAGAACATCGTCGGCCTCGCCAAGCAGCTCGTCGAAAAGCATGGGGGTGGGGTGCCGCGTACGCTCGACGAGCTGGTCAAGCTGCCGGGCGTCGGCCGCAAGACCGCGAACGTCGTGCTGGGGGTCGCGTTCGGAGCGCCGGAAGGCGTCGTGGTCGACACTCACGTGCAGCGCCTCAGCCAACGCCTGGGGCTCACGAAGCACACCGAGCCCGTGGAGATCGAGCAGGACCTGATGAAGCGCTTCGGGCGCGAGCTCTGGGATCCGCTCTCGCACACGCTCATCTTCCACGGGCGACGCATCTGCACCGCGCAGAAACCGGCGTGCGCCGCATGCCCCGCCCAGGAGCTTTGCCCGAGCGCCTTTCACGCCGAGCTCGTGGGTCGAAAGCCGAAGCGCGCCCGCCCCTAGCCCGCGAAAGATCATGCAATCATGATCTTGGCAGCAAGATTGACTCCCGATTCGAGGTCGCTAGGCTCACGGCTGCTGTCCCCTTTGCGCCGCGCCTCGTCGCTCCTACCGCTCGCTGCGGCCGCGCTTTGCGCGACCCCCGCGCAAGCGACGACGCGCTCTTTCGTGACCACGCACGAGTCGCGGGTGCTCGCGCCCGGCCGCTCGGAGCTCGCGCCGTGGACGACTTTGCGCGTCGGCCGCAGCCGGTACTACAGCCGCCTCGAAGGCCAGCTGCAGCTCGAGCACGGGCTCACGCGCGGACTCGAGCTGTCGTTGTTTTGGAATTTCGAGACCGAGACGCAGGACGTCGTCGCGGACTCCCTCACCCGTCAAGTCTCGCGTGTGACGCGGTCGGAGCTTTCCGGAGCTGCGGCGGAGCTGAAGTACCAGCTCACCTCCCCGACCGTGGACGCGCTCGGCTCGGCGCTTCAATTGCGCGCCACGCTCGGTCCCAACCACAGCGCGTTGTGGGCAAGGCTGATCGTCGATCGTCAGCTGGGTGGATGGCTGTTTGCGGCCAACGTGGGCGCCCGTCTGGACCTCGTGCCACGCCGAAACGCGAGCGGAGCGGAGCTCGCGACCGCGTTCGTGCTCGAGCCGACCCTGGCCGCCGCTTATCAGCTCGCGGCCGGCGCGAGCATCGGGCTCGAGCTGCGCGCACCGCTCGGGCTATCTGGGGACGAGAAGAGCAGCACGCTGTTCGGCGGCCCCGTCGCGCGCGTCTCTGACGACCGGTGGTGGGCGGCTCTCGGCGTGCAGCCGCAACTGCTGGCATTTTCCGGAGACAGCGACGGCAGCCGACTGGATCTGAACGGCCACGAACGGCTCGAGCTCCGGCTATTGGCGGGGTTCCTGCTGTGACCGGCTGACGCCGAAGCTCAGGCGATCGCTCGTATCTAGCCGTCGCGTCGCGCGGAGGCTGAGCGCCTTTCAGCCGAGCTCGGCGATCGCGCGGTGAGCCGCGCGCAGGGCTCCCGCGAACGCCGAAACGTCCCCCCGGCTGTCGCTATGCGCAAAGGCGATGGGACCGAACGTGCGCGATGCGAGCTCCGCGCGCGCGAGTTGGCCCGGCGCGGGCAAGGGCAACGCATGGCCGCGCCGATAGACGCGAGTCTCCGCCACTTTGCCGCGCAACCCGGGGAAGTGGCGGTCGAGATGCAGCACCACGTCGTCCGACATCTGCACGAGGCGCTCGTCGTCCAGCAGCTGAGCGCGCTGTCCCTCCAGGAGGGGGTGGTAAACCGTGAGCGCAGTCTTGCGCGGCTTGGGGCCGCGCCCGGCGAAGAGCACCCAATCCGCGGGGATGATGTCGCAGAACGGCGCGTCCAAAAACCAGCTGTCGTAAGCCAGCTCGGGGCCCACGTCGTTCAGGCAAACATTGAAGACCGGGTATGGCGCGTAGCGGAACGCGCTCATCGCGGCGCGCTGCTCGGCGCCGAGCTGAGGCAGCATCCGCGCCGCGAAGAACTTCGGCACCGCGACGATTACGCGGCGTGCCCGAATGGTGCGCGGCTCGCCCGCGCTGAGGGTGTGAACCAGCACCGAGCGGCCGCCGGCCTCCACCGTTAGCTCGTGAGTGAACGTGGAGGTGCGCACCTGGCCCGCGAGCGTGGCGCTCAGGTGGGCGCCGAGCGCGGACGCAGCGGCGCCCAGGCCGCCCGGGTAGCTCAGCCGGCCTTCTTCCTCGCCCCGAAGCCAGGCGTAAGCGGACAGACCCAGGCGCGCCGAGGTGTGCTCGGCGGTGGCGCCCCAATTGGAGGCCCCGAAGCGGTCCCAGAACACGCGCAGCTCGGCCGGGTAGGGACGCAAAAACTCGGAGAAGGACTGCACGTCCAGCTCGCGCTCTCGGCTCTGGCGACGACGCTCCTCCGCCCGTTCTGCGGACAGCCGGAAGGCGTCGCGCACGCTCGGCTCGAACGGTAGACGGCGAGCGCCGTTCCCGAAAAAGTCCGCGAAGGGCTCGCCGCCTACGACCAGCACGTCGCCGCCCTCGATCGGCAAGGGCGGTGCGCCGATCGAACGCATGAGCTCGACCAGCGCGGCGTCACCAGCCGTGAAGAACGCGGCCCCAGTCGAGAACGTCACGCCCTCCCAGGTGTCGCTCGTACAGTTGCCGCCGAGCTCATCCTCTTTTTCCAGGAGCACCGCGTCGCGGCCCTTCAGGGCGTGCAGAGCGCACAAGCCGCTCGGCCCTCCACCGATGATCGCGATCTCCACGTTCTCCGAGACCTGCGCCTGGGGAAACGCGCGACCGTCGCGCTTAGCGTGCGGTTGGTCGAAGCGTTCCCCCGCGAAGCGCACTGGACAGGTCTTCGCCGCCGCGTTTTCGGCCGCGAGCCGCAAGCGGGTTGTCGAAACCTCGCTTTTGCCGCTCGATTGGCAGCCGAGCGGGCCGACGCCCACCGCGCCGGCGATGACCGTCCGGAGCGCGGTGCGCCGCGAAACGAGCGTGCGGGGCGAAGACAACGTGCGAACTCTAACGCGCGCCGAGCTCGGCCACCACGTCCGGCGGCGCCTGCACGAGCTCGATCAGGACGCCCTGGCCTGCCTCAGGCCGCTCGAGGCTCGGCTTGGGGTGAATGAAGCACACGTCGTGACCGGCCGCGCCGCGGCGAATGCCGCCCGGCGTGAAGCGCACCCCCTGGGCCGAGAGCCATTCGTACGCGGCCCGTAAGTCGTCCACCCAAAGCCCGACGTGGTTGAGCGCGGGCTCGTGGACGCGCGGGGCTCGCGCTGCATCCAGCGGCTGCATCAAGTCGATCTCGACGCCGCCCAGCCGGAGGATGTCTTCGGCGACATTTTCGGTTTCGCTCGCGTATTCGCCGACTCGCGGCACGCCAAGGAGCTCGCACCACAAGCGACGCAGCGGGTCGCGCGACAGCGCGCCGACGGCGATCTGCTGCACGCCGAGCACGCGGAAAGGACGAGCCTCTGCCGACGACACTCGAGACTCCTCAGGGCACGCGCAGTTGCACGCCGCCGCTGACCTCCAGCTGGGCGTGGATGTAGCGGAGCACCCCGGTCGTAATACCGGCGTGCACGTAGACGCCAAAGGCGCGCGCGAAGTCGTACTGGGGCCCGACCCCGAGGTGAATCAAGAAGTCCTTCTTGTAGTCTGGGCGTTGACCAGGCGGATTAGTGTCGCGGAAGACCCACGCCGGGTTTCCGGCGCCGCCCTCGACTTCCATCCCAATCGCTGGCTCCACGAAGATTTTCAGCTTCGAATCGCTCATCGTGTAGATGCGCGCACCGACGCCGAACGCGGTGAGCGCTTTGGTGTTGGTCGACGCTTCCCCGGAGAGCCCGAAGCGTGCCCACACGTACGGCTCCACGAAGTCCAAAGGGGCGAAGCTGAGCGCGAGGTCCAACGCTGGCGGCGCGCCGTTACCGCAGAACTTCTGCTGGTCTTTGTCGGATTTGTTCTCGGGCTCGCGGCAGAACGGCGACTTGTCGTAACGAAAGATCATGCGATACCCGCCCGTGATGCCGGCGCGCAGCCCGAACTGCATGCCGTGCCCGAAACGGTCGTCGGCCGGCTCCGTGCCGCCTTTTTCGACGGGCACTTCTTCGCGCTTCTTCGCGGGCGGCTCGGGCGCAGGGTCGTCCAGCGGCGCCGTTTTTTCGGCCGCTGCCTCTGGCTCCGCCGCCTGCGCGGAGAGCGCGACGCCCAGAGCCAAGCCGAAGGAAGCCGCAAAAAGTCCCGTTTTCACGGGGCGGACGATAGTCCAGATCGTCAGCGCTTCGCCAGGGGCGCGGCGCTCCGCGCGGTCCCGGCGCGCGTCCACTCCCGCTCTGCGCCGACGGCGAGCAAGCTGAGGTCCACGGTTTGCCCGCCCGCCTGGGCTGAGATGGTCGCTTTACCATCCCAAGACTCCGGCTCCGGCAGCGCAAGGCTGGTCTGCGTCTTGAGCTTCTTCACCGACTCCAGCTCCGCCCGCAGCGCGAGGATGCCGAGCCCGGCGAGCACCGGCACCAAAGAAGTCGGGATGAACGGCGCGATCACCGCTCGCACGTTTTCGGAGAGCTCCGCCGCGCGCCGCGCGATCCACCGCACGTCGTCCAAGGATTCGAGCACCATGGCACTCGGCTGAGTCGGCGCACCGCGTACGCCCGAGATGGCGAGCGTCGTGGCGCCGGAGAAGCCGTGGGCGCGCGGAGTTTCCGAGGCGGGGAGCTTCGCGCCTTCCGGCTCCTTGCCCTTGCCCTTGGCCTTGCGAACGATGAGCACGTCGTCCGTCGGCAGGGTGCGGGGCACCGTGACGCGCACTGGCCGCTTGAAGGAGCGGGGATCCCCGATCGCGCCGGTAGCCACCGCGAATGCGATCGTCTCCGCGGAAGCGACGACGGCGCGCTCCATGTGTGGTGCGGTCGGCTCCGCGTCGAACGCGCGCATGGAGATGCCCGTCGGCGGCGGAGGATAGAGCTCTCCCGTCAGCAGACGCGAGTCCGGCTCCACCACGCGCGCGCCGGTCGCGATGAGATCCACGAGCGCGCCGGACTGCGCCAGTACCTCCAGCGCTTGACGCGACGGCGGCGCCACGAGCAAGTCCAGCTTCGGGGGCACGCGCTTGCTCTTCAGCAGCGCGGCCGCGGCGAGTAAGTCGCGCAGGGACGCGCCGGAATCCCCGCCGAGGATGACCTGAGTGACGGGCTTGCCCGCGAGCTCGCGCACGGGTTTGACCTGGCCGTCTTCATCCAGGATGAGCGGGTCCACGGCCGACAGATCCACCGTGATGACGTCGTCGCAAGGGGCGCCCGGGTCCGGCAGCAAGCTGCGGTGCGCCTTGGAACGCCGTTGGTCCCGCAGGTACACTTCCGTCTTCTCGTCGCTGACGAAGACGGAGGCAGCGGCGCCCAATTGCGGCGCTAAAGCCGCCAAGATTGCCCGCTCCGAGACCGACAGCAGTCGGGCGCTCGGCCCCGCGAACTCGATCACGACCGGAGCGCCATGCTCCAGATCGATGCGGCGGATCGCGTCGCCGAGACCGCGACGAATGAGCTCCAGACCGACGTCCCGCACGCACACGAAAGGTCGTACGCGCCCGGAGAGCAGAACCTGAACGCTGCGCGGCGGACGCAGCAGCGCCGCGCCCGTGACGAGCGCCTCCGCCAGCTGCGCGGGCGCGGCCACGAGCGTGAGCATGCCGGAGCCACCGAGCGCGGCCAGACGGGGCTCGTCCGTCAGCGCCAGCCGGGCGGGGCTGCCGAACCGCTCCAGGTGCACCTGCGCCGGGAAGCCGATGCCCGGACGCGCGACCAACATGCCGAGCGCCAGCGCGTCTCTGTAGGCGCGCGCGCCGATGCCGGGTCTCGGGTCGCCCACCTGCGTCACGCAGCGCGTGTCGTAAGCGATGCCGACCTCGGGGACACATTTCTTGCCACCGAGCAGGACGACCTCCGCCATGACGCGATCGGGATCCCGCGCCAAGATGACTTGGTCCACCTTGACCCTCGGGAGGTCGGCGGAGAGCTGAGGATCATCCGCGCGACCAGCGAGGATTTTCTGGGTCATTGTGCGGGGCGGATCCCCCGCTCGCGCGCGCATCGGAGACTCGGCTACCTTCTCGCTCGCAAAGGGACCGTTCGGTCCCTACCTAACTAGGCGGAGCGGACGGGGAAGGTAGCCGGACGGCGTCCGCAGGGTCAAGGTCGGTCGCACCGGCGCCTGCCCTTCCGGCATTCGCTCAGCCGGCCGCGCGCTGCAAGCGTCGGTTCCGCGCTCGCTCGAGTTTTTTCGGCCGCAAAATTCGGCCAATTGGCCGCCCTAACCGAAGCTCAGCGAAAATTCACGCAAATCGGCAAAACCCGCTAGCATTGTCGGCCATGTTCAAAGAGGCGCTGCAGCACGCGGTCATCGGAACGGAAGGCAGCATCGCCGGGCTGCTCATGGACTTCGAGGGCATTCCGCTCGAAAGCTACGCTCGAGACGGCGCGCAGCTCGACATCGAGACCGTCGGCGCCGAGGTCAGCGTCGTCGTGAAAGCGATTCAGCGCGCCACCGAGATGCTCGACGCCGGCGCCACGAACGAGGTCTCGTTCCGGAGCGAAAAGATGGTGACGCTCGTGCGCGTCATCAACGAAACCTATTTCGTCGCGATGACGATGGCCCCGGACGGAAACCTCGGCAAGGGCCGCTACCTGCTGCGCGTCATGGCGCCCTCGCTCGCGCAGGAGCTCGACGCGTGAGTCCACGCGGCGCGGCTCCGCGTCGCGGCACGTCGAGCAAGAGCACGTCGAAGAAGATCTTGGTGCTGAGCGGTCCGAACTTGGACCGGCTCGGCACGCGCGAGCCGCACATTTATGGCTCCACGACGCTGCCGCAGCTGCACGACGGCCTCGCCCGCGTAGCGAAGGAGCTGGGCGCGGCCGTGGATTGTCGGCAGAGCAACCACGAAGGCGAGCTCGTCACGTGGATTGGCAGCGCGACCGACGACGGGTTCGCTGGTGTCTTGCTCAATGCCGGCGCCTACACCCACACGTCTTACGCGCTTCACGACGCCATCAAGGGCTCTCCCCTCCCCGTGGTGGAGGTGCACATCTCGAACCCCGAGGCGCGCGAGAGCTTCCGTCACGTATCTGTGATTGCGGCTGCGTGCGTTGCCAAGGTAGCTGGATTCGGCCCCGACTCGTATCGAACGGCGCTGGAAGCCCTGCTTCGGCGGCTTCATCAGGCAGGTTGAACCAGTGCTCGCCGCTTGCCGCGACGCAGCAATCGCGCGACGGCGCCGCGAAGAATCGACAGCGTCGAAGTAGTGGCGATCCCGTTGGCATGGCGGATGGCCTGAGTTAACGTGCGCCCCCTTCGCCGGCCTCACGGCCCGCTTAGCGCTAAACACCATGCAAATCTCGCTAGAGCAATTGAAGAGCCTGCTCGAGACTCTCGAAAAGGGCGACGTCTCGGAGTTCGAGTACGAAGACGAGCAGCTGAAGCTGCGGCTGTCCCTCGGCAAAAAGGCCGCCGCCCTCGTCCAAGCCGCGCCGCCGGTTTTCGCGGCCGCCCCCGCTTCGACCGGTGGCAGCGGCTCCGCCAAGGCGACCGACGATGCGGATCCCAACGTGGTGTTCGTCACCTCGCCCTTCGTGGGCACGTTCTATCGCGCCCCTGGCCCCGACTCCGCCAACTTCTGTGAGGTGGGCACTCAGGTGAAGCAAGGCCAAGCGCTCTGCATCATCGAGGCCATGAAGCTGATGAACGAAATCGAGAGCGACTCCGCCGGCACCGTGCTCGACATCTTGGTCGAGAACGGCAAGAGCGTGGAGTTCGGTCAGAAGCTCTTCAAGCTTAAGAAGGGCTGATGTTCAAAAAAGTCCTGATCGCCAACCGCGGCGAGATTGCCGTGCGGGTCATCCGCGCTTGTAAAGAGCTCGGAATCAAGACCGTCGCCGTTCATTCCGAGGCCGACGCCGGCGCGCTCCACGTCCGCTTTGCGGACCAGGCCGTGTGCATCGGTCCTGCCGTCGCGTCGAAGAGCTACCTTCACATCCCCGCCATCATCAGCGCGGCCGAGATCACGGCCGCGGACGCGATTCACCCCGGCTACGGCTTCTTGTCGGAAAACGCGGAGTTCGCGCGCGTCGTAGAGGCGTGCGGCATCAGCTTCATTGGTCCGAGCGCGGACGCGATGCGGCTTTGGGGCGACAAGATCCGCGCGCGAGAGGCCGCCAAGAGGTTCGGGCTGCCGCTCTTGCCCGGCACCGAAGCCCTACGGGACGTCGAGCACGCCGAGTCAGAAGCCGAACGCATCGGCTTCCCCGTCATCTTGAAGGCGCGCGCGGGCGGCGGTGGTCGAGGTATGCGCATCGTGCGCGGGGTCGACCAAGTGCGGCGCGCGTTCGAGTCCGCCACCTCCGAGGCGATGACCGCCTTCGGTAACCCGGAGATGTACCTGGAGCGCTTCGTGGAGAGGCCGCGCCACGTGGAGTTCCAGGCGCTGGCCGACAAGCATGGCCAGGTGTGGACGCTCGGCGAGCGCGAGTGCTCGCTGCAGCGCAAAAACCAGAAGCTGGTGGAAGAGTCGCCCAGCCCCGCGATGACGGACGAGCTGCGCGCAAAAATGGGCGAGGTCATCCGCCACGCCATCCTGGAGACTGGCTACACGACCCTCGGCACCCTCGAGTTCCTGCTGGACGAGCGCGGCGAGCTCTACTTCATGGAGATGAACACCCGCGTGCAGGTGGAGCATCCCGTGACGGAGATGACGACCGGCATCGACTTGGTGGTGCAGCAGATCAAGGCCGCTGCCGGCGAGAAGCTGGAAATCCCGGACACGCGCCCGTGGAAGTTCCGCGGTCACGCGATCGAGTGCCGCATCATGGCCGAAGACCCCGCGACCTTCGCGCCCTGGCCGGGCAAGATTACCGAGTACCACCCCCCCGGCGGAGCCGGCGTGCGCGTGGATTCCGGCGTGTTTGGCGGCTTCACCGTGCCGCCCAACTACGACTCACTCCTCGGCAAGGTGATCGTGCACGCTCCGACCCGCGAGCAGGCCCTCAAGCGCATGCAGCGCGCGCTGGACGAGTTCATCATCGGCGGCATTCGGACGAACATCCCCCTGCACAAGGAGCTGCTCGCCCTGCCGGAAGTGATCAACGCGGAGATGACGACGCGTACCGTGGAGAACTTCATGGCCGCGCGCGCCGCGCAGAAGTAGCGCCAGCGGACCCGTGCGCGTCGGCGTTCGCCGGCGCGCGAGGGCCGGCCTCAGTGGGGCACGAGGCTCAACTCTTTCCCGCGAGCATGGCGCGCACGGCGTCGCGAGCGGCCGCGGTCGGCAAACGCGCGCCCCGCGCCACTTCTCCTTCGAGCTCGCGCGCGCGCGGGTGTGCGCGCAAAGCCTGCAAGAGCTCGCGAGAAAGCGCGGCCGAGAAGGCGCGGAGCAGCTGCGCTTCCCGCCGAGCCGCGAGGGCGCCGCTCGAACCGAGCTCGCGGAAGCGCGCGGCAAGCCACTCCACGAGCTCCGGCACTCCGCGCTCGGTGCGCGCGCTCACGGCCGTGATGTGCGGAGGCTGCCCGCGGTGGAGCAAGCTCAGCGCGGCCCTGAGCTCGGTCGCGAACGCGAGCGCCGCCGCTTCCCCTTCGCCGTCTGCCTTGTTCACGAGCACGGCGTCGGTAACCTCCAGTAAGCCGCGCTTCATTCCCTGCACCTCGTCTCCGGCGCCGGCCAGGGCGACCGTGAGCAAGGTGTCGCACACGTCGCGCACCGCGTGCTCCGCTTGGCCGACGCCGACCGTTTCGACCAAGACCAAGTCGAAGCCGGCGGCTTCGCACAAGAGCACGGCTTCGCGCGTACCGGGAGCGGTGCCGCCCAGCGTCCCCGCATTCGAGCTCGGCCGCAGAAAGACTTCCTCCGACGCGGCAAGGCGCCGCATGCGCACGGCGTCGCCGAGCAGGCTGCCGGAGCTGATCGCGCTTGCCGGATCCACCGCCAGCACCGCGACCCGTGCCCCCCGCGTGAGCGCGGCCGCGCCCAGCGCGTCCATGAGCGTGCTCTTTCCGGCACCGGGCCCGCCCGTGAGCGCGACGCGATGGGCGCCGCCCGTGAAAGGCAGCAGCTCCGTGAGTAGCTGCTCGGCGAGCTCTCGGTGCTCGGCGCGCGTGCTCTCCGCGAGGGTGATGGCGCGTGACAGGGCGCGCCGGTCGCCCCGCCTGAGCTTGGCCGCCAGCTCAGACTCCGCCACGCGCGGCTCCGGCTTCCAACAAGCCGAGCAGCTCCGCCGCCATGTCGGGCAGTGCGCTGCCGGGGCCGAAGACTGCCTTCACGCCGAGGTCGCGCAAGCGCTCGCGGTCTTCGGCGGGCACGATCCCGCCCAGCACGACCTGCACGTCCTCGGCCCCGAGCGCGCGTAGCTCCTCCAAGAGCGCGGGCAGGAGCTCGTCGTGCGCGCCGGCCTGCGAAGAGATGCCCAGCAAGTGCACGTCGCCGTCCACCGCGCGCCGCGCGACCTCCGCCGGGGTTTGGAACAGCGGCCCGAGATCTACGTCGAAGCCCAGGTCCGACAGACCCGAAGCGATGATCTTGGCGCCTCGGTCGTGGCCGTCTTGGCCCAGCTTCGCGACCAGTATGCGCGGCTGCCTCCCGAAGCGCGCGGCCAGGCTCGCGGTTCGCAGACGCAGCTGCTGCCAGGCTTCGTCGGTCTCGAATTGCTTGCCGTACACGCCCCTCACAGCATGGCTCATCGCGGCGTGGCGGCCAAAAACCGCGGAGAGCGCTTCGGATACCTCCCCCACCGTCGCCCGCGCCCGCATCGCGGTCACGCTCGGCGGCACCAAGTTGAGCCCGCGCCGGGCGGCTTCCGAGAGCTCCGCGAGGGCGCGCTCGACGTCCTTTTGGCTCCGGCCCCGCTTCACCTCCGCGAGCCTCGCCGTCTGCAGCTCGCGCACCCGCCCTGAGTCGATGCGGCGAAGAGCGACCGAAGGCGGCTCCTCTTCGGCTTGAAAGCGATTCACGCCCACGAGCACGTCCTGACCGCGATCCACTCGCGCTTGGCGCTCCGCTGCGGCCGTCTCGATGAGCCGCTGCGCGAGCCCGGACTCGATCGCCCGCACCATGCCCCCCGCCGCTTCCACCTGTGCCAGCACCGCCCGCGCCTGCTCGGCCAAATCGTGCGTGAGCCGCTCGACGAAGTACGAGCCCGCGAGCGGGTCCACGACGCCGGGCACGCCGGTTTCGTGTTGCAAGATGAGCTGCGTCGCGCGCGCGACCCGTGCCGAAGCATCGCTGGGCAAGGCGAGCGCCTCGTCGAAGGCGTTGGTGTGCAGGCTCTGGGTGCCGCCCAGCACCGCCGACAAAGCCTCGAAAGCCGTGCGCACCACGTTGTTCAGCGGGTCTTGCGCGGACAAGCTGATGCCCGAAGTTTGGCAGTGGGTACGAAGCTCTAGCGAGCGCGGGTCCTTGGGGGCGTAACGCTCTCGAAGCAAGCTCGCCCACAGCAGCCGCGCGGCGCGCAGCTTGGCTATCTCCGTGAAGAAATCCATGCCGATGGCGAAGAAGAAGGACAGCCGGGGCGCGAACCGGTCGATGTCGAGACCGCGCTCCGCAACCGCGCGCACGTACTCCAAGGCGTCCGCCAGGGTGAGCCCGAGCTCGAGCGCAGCCGTCGCCCCCGCTTCGTGCAGGTGGTAGCCAGAGATGGAAATCGGGTTGAACTTCGGCAGCTCCGCGCTCGCGTACTGAATGACGTCCGAAGTCATGCGCAGCGACGGCTCGGGCGGGTAAATGTACGTATTCCGAACCAGGAACTCTTTCAGGATGTCGTTCTGGATCGTGCCGCTCAGCTGACGGGCGCTCACGCCCTGCTCCTCGGCGGCGACGAGGTAGCCGGCCAGCACCGGCAGCACGGCGCCGTTCATGGTCATGGACACACTGACGTCTCCGAGCGGAATGCCCTCGAACAGCCGGCGCACGTCCTCGACAGTGTCGATCGCGACCCCGGCCTTGCCGACGTCGCCCCGCGCGCGCTCGTCGTCGCTGTCGTAACCCCGATGGGTTGGCAAATCGAAGGCGACGCTGAGCCCCTTCTGACCGCCGGCCAGCGCTTGCTTGTAGAATGCGTTGGACTCTTCCGCGGTGGAGAAGCCGGCATACTGCCGGATGGTCCATGGCCGGCCTCCGTACATGCTGGCGCGCAGGCCACGCACGTACGGAAACTGCCCCGGGAGCGCGTCCAGGTGCGAAATTCCCTCCAGATCCGCGGAGTCGTACGTGAGCTTGCGCGTCACTCCGGCGGGCGTCGCGCTCGCCAGCTGCTCCGGGCTCTTGCCGGTCTCGGCCTCGACTCGGGCGCGGTAGCGAGACCTTTCGTCCGTGGACATGCCTCAGCCCCCTCGCTTTCTTTGCCGCAAAATGCGCCCGAGCGCCCGCCCCGCGACGAGCGCCATCTCGTCCGCGCGCCGCGTGAGGTCCAACGATTGTTCGAAGCCGGCGAGGAGCCAGACCAAGCTCGGCCGATCGGACACAGTGACGACCGTCACGTACACCTCGTGCGCCGCGTCGGGCGGGAGGGCGTCGCGCAGCTCGCGGTGGTTCGGCGTGTTGGGGACCGGGCCCAAGTAGAACCCGGCCTTGATAGCCGTTTCCAGCACGCTCGGCTGGTGAGAGAGCAAGGACAGCTTCTTGACGTCGGCGCGCGCTTCCACCGAGGGAGAGCCAACGCGACCGTCGAAGCTGGCGTTCTTGACCGTGAACACGATGGACGCGGCCGGGGCCAAGCAATCACGAAGCAGGTCCAACACGCGCTCCGGCGACGTCGCCTCCTCGAGCAGCTCTCGCGTCGTCGGGGACGCGGGAACGGGCGAGGACGGGGGCCCCGACGCTTGGGATGCCTCCGCGGCCCGGCGCTCCTCTTCCGCCCCCGCGACCAGGTCCAGAGGCGGCGGCTTCGAGCGCCAGCTCAGCGCGACCCCGTCTTTCGCGGGGATAGCACCCGACGGAGGCCGCGAACGCGGCTTGGGTGCAAAGCTGGGTGCTCGGACCGGTAAGAGAGAGCGCCTCACCAACGGGATAGGCGCGTCGCTGCTCGCGCCATTGTCCAACTTCAACAGCGGGATCGGCGCCTCGCTTCCGGGCGCCGTTCGCGGCGGCAGGACTGAAAGTTTGGCTCCGCGCTGCAAGCGGTCCAGCGCGCCCTTCACTGCCTCGTGGGAGGCGAGCAGCACACGGACGGGTTGCTCCAGGTGGAACGAGAACTCTTGAACCAGGTGGGGGTCCAGCGGCTCAACCGCCGCGACGTCGACACGACCCGTTCTTGGATCCACATGGACAGGCACCGCCAGCAAACGACGGCACATGCCCTCGGGCAGGCGTGAGTACAGCTCCGGGGAGACGCGTACCGTGAGCACCGACGGCAGCTCCGAGCGCGCGAGCTCCTGCTCCACTCGCACCAGCAAGGCCGGTTCCCGATGCGCGAGCGCCTCCGGGAGCGTAACGCCCTGCGTGACGACGCGCAGCAAGGCTGCTTCGATATCCGCCAGCGGAACTCCGCTCTCGATCAGCCGGCGCGCGAGCTCGACCGTCACGCTCTCAAGTTAGTGCCGCGTACCAAAAGTAACAACCGCCTTCGCGCCAGAGGCGCGAAGAGCTGCAGTTTTCGGGGCCGCGCGGGCGATGCGCGTCCGCGTTCATTCCGAAAATTGGAACACGACCTCGGTCGTCCGCACGAGGCCGAGCTCGTCGCGCGCGGCACGCTCTACGGCTGCCGGGTCGGACTTGATGCGCGTCACCTGTGCCCGCAGGGCGTTGATTTGGCTCCCGAGGCGCGAAATTTCCTCATCCGCCCGTCGTCGCTCCTCCTCCAGATTACGCAGGCGCGGCAAGCCGGTCGGCGAAAGCATCATGAAGGGAACCGAGACGGTTGCCACGGCCAACACCGCCAAGGGCAGGACGCGCTGCGCAAAGATGGAGACCATGTAACCCCTAGGCTGCCACGCGCCGCCGAACCGAGGAAAGTTTCCGTATTGCCCATCGAATTTGAGCGGCCACGGATAACAACCGGGGTATGGTTTCCGCCGCCAATTTCGAGGTCGCCCGCCATTTTCCGCGCGGGCGCAAGGACCGAGACTTACTGATGATCGAAGTGGATCTCCTTCGGGCGGAGCTCGAGCGTTTGTACGAGCTGGATGAGCTCGTGGCCCTGAGCCGCGACATTTTGGGTTTCGACCCGGAGCGCGTGGGGGGCACGGCCGCGAAAGCCAGCTTCGCCGGCGCGCTCACGTCGCATTGTGTCGAACACGACGCGGTCGAGGCTTTGTGCGACGTGCTGCTGGCCACGCGCGCGAACGTGAGCTCGCAGGTCGCGGACATCCGCCTCACCGGGCTGTCAGGCGAAGACGAGCTCAAGCCTGGCGCGGACTTCGGTGGTTTCACGGTCGTCCGCAAGCTAGGCGAAGGGCGCCTAGCCGTTTCCTACCTGGTGAAAGTGGGCGCGGCGGAGCACCGCCTCAAGCTCTTACGGCGCGAGGCGACGCGCGACGCTCGCGGCTTGCACCGGTTCCTCACCGTCACGCGCTTGGCCGGGAAAGTCGCTCATTCGGCCCTCCCCAGCGGCGTGCGCGCCATCTCGGTGGACGGCCGCACGGGCGTTCTGTCGGACTACGTCGAGGCCCAGTCCCTCGCCCACCGCATCGCACGGAGCGGCCCGCTTCACGAGAACGAAGCGCGCCCCTTGCTCAAAGCGTTGCTCGAGGCGCTAGCGGCGCTGCACGCGCAGCGCATCGCGCACGGCGATTTGCGGCTGGAGAATTTGTTGCTGGCCCGCGGCGCAGACGGCTCGTCGCGGCTCATGTTGGTAGACGCCGGAACGGACCGGCTGCGCGCTCGCGCCCGAACGAACAACGGGCGAGCAGAGCTGTTCAGCACGGTCGGGTCACCCGGGTCGGTCTCGCCTGAGCAGATTCGCGGCCAAGTCGCGGATCCGGCGAGCGACGTCTACTCGTTCGGCGCGGTCCTGTTCCAAATCATCTCTGGCAAGCCTGTATTCGGAGACAAGCCCGCGCTGGAGACTGCCTTCGGCCATTTGATGCAAGATCCCCCCGCGCCCAGCAGCGTCGCGCCGCGCGGCTGGGTCTCGCGCGAGCTGGACGACCTCGTCCTCAAGCTGCTGGACAAGAACGCCAGCCGTCGGCCTCGAGACGCGGCCGCGGTGCTGGAGCTTCTGGCGGGCTCGGCCCGCGTTACTCCTAAGGTCGAGTCGCTCTCCGAGCCGGAAGTGGACCGTCGAGTAGCCGCGCTGCTCGCGGACCCCACCAAGGACGAAGCCGCGCTCGAGCTGGAAGCCGCCGCGCACACCGCGGGCGCCGCGGAGAGGGTCGCGGAGACATTTCGGACGGCCGCCGACGCCGTCCCCGGCGCCGGGGACGGGGCCGCGGACACGAGAAAGGCCCTGCTCTTCCGCGCCGCCCGCATCCTGGAAGACATCGCCGAGAAGCCGGAGGCCGCGGAAGCGCTGTACGTCTCCATCCTCGACGTCGATCCGGACGACCAGGTGGCAGAGCGCGCGCTGGAGACGCTGCGGCGCAAGCTCGGTAAGTTCGAGGAGCTGGTGGAGATGCTACTCGCGCAGAGCGAGAAAGCGACCAGCGGCGCCGAGCGCGGCCGGGCTTTCGCTGAGATTGGCAAGCTCTATGCGAACGAGCTCGCCGACAAGGACCAGGCCGTCGTCGCGTTCACCCAGTCCTTCTGCGAGGACCCCGAGCAGAGCCACGTGGTGAGCGAGCTCGAGCGCCTGTGCGGCTCGAACGCCGAGGCGTGGGCCGAGGTGCTCCAGGGCTGTCAGAGCACGGCCGCCGACGGTGAGCACGCGCCGGAGGTCAAGGCGCTCATCTCGCTCAAGGTCGGCCGATGGTACTTGGAGAAGCTGCAGCGTCCGGATTTGGCACTGCACTGCTTCCAAGCCGTCGTGCAGCAAGACCCGAGCAGCGACGCCGCGCTGGACGGCATGACGCAAATCTACCGTAAGGCGCAGCAGTGGCAGGAGCTCGGCGTGGTGCTCACGCGCCGGGCGGACGCGGCGAAAACGCCCGCCCAAGCTCGAGATCTGCGCGCGGAGGCGGCAGAAATCCTCGAGCAGCACCTGAACGACACCCAGAACGCGCGCGCTCTGTACGAGCAGGTGCTGGCGGCGGACCCCGGCCACACCAAAGCCAGCGACGCCGTCGCGAAGATTTACGAGCGTCTCGGGGATTTCACGAGCCTGGTCAAGCACCTCGTCCGCCGCGCGGAAGCGCAGCGAGGCGAAGAAAAGCGGAGCTCGCTGACGCGGATTGCCGAGGTGTACGAAACGCAGATCAAAGACGACACGGAGGCGGTGCGCCGCTACCGGGACGTACTGGCGTTGGACGCGCGGCACGCGGAGGCGCTGCGAGGGCTGGACCGAGTCTACTCCAAGCTCGGGCGGTTCCAGGACCTGCTGGACAACTTGAATCAGCAGATCGAAGCCGCGGCCACACCTCGCCAGAAGGTCACGTTGTGGGAACGCGTGGCCGCGCTCTACGAGGAGGAGTTCATCGACGCCCAGAAAGCGGCGGACGCCTTCGAGCAGGTGCTGAAGCTGGACCCGAACAGCGAGAACGCGCTCACGGCCCTCGTGCGCCTCTACCGCGGTCAAGATCGCTGGGAAGACGTCGCGAGCGTCTACGATCGCCACATCAAGCTGGTGAGCGAGGCGCCGCGCCGCTTGGCCCTGCTCCTCGCGCGCGCACGCCTGCTCGCGGAGCAACTCGGGTCGCCCGAGCGCGCTATCGCGGCCTACGAGCTTGCGCTGGAGCTCGAGCCACAGCACGCCGGCGCGCTGGAAGCGGTGGCCAAGCTTCGAGAGTCCAGCGGGGACTCGGGGGCTGCCGTCGCTGCGATCGAGGCGCTCGCCGCCAAAGCGACGACCCCGGAGACAAAAGCGGAACAGTGGGTGCGCGCGGCCAAACTGCTCGAGTCGCGCGGTGATAAAGACGGCGCCATCTTGCGCTTCCAAAAGGCGCTCGACGCGAACCCGAAAGACGCCGTCGCCTCCTCGGCGCTGCGCAGCGCCTTCTCGGCGCGCGGCGATCACAACGCCGCCGTGCAGCTGGTGGAGCGAGAGCTCTCGGTGACGGAGAGCGACCTCCGCAAGAGCAAGCTCAGCGGCGAGCTTTCGCGGCTTTTGCGCGACGGCCTGCGTGACGATAAGCGCGCGGAGGAGGCGGCTCGGCGCGCCGTTGCGCTGGATCCGACGAACCTGGACGCGCTGGTCGTCTTGGGCGACATTTCGTTCGAGGCCAAGCGCGCGCTGGAAGCCGCCAAGCACTACGAAGGCGTCGTCGGCCGCGCCGACACGCTGGAGCGCGCGGAAGCGGTCCGCGTGCTCGTTCGGTACGTGGACGCGCTCTCGCAAACCGGGTCGACCGAGAAGGCGCTCGCGCCCATGGACACCTTGCTGCGCATCGCGCCCGACGACCTCCAAGCGCTGGAGCGGGTCGCGCTCGTCACCTTCGAGAACGGCTCGCCCGGCCGGGCCGCGGAGCTGTTCACGGACATGCTCGCGCGTTTCAGCAGCCGCATGAGCGTCACGGAGCGGGGGGCCGCGCAGTACCGCCTGGGAGAGGCGCTCCGGCAGCTGGGCAAGCTGGAAGACGCTAAAAAGCCGCTCGAAGAGGCGGCGGACGCGGATCCGAGCAGCTCTCTGCCGCTGATAGCGCTCGCGAAGATTCACGAGGCCGAAGGCAAGTGGACGGACGTCATCAAGCTCAAGACGCGACAGCTGGACGTCGCGAGCGCGGACGAGCGAGTGGAGCTGCTCATCGAGATCGGCGACTTGAGCCATGAAAAGCTCAACGATCGCGCGGCCGCCGCCAAGAGCTTCGTCGCCGCGCTGGAAGACCGTCCCGACGACCGCAAGCTGCTCACGAAGCTGATGCAGCTCTACAGCGAAGAGAAAGACTGGAACAAGCTGGTCGAGGTCGTGCTGCGCCTCGCCGAGTTCGTGGACGACCCGAAGCAGAAGGTGAAGTACCTGCACACGGCCGCCATCGTCACCGCGCGCCAAACCGGGGACGTGGGTCGCGCGCTCGAGCTCTACGAGCAGCTTTTGGCGCTGGAGCCCCGCTTCGACAAGGCGGCCGGCGAAGCCGTGGAGCTCGAGCGAGAGCGCGGCAATTGGCAGGGTGTGGAGCGATTGCTCAGCCGCCGTTTGGATGCCGCCACGGAAGCGGACGACAAGTCCGCGATGCTCGACAGCTTCCAAAAGCTCGGCGAGCTGTACGAGAAGAACCTCGGCCTGATGGATCAAGCCATCGACGCGTACGAGGCCGCCCAAACTCTGGAGCCCGAGAACAAGGAGCGCTCCGAGCACCTCGGCGCGCTCTACGCGACCGATCCGGAAAAGTACCTGGACAAGGCCGTCGCGAGCCAGGCGCTGCTTCTGCGCACCAACCCCTTCCGAGCCGAGTCCTACAAGGCGCTCCGCCGTCTTTACACGGAAACGAAGCAAGCCGACGCGTCGTGGTGCTTGTGCCAGACGCTGAGCGTGCTCAACCTCGCCGAGCCGGACGAAGAGCGCTTCTACAAGCGCATGAAGAGCGACACGGCCGCCCCCGCGCAGTCCACCCTCGGGGACGAAGAGTGGTTGATGCAGCTCATGCATCCGGACGCGGACGCCTTGCTCACCAGCGTGTTCGCGCTCATCGAGCCCGCCGTCATCGCGCGGCGCAGCCAAACCGCGCAGGAGCTCGGTTACGACCCCAGCTACTTGGTGGACGTGACCCAGCACCCGGCGCCCGTCTGTCAGAGCCTTTACTACGCCGCCGGCGTGCTCGGCATGCCGGTACCGCCCGCCTTCGAAAACCCGAACGATCCGGGCGGTCTCTCGTTCCTTTTCACGCACGAGCCCGCGCTCGTCCTCGGTCAAACCGCGCTACGCACGGACGTGCCGCTCCAGCCCGCGGGCTTCATTGCGGGTCAACAGCTCACGTACCTGCGCCCCGGCCTCTACCTGCGTCACCTCCTCGCGAGCGGCACGGTGCTCAAAGCCTGGCTCTTCGCGGCGATCAAGCTCACCTCACCGCAATTCCCGGTCAGCCCGGAGCTGGAAGGCGCGATCGCGGAGGCCATGCAAGCGCTCGAGGTAGGCGTCACCGGGCAGGCGCGCGACCACCTGACGCGCGTCGTCGCCAAGGTGCTCACCTCGGGTGCCCCGTTGGATCTGAAGCGCTGGGTGCGCGGCGTGGACCTCACCGCGGATCGCGTCGGCTTCCTGCTCTCGCACGACCTGGAAACCGCGACTCAAATCATCAAGGCATCGGACGAGAGCACTAGCTCCGTCCCCACCGACGAGCGCTTGAAGGAGCTCGTGCTCTTCAGCGTGAGCAGCGCTTACTTCCAGCTCCGCCACCAGCTCGGCATCGCCGTCGATTCCTAGCGGGTTGCCTGTTCGCGACTGAGGCGCCCGCGCTTCCCAGATTTCACAGGGAGATCGGGAGGGGCTGGAGTTCTGCGAGACCGAGAATTCTGGGTTCGCCGCGCCTGCGGCGCGCCGCCGGGACAGCGCGGGTCCCAGGCGGCAGCGCGACCCCCGAAAAATCGTGCGTTCGTTGCAGTCGTCGCGTCAGTGACCAACAACGTCCACGTTACGGTTTGGCGCTGCCGGGGATAGGCGAAGACGCGGGCGCGGGGCTGAAGTTGAGGTGCGAGACGATGCCGCTCGCGCGCCAGCCGTAGGAGCCGTCGGGCCGCTTGGCTTGCTTCATCTTCGGATCTAAGTCGAAGAGGCCCGGCATCGACCCGGAGCCGAACAGGCTCTTGGTGATGTCGCTCTTGTTCGTGTACCGCTCTTGGAATTTGAACGAGACGTTCAGGTTCAGCAGGCTGGACTCGAACGTGTCCCGGAGGCGCAGCGTCCCGTCGCTTTCGAGCTTCAAGTCTGGGCCGTTCGCGGAAAAATTCGTGATTTTGAGGTTCCCGGTCTTCGCTTCGGCGTCCAAAGCCAGCTCGCCCGCCTCCAACCGAGGTAGCGCGATCGTGTCGCGAATTTTTGCTTTGCCGTCTCCGGCCGCGAGGTCCGTCACCTTGAGGCTGATCTTCCCGTCCGCCTTGGAGAGCTTCTCTTCCGGCATGAGCAGCTCGATGGTGCCGTTCAGCTTTCCGGCGAGCGGCAGCCCGACGATGTCACCGAACAGCGGCGCCTGCCCGAGGTCCAAGTCTTCGAGCTCAACCTCCAGCTCACGCCCCTCGTCCGCATTGACGGTCGAGCCGGAGAGCTCGCCGCCGAAGGCGTCAGCGCCGAACGAGATCTTCAGTGTGCCGAACAGCAAACGAAAGAGCGAGACGGAGGCGTGCGCCGTGTCTATCGTCATCACCTTCGGTTTGCCGGGTTTGCCCGTCTCGTCGGGCTCAGCGGGAGACGTGAGCGTGATTTCTTCGGCCTCCACCCCGTTGAGCCAGTAGGAGCTCATGTCGCCCAGCTTCAGGCGCATGGGCTTGGGCCCGGTTTGCCGAGCGTTGAACTCGGAAACGATGCGGTCCGCCAGGCGGTTGTAGGGGAACGTGAGGTAGGCGAAGAGCAGCAGAGAAAACAGGTAGAACGCGACGTACCCGGCCCATTTTAGGGCCTTTCGAAGGCGCGGGCTCACGGCGCGTCCCCCGCGCCGGCTTCGTCGCTCCCGGCGGGCTTGGGCGCTGCCTTCTTGGGCTCAGGGGCCTTCCGGTCATAGGCGCTCACGACCATGTCCACGTCGAAAGAGTCCGGCTCGACGGCGCGCTTGCGAATATTGAGCGAGGACATGAGCACCGGGTGCCCGCTGGTCTCGATCTTTTCCATCAAGTGAATGAGCTTGAGCATTCCGACTTTGCGCAGCACGATCTTCGTCGAGCGTTCGCTATAGCGCTTGCCGTGAGGCACCGGTTGGCGATCCTGACTCTCCGGAATCTCCACCTGCACCTCGCCCGCCACGCGCGAGAGGAAAGAAGCGAGCGGCGGTGCGGGGCTCGCGTAGCGCGCCGTGACCGCGTCCCGCGAGGCCTGCGCTTTGGCTACGCTCATCCGCGCTTCTTCGATGCTGTTGATGGCCTCGTGCAAGCTCTCGTTGTCGCTCGCCTGCGAGTGCACCGTGGCCGCGATGCCGATGGGGATGGCGAGAAACGCCATCGCCCCGAATACGCCTCCGAGGATGCCGAGCAAGCGGCGCTCCCGCGGCTCCAGCCGAGAGATGCGTTCGGAAAGGCTCACGGCGTCTGCTCCTTACCCGCGTCTTCCGCGGGCGCTTCCGCCTTTTTCTTGGCGTTGTCGTCGCCGCAGCGCACGTCCAGCTCCAGCACGTATTTTTGACGATCGCTGCCGACGACTTGAGTCACTTTGGCGATCTTGGGGTCTTTCACGCAGGGATGCTTGCCCATCTCCGCGGCGATGCTCTGCGCGTCGGCGGTCGAGCCCACGATGCCCGACACTTTCACCTTGCCGCGCTGCATGTCGAACTCTTCGATGTCGTGCACCATGTTCATCGGGATGACCTTGGAGAGCTCGACGATGATGTCGAAGCCGTCCACGGTGGGCATGGGATCGGCTTCCTCGGAAGCTTGAGCGCGGGTCAACGCCTCCGCCGCGGCGTCCGCATCCGCCACCTCCTCGCCCAGCACCTCTTTGGAGACCGCCGCGAGCTGCGCGGTGAGAACCTCGTGCTCTCGATCCAGGGCGCGCATCTGCGCCCAATTCGAGAAGACGAAGCTGATGGCGATCGCCGCCCCCAAGCCGCTCAATACCGGCAGCTTCTCCTTGAGGAAGCCGAAGCCGCGTTGGTACTCCAGCGGACCGCGCCGCAAATCCAGATCCCGTGAACGGCCGGAAACCCCGAGCGCCAGCGCGACGGCCTTGGCAAAGCGCGGGAGGCTCGGCGCGCGCTCTTCAGTCGCGCCTTCCATCTCCAGGCTGGGTAGCGGCTGAATCGGGACGCCCACCTCGTAAGCGAGGTACTCCGCGGCGCCGGTTGCGGCCGCTCCTCCGCCAACCAGGAAGGCGGCCTGCAAGTCCTGCCCGACCGTGACGGAAGCGGCCAAGAAGGTTTGGCGCATCTCGCTCGCGAGCGACGTGGCGCTTCCAGGCAAGCCCGCCACTCCTTGCGACAGCGTGCGCACGAAGACGGCCTCGCCATCGGCCAGCACCGTGACCTCCGTGCGCTCCGCGCCCAAGTCTATCAGTGCGAACGGCCCGGGGCCGCGCAGCGAGCTGATGACGGAGGCCAAGTTCGAAAGCGAAAGCGGCCCACAACCCACGCGGTCCGGTTGGCGCGCGAGCGCGGACTTCACGAGCTCGATACGCGCGCGCACCGCGTCGATTCGCGCGGCGGCGGTCATTACTACCAGCGGGTCGCTCGATTTGGCGCGCCGGAGCGAGCGATGGTCGTAAACCAGCTCGTCGATATCTACCGGGATCTGCGCCTCAATCTCGAACGGCAGCACCTCTTCCAGGCGCTTTTGTGCGGTCGCCGGCAAGTTGACGCGCTGGATGAAGCACTGGTCTCCGTCGATGGCCACCGCGACGCCATCCGTCCCCACGATGAGCGGCGCGCACACGACCTGAATCGCCCGCTCGAGGGACTCGACGGAGTCCAGCGCGACCTCTTCCAGCCGCTCCAAGACCAGACGCTTGTACCCCGTGCTGATGCTCGCCGCGCGAACGTGGGTCCTGCCGATGTCGATGCCTACGAAACCTGCCATGTGCCTCGAATCACTCGATCTTATAGTGGATAATGCTGCCGCCAGGGGTCGGCTTGAGCAGCGCTTGCATCGCCGTCGCGGGATCGTTCAAGTTCGGGGGTTGGCCGTTTGCCCCCGGTAGCGGTGCCCCAGAGATCGAGCCGCCTGCCGCATTTCTACCGGCCATGGCGTTGTTGAGCTGAGCGGCCTGCGCCAGCTGCGTCGCCGTGCCGGGAGGCGGTGCGTTGCGGAAGTCCACCACCGCGTGCACCCGGACGCGCGTCTCGCGCTTGCCCGACTTGACGACGCCGGTCGCATAGATGCTGAACAGCTTGCTCTCCACCGAGATCATCTTCTTGGCTTGATCCACGGACAAGAACGGCACCGGCTCCATGCCGATAGACTGGAAGATTTGCCCGAATGGGCCCTTGTTGCTGAGCGCGTTGATGAACGTGTCCGGCGACGAGAAGAGCGGCACCCCCGCCATCATCCCGCGCAGCATCGTGACCATCATGAGGAATTTGGTCGCCTCCGCGGGGTCGTTGCACGGCTTGGCCATCGGCGCGTTGGAGCAGATGAACGCGAGCAGAGTCTGGGGGTTGGCGGTGTTGACGTTGATCGTTCCCTGCCCCCAAACCGTGACCGTGCGCTTCTCGGGGCGATCCGGATCTGGCTCGATGAACGTCGCCCAGAAGTCGTCGCCGAAGCCGCGCAACTTGTGCAGCTCGTCCAGGCTGTCGAACGCGGCGTTCTTGCGCGAATAGGGCCGGATGAGACGCTCGTAAAACGCGTCTTCCGCGCCCGCGGACTGAGCGGTCGGGTTGTTGGGATCACAGACGAAGGCTTCCGAGTCCGGGTCGGTCCAGTCGACGACCGCCGAGCAGATGGTTTGCCGATCCGAGAAGGAGCCGTCCGCGTCCTTGCCTTCGAAGAGCTTGTTGTTTTGCGGCCCGCCCATCAAGCCGATGAGCTGCGCGGCCAAGCGGGACTGGCCGAAGGCGCCGCCGCGCGCGGGCTCGTTCAAGTTGATCTTCGAGTCCTCGTCGATGACCTTGATCACGAAGCCGGCGCCGGTGAGCCCGAGGTTCCTGCCTTTAGTGAGGTCGAAGCTGCCGAGTGACTGAAACGCCTCCGCGCCCTCCGCGTCGTTGAACGCGCCCATGACCCGATCCGTGAACTCCCAGACCGGGATCTGCGGCGGCGCGCTCTTCATCATCAAGAACAGCGGCGCGAGCGTCTTCCTGATCGTCGGCTCGGCCGCGATCAGCAGTCGCGACAAGTTGATGGCGCTCTTGGCCGCGTACTCTGCGACCACTTGGTCGCGCGCGGTGAGGGCGGCGCCGAGCTCGGACGCGCTCTCGTCCTGAACCTCGGACAACATCACGGTCAGGATAGTGAGGGAGCTCAGCACCAAAATGAGCGCCACACCGCGCCGACGGCGTCGCCCTCGCAGCCGCCGCGCACGCTCGCCCAGCCGCGCTCGAGGAGCGCCGAGAGGCCGAGTCAGAAAGGCGAGGAGCGACGACATGGCTCAGAGAGTGGCGAACGTGAGCGGTTGTAAAATGTTGAGCCCGACCTTCGTCACCAGGCGGATCGTGCCCGGGCTGCGCCCCGCCCCGGCGCGCACGCCGCCGTTGAGCACCAGGATGATGCGCACCTGCAGCGGCAGGCGGTCGAGCTGACCGGTGCTCTGCGTCGTGTCCCACCCCTCCTGCCACTGGGCCGTTTGCGCGTCCAAGTACTGCAGGTCGAACAGGTCGATGTTCGTGGCCAGGACCTCGACCTTGCCGCCCTTGGTAGGCTCCAGATCGATCGAGCTGTCCACTCGCCGCACGAGGTCGATTTGGCCCGAGCCGTCTGGATTCGGCGAGGCGTAGTAGGCGATTTCGCACTGGTCGGAAACGTGTGAATCCTTCTCCAGCCGCATGTTGGCGAAGGCCGTAAAGTCCACGCGATCCGCGGGGGTGCCGCGCTCCCCCCGGAAAATGGTCTTTTGGATCATCAACGCCTGGTTGATGGGAAGGTGCGCGGAGAGGTAAGCGCTCTGGAGCTCGCGCGTCATGCGCGCCATCGCCAAGCGCGCCTCTCGCTGCCGATCTTGCATCCGCGTGAGGCCGTCCTTGCTCTTCTTCAAGGCCGAGAACGCGCCGAACAAGAGCGAAGTGATGGCCGCCAAAATCGAGATCGAGATCAATACCTCGATCAACGTGAAGCCACGGGGGGAGCGCCGAACGGTCATTTCAGTGTGCTCCCCGTCCCCGTCGACGTGCCGGTCGTGGTGCCAGTCCCGGTCGGTGTACCGGTGCCGGTACCGGTGCCTTGCAGGCCCGCCGCGGCTTGGTTGATCGCGTCGAGGCCCAGCATGTCCGCGGTGCCGAGCTGCCCTTCCTGGGGCCGAGTCAGAAACTGCGTGACCTCGAACTCGCGCGCCCGCGTGCCCTCTTTCCACGTCACCTTCACGGTGACACGCCGAATGCTCGCTTCGAGCATGGGCTTGAGGCTCGGATAGACGAAGCCCATCACCATGCCTTCCATGCCGGTGCTCCCGGTGCTGCCGAGCTGCTGCATCACCCCGCCCGGCGTAGCTTGGGCCCCGCCGCTCAGAGATGCGCCGGACGACGCTTGAATGTTCATCAGCGCGCCGAGCGGTCCCGGCGCGCCGATGGCCGCCGATCCGCTCGCGCCCATCGTGCCGGGGGGAGCCGAGCCGAGCGCTAGGCCTCCGGGACCTTTGAGGCCCGCGGAGCCGGCCGGTCCCGGCGAGCTTCCGCCCGCACCGCTCGATTGCGGCAGTGGAGGTAGCTCCACGCGCTCGATCTTCCACGCGCAGGAGTAACCATCGCTCTCGTTGTCGCAGCAGTCGCCTTCGTCGTTCTGGTCCGTGAGCTGGAAGCCCTTCTGCGCCAGCGTGAGCTCTATCTCGCTCATTTTGCAGCGCAGCATGCTGCTCGCCACGGTCAGGTGCTCTCCGCGCGTAGCGCTCGAGAACAGCCCGACCTGAGAGCTCAAGATGACCGTGAGCCCGAGGCCCAAGATCGCGACCGCGACCAGCACCTCCAGCAAGGTGAAGCCGCGGCGAGGAGCGCGCGCTCGAGCCATCACTGCTCCCTTTCGCTGTATTCTTGATCGACGCCGCGCGGTTCCGGAAACTCCGCGCCGCCTTTTTCGATCTTGGCGCGGCCGGTGAGCGGGCTCACCACGACGCTGAGCGACGCTTCTCGGTCGCCCGCCTTCTTCAACTGGATGACGGCGCGCTCGGTCGTGCCCCCCGGCCAAAAGTACAGGTACGCGCGCCCTTCGCGCACGAAGTCGTCGTCGTGCTCGGTGCGGACCTGAGCGATCTCGACGCCTTCGCCAAGAAAGCGGCCCTTGGCGAGGTCTTCCACCGCGCCCGTCACGCCGGTCAGCTTCGAAAAACGGGGGCGCGCCGCGCGGGGGCCGTCCACGATTCGGTCCGCCTCCGCGCGCGCCTTGGCCTCCGCCGCCGTGGACGCTTCGGCGCCGCCGGTCTGATCTTTGCCTTTTTCGCGAAGCATCAGGCTGCCCGAAGCTTCCTCGATCGCGAGCTGCTTCTTCTCGAGGTCGATGACGAGCCGCGTCGGCTTACCGGTCGCGTTGGCGCGCGTCAGCCCGAAGCGCACCGCGCTCGTAATGAGCGTGGCGGCGCTCTTCACGCGGCTACCGACGAGCATGTTCTTGCCGAACAGCAGGCTGCCCGCGAGCAGCCCGACCAGCGCGATGGCGATCACGACCTCGATCAGGGTCATCCCGCGGCCCCAAGCCCTCCGTGAACGCCCGAAAAAAGGCGCTCGCGTTGGGCGGAGAGGGGCGGCGGGTTGCACGGATTAATCCTTTGGGGTTACTCGGCCGCCGTCGTGGCGCCCTTCGGCACCACGATGTCGTCCTTGCCGCCCTTTTTCTTGTCCGCGCCGTTGGAGATCACCGTGACCTCGTCTTCCGTACACTGCAGGTTGTACGCCTGGCCCCACGGGTCATTCGTGTTTTGGCCGGTGTCCAGCTGCTTGTCTTGGATGAGCTGGCTGATCGTGGGGCAGCTGGTCTCGTTATTGGCGGCTTGCCATTGCTGGACCGCCATCCGGATGGTGCGTGCGCCCGCTTCGGCCGTCTTCTTCTGCGCGTCCTGGAAGCGCGGGAGCGCGAAGACCGCCACGCCGCCGGCAACCATGGCCAGAATCGCGACCACGATCAGCACCTCGAACAGCGTCACGCCACGAGCCCGGCGTAGGCGACGCAGGCGCTGCACGAGCGCCTGGCGTGATCCCAAAGTTTGCTTCATCGACATGTCAGTACTCCCTAGCTCCTCATTCACTGGATTCGATCGAGACCGCCGGGCACACCATCAGGCCCGCCGCTCTCCAGCACGTAACTTTTGCCTAGCCGCTCCGCGGGACAAATCAACCGCAGCTGATTGCCCCAGGCGTCCGCAGGAGGCTCCTTGAACCGGGCATATTGCGCCGGTAGCGCGGACAGCGCCGGCGGACACCCGCCCTCGTGGTCAGCCATATAGGCTTCGATCGCGGGGCGCACCCCGAGCAACGTGGCGCGCGTCCGCCTAATTCCCGCTTCACGGTGCTCGTGCACGCCGATCATCACGACCAGCGTCAGCAGGCTCAAACCGAGCGCAATCGGCCGAACCCGCCCGAGATCGATGAAGCGACGCAAACCGCCCCGCCCCTCCCAGGGGAACAAGATTCGGCGATTGGTGTCGCGCTTCAGGATCACGGCTACTCCACCAGCTCGTTCATTTGCAGGAGCGGCATCAAGATCGCCATGGCGATGAAGCCGACGGCCGCGCCCAGCGCCACGATCATGATCGGCTCGAGCAAGCTGGTCAGCGCTACGACGCGAGTCTCCACGTCCGCCTCGTAGGCGCGGCTCACGTTTTCCAGCATCGGCTCGAGCTGTCCGGACTTTTCCCCGACCGCGATCATGTGGGTCATCATGGGCGGGAATTGGCCGCTGCGCTTGAGCGGCACGGCGATGCTCTCACCCTCGCGAATGGACCCGATGGCCTCGCTCACGACCTGCTCGAGACGCGCATTTTCCAGCACGTTCTTACCGATTTCCATGGCCTGCAGCAGCTGGACGCCGCTCGCGAGGAGCGTGGCGAGAGTGCGCGAGAAGCGCGCCACCGCAACCAGCAGGTTCAAGCGGCCGAAGATCGGCATCCGCAGCCGAATGGTGTCCCACCGGAGGTGCCCCGCGGGCGTCTTCTTCCAACGCCGGAACAGGTACACCCCGAGCGCCAGCAAGCCGAGAATGAGCCACCAGAAGGAGGCGAGCGTGTCGGAGACGAAGATGAGTAACTGGGTGTACCAGGGCAGCGCGTGCCCCAGGCTGTCGAAGATGCTCGTCACCTTCGGCACCACCGCCACCATCAGCACCCCCACGAGGCCGCCGCCGATGATGACCATCAAGATCGGGTAGGCGAGCGCGGCCGACACCTTGCCTTTGAGGCGGGCCTGGCCCTCCATGAAGTCCGCGAGGCGTTCCAGCACCGCCTCGAGCGTGCCGGACGCTTCGCCGGCTGCGACCATGTTCACGTACAACGGAGGGAAAACCTGGGGGTGCCGCCCCAGCGACTTGGCGAAGCTGGTGCCTTCGTTCAAGTTTTCGCGCAACTCGGTCAAAACGCGCTGAAGCTGCTCTTTTTCGACCTGATCCGTGAGCGCGGCGACGGATTCGACGAGCGGCACCCCGGCCCGGACCAGCGTCGCGAGCTGGCGAGTCATCACCGCGACGTCGCTGGTGCTCGGCCGCCGCATGAACGCCAAGAAGTCCAGCTTGCGCTTGTCCGTGGCTTTCTTCTGGTCGCCCTCCTGAGCGAGCGTGAGCAGCACGCCCTCTCGACGGAGCAGGCCGCGCAGCGACTTGGCGTTGTCTGCGTCACGGTAGCCTTTGACCGGCTTGCCGGTAGCGACTTGAATTCCGCGAAATTCGAAGACGGTCATGGCTCAGCTCATTCGTCGATGACGACGTCGTCTTGGGTGGCGGCTACGACCTCTTCCACGGTAGTGCGGCCTTCCAGAACCTTGCGTGCGCCGTCGTCGCGCATGGTGTCCATACCTTGGGAAATGGCCGCGCGCTTGATGGTCTGCGCGTCGGCCTTGGCCAGCACGTGGCTCGCGACGACGTCTTCCACCACGAGCAGCTCGTAGATGCCGCGGCGGCCGGTGAAGCCCTTGTTGTCGCAGCGGTCACAGCCCTTGGCTTTGTAAAACGTAGGCATTCCGGGGCCGTTCCAGCCCACGGGGTCGTACTCGGCGCCGTGCACGACGTAGCGCGGAGAGAGCTTGCGCTCGAGGCGGCGGCGCGTTCGCTCCGGATCGATACCCAGCTGTTGCAGCTCGTACGGCGCGGCCTCGTACGGCTCTTTGCACGCCGGGCACAACACCCGCACGAGGCGCTGCGCGAGGATGCCAATCACGTTCGAGCGCACCAAGAAGGGCTCGACGTCCATTTCCACGAGGCGGTTCACGGCGCTGGCGGCGTCGTTGGTGTGGAGCGTGGACAGCACCAAATGGCCGGTCATCGACGCGTGCATCGCGATCTCCGCCGTTTCCTTGTCGCGAATTTCGCCGACCATGATGATGTCGGGGTCTTGGCGCAAGAAGGCGCGCAGCGCGCTGGCGAAGGTCAGGCCGATCTTGGCCTGCACTGGCACCTGGTGGATGCCGCCGATCTCGTACTCGACCGGGTCCTCCGCGGTGAGGATGTTCACGTCCGGGTGGTTGACGCGATTCAAGCACGCATAAAGCGTCGTCGTCTTACCGCTACCGGTGGGACCCGTGACGAGGATGATGCCGTCCGGACGATTGATGAGGTAATCCATCAACCCGTAGTCCCGGTGAGAAAAGCCCAGGTCCTTCAAGTCCAACAGGACGTTGGTCTTGTGCAGCATACGCATCACGATGCGCTCGTGATCGCGGCTGGTCGGGATCGTAGAAACACGCACGTCGATCGCGCGGCCCGCGATTCTCAGCGAGATGCGGCCGTCCTGCGGTAAGCGCTTCTCGGCGATGTTCAGGCCCGCCATGATCTTCACGCGCGCCACGACCGAGCTCATGAATTGGCGGCTCGCGCGCTTGGCCACGAACAGGCGCCCATCCACCCGGTAGCGCACGAGCACCTCGCGGTCCTCAGGCTCGATGTGAATGTCGCTCGCTCGCTCCTTCACCGCCTGGGAAAAGAGCGCGTTCACCCAGCGAATGATGGGCGCGTCGTCGTCGGAGTCGAGGATGTCCTCGCCCTCGTCGTCGGCGATACCCTCATCGCTCTTGAGCTCGCTCATCGTGTCTTGGCGCTCGTAGACACGATTGATGGCGTCGAGGACGATGCTCGCCGGCGCGACCGAGAGCGACACGCGCTTCCCGAAAATGCCGCGCACCGCGTCCACCGCGTCCACCCCGAGCGGGTTGGCACACAGCACGTTCACGACGTCGTCGCGCTCTTCGGTGACGAGGACCAGGTTGTTCTTCGCGTACGTGATCGGCACGCGACCGGCGATAGCGGCCGCGACCGCGTCGCTGTCCACCTTCTCCGAAAACGGGAGGCGACACTCGGCCGCGAGGGCGCGAGCCACGTCCGCCTCGCTCGCGAGCTTGGACTGCACCAAGATCTCGCCCAGGGGCGCGTTCTTTTCCCGCTGCTGAAGTAGCAGCAGCTCCAGCGCTTCGGGCGCGACCACGCCTTGGCGCACCAGCAAGTTACCGAGCACGCGCTCTTCGAGCATGCCTACTCCACCCTATCCACCGATACGCTGCGCGCGATCGGGCTGACACGAATCGGCGAGTCCGACGGCGCGTCGTTCTGGCCAGTGGGCGTCGGTGGGGGCGCCGGCGCAGGCGGCGCTGCCGGCGCGGCGGGTGCAGGAGCGGGAGCGCCCGGTGCGGCCGGGTTGGGCGTCGCGCGCTGCGGCGTGCGCGTGCGACGTGCGGCGCCGCCGCCGGCCTCCTCGGCACCGCCCACTTTAGGCGTGCCGGGCAGCTCGAGCGGCTCCGTCGGCTCGCGGTCGAAGTACTCGGGCCGCTCGGCTTCGGCGCGGATACGCTCGTCTTCTTCGATCTCCGCGTAGGACTTGCGGATGTCCTCGACGAGGCCGCTCGTGCGTGACCAGTCGCGCGGGGGCGACCACTCCTGCCCGGAGAACACGAAGTAGCGATCCAAGAACTCCTGCCGCTCCTGCATCTTCCGCTCGAAAATCCGCCGCAGATCCGACTGATCGCGGATGACGTGAGGGGTGAGGATGAGCAGGAGATTCGTCTTCTTCTTGATCGTCGTCGTCTTGCGGAACAGCGCACCCAGGATGGGCAAGTCGCCCAGGACTGGCACCTTCTCGCGCGAGGTGGTGTACGCGTCCTGCATGAGGCCGCCGAGCACGACCGTTTGCTGGTCGGCCACGACCACGGTCGTGTTCGCGGTGCGCTTGTTGATGGTGACGGCGCCGAGGTCGCCGGAAGACGCGCCGGGCGAGCTGCTCTCCTGCTGAATCTCGAGCCGCACCTGGTTGCTCTCGTTGATGTGGGGCGTGACCTTGATCTTGTTACCGACGTCTTGACGAGGAGCCGCGAAGCCGCCACCCAAGCCGCCCAGCAAGCCCAAGCCGCCCAGGCCGCCCGCCGCGCCGCCCGCCGACCCAGCCAGACCGGCTAAGTTCGACAAACCGCCGCCGACGTTCTGCTGCAGAGCGATGTTTTGGCCGATCTGAATGTCCGCCGAGACGTTGTCGGTCGCGATGATGTGGGGGGTGGCCAGCACGTTGGACTTGCCGCTCGTGGACAGCGCATTCAGCACCACGCCAAACGCGGGAATGCTGAGGCCCGTCTGACCTGGGATCAGGTTCTGCGTGCCTTCCAGGTTGGGACCGCGCATACCCGCGGCGAGACCGGAGAGGAGGTCCGCGCTCGCGGTCGGGAACGCGATCGACTTGCCCGCCTGGAAGCCGCCGAGCAGCGTGCTGGACTTGCCGCCGGTGTCGACCTGCGCGCCGCCGTGGAACGCGACGCCGAGCGTCGTTTGGTCGCTCACGTCCAAGTCCATCACGACCGCTTCGATGAACACCTGCCGACGCGGACGATCCAGCTTGTCCAGCACCAGGCGCATCGTCGCGTAATCCCGGTTCGAGGAAGTGATGATGAGCGAGTTGGTGCTCTTGTCCGGCGTGACACGAACCTCCGACTCGAACATCCCGCCCGCGTTGCCGCCGCCGCCGGTCGCGTCTTTCTTTCCGCCCCCCGCGCTGCCGCTGAGCATTTGCGTCAGGGTCGGCGCCAAGTCCTCGGCGATGGCGTGCTGGAGCGGCAAGACGTGCACGCGGCCGCCATCGGCGCCGTGCGAGTCCAGTCGCTTCAACAAATCCAGCAGTTTTCCGTAGGAATCGTCGGTACCGACGATGATGAGCGAGTTGGTCTGCTCGTCCGCGATGACCTTGGACAACCCGCTCGCCTTGGCCGCCGCGCTGCCCGGCTGACCCGGCGCGGAGC
The DNA here is from genome assembly GCA_029266615.1 of Polyangiaceae bacterium. GTDB lineage: Bacteria > Myxococcota_A > Polyangia > Polyangiales > Polyangiaceae > PMG-095. Next base: position 36,412 of record JAQSWN010000026.1, read on the forward strand.
CGAGCTCGAACAAGTCGTTCACGCGCTTGGCCAGATCCGGAGCCGAGCCGTTGTGCACCGGCTCAATCCACAGACGCTGCCCGGACCCACCGATGTCCACCTCCTCCAAGAGGCGGATCATGCGGCGCACTTGCGTGCCCGTGTCCGTGATGATGAGCAAGCGCCCGGGCGCATACGCGGAGACGTCGCCGTCCTTGCTCTTGAACTTCGTCACCAGGGCCATCGCCTCGTCGGTCGACACCGCCTGGAGGCGATAGAGCCGCGTGACGTAGCGATCCGCGTCCGCCACGGGCTCCCCGCGCGCGATGATGGGCGTGGGCTGCGTCACCACGCCGCCGCTGTCCACGATCTTGAGGAAGCGGCCGTGCGGCACGACCGTCATGCCGTTCGCCTCCAGGATGGACAAGAAGGCTTGGTAAGCCTCCTCCAGCGATACTGGCTCCGGAGAGACGACGGTCGCCTTCACCTGGCGGACCTTCGCGCCATAAATGAAGCGCTTACCGGTGAGGCCGGAGATGTGATTGACGAGCTCGGCGAGGTCGGCGTCCTGGAGGTTGAACTTCACCAGGTGACCGCCCCCCTTCGCCTTGAAAGGGACGTCGGTCGCTTGGGCGATCTTGTCCATCGTGCTCGGCGGCGTAGGCGCCGCGCCGGGCGGATCGCGATCCAAGGCGGTAGGCGCGATCGGGGCCGCGGCAGGTTGCGCGACGGGCGCGGCGGTGGGCGTCGTGGCCCCGGCGACGGGAGCCTTCGCGGCGTCCGCTCGGCGCTTGCGCGCGGCGTCCACCTTGTCGAATAAAGTGCGCCGACGATCGGCGGCTCGCGCTTTGTCGCCCGCGGGCGCGGGCGCGGGCGCAGCGGGCGCGGGCGCGGCGGCTTCGGCTTCCCGCGGGCTCGGCTCTTGCGCGAATGCCGGTGCGGTCACGAGCCAGGCCAACGCCGCGAAGGGGGCGCTGGAGAGAACGTAGGGACGAAACGAACGAGCTTTCACGGAGGACGATCTCACTTGATGTGTAAGTCGATGCTGACGGGCGCGCCGCGCCGGTTGACTTTGACGTTGAGGTTGCTAGCGGTGCGAAGCCGCGCGTACGCTTCCAAAGCTTTTTCGGGGCTCGCCATGTTGAAGCCGTTGAGCGTCTCGAGGCGGTCGCCGTTCTGCAGGCCGAGCGTGCCGAGCAGCGTGTCCGGACGGATGCCGAACAGGCGCACGCCGACGACCTTGCCGTCCTTCTGCTCCGGCACGATGCGCGCGGACTTCATCAACTCCGCTTGGTTTTCCATGATCTTGTCGATCACGGAGCGGTCGATGTTGAATTCCGTGTCGCTGACCTTCTGAATCTTGGAGGCGATCGCCGGGTCGAGCGCGGGAGCGCCGCTGGCGGGCTTGGGCGCCTCCGGAGCGGGCGCCGCGGGCGCAGGCGCAGCGGCCGCGACCGGCGGCTGGGTTCGGAACAACATCGCCTGGCAGACCTGGACGCCGCTCTCGATCCACACCGCTGGCGTCTGCTCCAGCGGATTGTAGCCGATGAACGCGACCTTCTTGCCGGCCACGTCGTCACCGACGCGGCGCATGCGCGGGTGCGGTTCCCCCGGACCTTGCAACGCCGCAACCGACCACAGCGGGTCTTCCGACTCCGTGACGATCAGCACCTGAATGCCGTCGCAGGTCGGAGCGGCGAGCGGATCCACCAGCTCAGGCTCTACCGGCTTCGCCGGATCGTTCAACGGGTCAACCGGCTTGGCGTTGAGCGGTCCTGTCACCGAGTCGAACGGATTGCGCGCGATGATCGCCTCCCCCGACTTCTGCTCGCGGGTTGGAACCGGCAAGCGATAGGGCGGATTCGGGATCGGCGCAGCCGAGCCGGACGGCCCCGCGGCGCCGATGGCCGAGCCGATGAGCTGCGTTGCGCCCGCGGCTTGGAAATACGCGGCGACGGCGACGAGCGCGAGCACGACACCGAGGAAGTAGCGTTTGAGCAGTGCGTCGAGAGCCAATGGACCGGGCGGGTTAAAGCGAGAGACGTGCCAGGGGTCAATAGAGGAAAAATGCTTGAAATCTCAGCGATTTCTTGAAGCTCGACGCGCGAGTCCGTCCGCCAACCTGGCAGGCGCGCGCCCCGAAATCGTTCTCCTTTGCCAAGTTGGCAAAGCTCTGATTTCGCACGGCATTCTGCTACTCCGTCTCGCCCAGTTTGCGGTAAATCGTGCGGGTGGAGATGCCGAGCAGCTGCGCGGCGAGCGATTTGTCGCCCGCGGTGTGCGCGAGGGTGTCGCGGATCAGGCGTCGCTCGACCTCCTCGAGCGGCGTGCCGATCGGAAACTGCACCGCGGCCGGGGGTGCAGCGGCGGCTTGGGCGACCGCGTCCGGCAAGTCCGAAAGCGCCAGCCCCTCGTTCCGGCACAGCACGGCCGCGCGCTCGATCACGTTCTCCAGCTCCCGCACGTTGCCGGGCCACGGGTAGTCGCTCAGTTTTTGCAGCACCTCGGGCGGGACCGTGAGCCGCGCTCGCCCGTTCTTTTTGCAATAGATGCCGAGGAAGTGATCGACCAAGAGCGGGATGTCCTCACGGCGAGCGCGCAGCGGCGGCGCCGTGATCGCGATGACGTTCAAGCGGTAGTACAGGTCCTCCCGAAACCGACCCGCTTCGACCTCCGCCACCAGGTCCTTGTTCGTGGCCGCGACGATGCGCGCGTCGGCGCGCACGGTATGGCCGCCCACCGGCTCGTACTCGCCCTCCTGCAACACGCGCAGGATCTTGACCTGCACCGCTGGCGAGAGCTCTCCTATTTCGTCCAAGAAGAGCGTGCCCCCGCGCGCGCGAGCGAACCGCCCTTCCCGCTTGCTCACGGCACCGGTAAACGCCCCACGCTCGTGGCCGAACAGCTCCGCCTCCAAGATGCTCTCCGGGATGGCCGCGCAGTTGACGGCTACGAACGGCCCATCTGCACGCGAGCTCTTGCCATGGATGTAGCGCGCCAAGAGCTCCTTGCCGGTGCCGGATTCACCGAGAATGAGCACGGTGGCGCTGGAAGGCGCCGCCTGCGTTGCGACGTCCAGCACGCGGCGGAGGGCCGGGCTTTGGCCGACGATCTCCCGGGTCGTGAGCAGCTTCAGCTCTTGCTTGAGCGAGCGATTTTCCGCGACGAGCGACTGACGCTCCGCGGCTTTCCGCACGCTCTTGACGATGGTCATGCGCTTGAGGGGCTTCTCGACGAAGTCGTAAGCGCCGTCGCGCATCGCTTGGACGGCGGTCTCCACCGTGCCGTACGCGGTCATCAGGACCGTCTCGGTGTCGGGCGACACCTCCTTGAGCGCTCGCATCAGCTCCACCCCGTTGGTGCCCGGCATCATCAGGTCCGTGAGCACGACTTGAACCTTGTGCTTGCGAGCCACCTCCAGCGCGCTCCGCGCGCCGTCCGCGGTGAACACGCGCATGCCCTCGCGCTGGAAAATCTTCGCGAGAGAGGTTTGGTTGCTGGGCTCGTCATCGACCACCAGAACCGTGATCTCGTCGCCGGTCGGCCCGGGTCCCTCCGGAATGGGGGTCGGCCGGCCTTCTTCGTGCTGCGTAGACAACGCGTCACTCATCTCGACAAGCTGTCAGGCGCGGGAAAATTTGTCAAACGCTCAGTCAGATTGACAAAGTGGCGAGACGGACTGTCCCAGTGAGACATCATGTCCGAGTTACTTCGCCTAGTTGCGGGAAGTCCTGCTATTGGACCAGGGTCTAGCCACTTTGTCGGTCGTTGATCGTCGCTTCGCTTTACTGCTGCGCCTTGCCACGTGCGCCACGACCGCACTCGTCTCGTTACCGGCGGGCGCCGTCGATCCCGGCTCGGCGATGCCGATGGACGAGCCTCCTACGGGAGAGGACGCGAAGCCGCCAACGCCGGAGGTGGAGGTCGCTCCACCCGAGCCCGAAGATCCGTTCAACCCCGCGCCCACGCCGCTCGCGCGCCCGGATCAGCCTGCGCGTAAGCGACCGCGCGAGGTGAACGCGCTGCCCATCGTGTCGACGGACGCGCCGCCACCTCTCATCTGGAAGTATCCGAGCTTCTCCACCGCCGACTGGGCGGTCACGATCACGGGCGCAGCGTTGACCCTGAGCGCCGCGATCGTGAAACCGAGACCCCAGCACTCGCTCACCGGTCCCATCGGCTTCGACGAGGACGTGCGCGACGCGCTGCGCGCGGACCGCCTCGCCAACCGCTACCGCTTTCGAGACGTTTCCGACATCGGGCTCTCGCTCGCAGTATCGTGGCCGTTCGTCGGCGACGCACTAACGACGGCCTGGTGGTACCGCGGCAGCCGCGAAGCGGCGCAAGAAATGGCGCTGATAAACCTACAAACCCTGGCCGTCGTGGGCGCGCTGCAGGGCGTGACCAACGTGGTGGTGAGCCGCGAGCGTCCCTTCGGAAAGGATTGCGGGCAGGGCGAGCTGCCGAGCGACGCGATCGACTGCGAAGGCTCCTTCCACTACCGCAGCTTCTTCAGCGGGCACTCCGCGTTCAGCTTCACCGGAGCCGCGTTGATTTGCACCCATCACTTGGAGAACCAGCTCATCGGCGGTCCCTGGGACGGCATTGCGTGCGCCATGGGCTACGCAGTCGCCGGCACGACCGCCACCTTCCGCGTCGTCGCGGACGTGCACTACGCGAGCGACGTGCTGCTCGGCGCGACCGTCGGCACGCTGGTCGGCTTCGGCGTGCCCTTGCTGCACTACCGGCACATCGGCGGCGGCGATCGACTGCGGCCCGGAAGCGCTCGGTACGCGCCAACCGTCAACCTCGTTCCCTCGCCGGGCGGCATCGGCCTTTCGGGGACGTTCTGATGGCGCGGGTATCGCCGTGGCTATTAGGGTTCGTGGCACTCGTTGGCCAGGCAGGGTCCGCCTGGGCGGCGGAGCCAGTCGGCGACAAGTTCCCTGACGCGGACGCGCCCCTGGGGGTGCTACCCACTTCGGAGGACGCGCTCATCGACCCGAAGATGGCCCGTTCCTGGGGCACGCTGCCGCCGCGCGCGTTCGCGGCGACCACCGTGGACTTCGGCTTCGTTTACATCCGGCCGCGCCTTTCGCTCGGCTACGGTCGGCCCTTCACGAAGTGGGTGGGCGTGGACGCAAACCCGATCGCGCAGACGAGCGGCCTCGGCGCGTACGGGGGCTTCCGCATCGAGATTCCGCACGTGGACTGGCGCATCGGGGGCCGCTACTTCTCGTCGTTCGAAAATACGTACCTACCCCCGCAGGACAGCTACGAGCGCATCGATTTCGAGCGCAAAGTGAGCGACAAGGCGAACACCTTGACCTGGGAGAGCGAGCTCGACTTGAGCTTCAACTTGGGTCCGGGGCGCCTGTTGTTGCGGGGCAGCGTGTCTTACGTGACGGGTGTGCCGGAAGACCGCTATGTGTTCGAGCACACGTTGCGCGTCATCGTGGATCCTCCGTGGGTGTGGCGCTCGCGTATCGCGTACGGCTACGTATTCGGCTCGCACCGCCAGCATTCCATCGGGCCCGCCATCGACGTCCTGGACGTTCCGGGCCGAGACGACTCGCGCACCGTCCGCGTCGGCCCCATCTTGACGATGAAGCTCTCGCGACGCGTGGAGGTGCGCGGCAGCTTCGTCTTCAGCATCATCAGCCCGGATCGAATCGGCCTCAAAGGCGGCGACGCCACCGAGCTCGGGCTCCGCTACCGCTGGGCCAGTGAATAGCTGCTAAGACGCGGCTATGTCCGCCCCCGCCCTGTTCCAACCTCTTCAGCTCCGAGAGCTAACGCTGAAGAACCGCGTCGTCGTCTCGCCCATGTGCCAGTACTCGGCGGACCACGGCGTGCCCAACGACTGGCACCTGGTGCACCTCGGCCGCTTCGCGCTCGGCGGCGCCGGGCTCGTCTTCGCGGAAGCGACCGCCGTCGAGCCCGAGGGTCGCATCAGCGCGGCCGACACGGGTCTCTACAACGACGAGCAGCAGGCGGCGTTCACCCGCATCGTGCGCTTCTTGAAAGGCCAAGGCGCCGCTACCGCGATTCAGCTCGCCCACGCCGGTCGCAAAGCGAGCACGCGCGCACCATGGCTCGGGGGCGGCCCCGCACGCGCAGAGCAGGCCCGGAACGGCGAAACTTGGAGGGCGCGAGCGCCGAGCGCGCTGCCGTTCACGGAAGGCTACCCGGTCCCCCACGAGCTATCGCGCGAGGACATGGCGCAAATCAAAGCGAGCTTCGTGGCGTCGGCACAGCGGGCGCTGGCCGCGGATTTCGACGTGCTGGAGGTGCACGCCGCCCACGGCTACCTCCTCACCCAGTTTCTCTCCCCCATCTCCAATCGACGCACGGACGAATACGGCGGGGACCGCGACGCGCGGATGCGCTGGCCGCTGGAGGTGACGGCCGAGGTGCGCGCCGTGTGGCCCGCGTCGCGCCCGCTGTTCGTGCGCATCTCGGCCGTAGACGGCACCGAAGAGGGCTGGTCGCTGGACGACAGCGTCGCGTTCGGCCACGAGCTCAGGGAGCTGGGCGTGGACGCCATCGACTGTTCATCCGGCGGCGTGACGCCGTCCACCGCCACCATTCCGGACCCCAAGCAGCATGGCTACCAAGTCACGTTCGCTCAACGCATCAAGCGCGAGGTCGGCGTTCCGACCATGGCCGTCGGCCGGATCACGGATCCGGAGCTCGCAAACGCCATCGTGCAAGGCGGCTCCGCCGATCTCGTCGCCCTCGCCCGCACCCTGTTGGACGACCCCAATTGGCCCCTCCACGCGAGAGAGCAGCTGCAGCCCGAGACCCTGGGCGACGCCGCTTACCCACTGCCGGTGGGCTACGCCGTCAAGGCCCTCAAGCGTCCGCCACGCTGAGCAATCGTCCAGCTCGGGGCTTGACCGCGCTGACGCCGTAGCTATGGTGGTGCCTACCCACACCCCCTCGGGGGCGATCGGTTTCGACGTGGGGACTGAAGGCCAGTTTGCGTGTGGAGGCACCCGACCCTCTTCAAAATCGGGCCGTACCAATTGCGAACGACAACGCAATCGCTCTCGCTGCCTAAGAAACAGTGAAGCCGTCCAACCGAGAGATAGTTTTGGTATCGGAAGGGCGTCATTACTAAAGCTGGGTCTCGCCGATGCTCCGGGCGGCGAGGCTGAGAAAATCTGGAGATAGGCTGGTAGCCGAATCTACCAAACCCCGCCGCAAGGGTTAGAGCGGCTACGCACGTGAACGAAAGCTGGCTGGACGCCTCGCGGACCGGGGTTCAATTCCCCGCGCCTCCACCATTGCAATAAATTCGAACCATCCTCCGCAACAAGGAGGTTCAAACTTTCGAAAGAGCAACGCACCCGGAAATAGGGCCGGCCGACATCCGGCCTCTCCGGGGTCAGCGTGACCGGACCGGTCAGTCGGCGCAGCGCCAGCGCCGACTGCTCGGTCCGTTGCGCAAGGAGTTCGTGCAGCTTCGCGATGCGGCCGGCGATCCAGTCTCGCGGCGGCGGCGCGAAGGCATGCCCCTTCGCCGACTCCATGCTGGCCACGTCCGCAGTCAGCTCCTTCACCTGCTGCTCGGCCTGCGCGAGCGCGTCGCCCAGGGCGGCCGTTGCCCGACCGCTGGCGATGAACTCGACGAAGTTGTGCACCCGCGTCTCCGCCCGGTTCAGCTCCACCCGCTTTAGCCGCAGCTGCTCCGGCACATGGGCGAACTGCTCCTGGACCTTCTTCGCGGTGCGCTGGTAGACCGCGTCCAGGACTTCCGCCTTCAAGACCTCAGAGTTCAGGGTCGCGAGGAACTTATCTTCGAGCCGCTTCCGCCCGATCAGCACCTTGTTCTCGCAGGCGTGCCGCGAAGCATTCAAGCAGCCGTAGTAGCCGCTGCCCTTACCACTCACGAGCGCGATCGCTCCACCGCACGCGCCACACTTGAGCGCGCCCGACAGCAAGTGCGTCGGGTGCGAATCCACGTAGCTCTTGCGCTTGCTTTGGAAGCCCTTCTTCCCCTTTCGCCGAGGAAACACGTCTTCGACCTCACGCCAGCGCGCCTGGGCCGCGCACCACTCCTCATCCGAGATGATGCGGATGTCCTGACGCTCTTGTGTCACCCACTCTTCTTTCGGGCGGTCGACCTGCTTCATCCTGCCCGACAGCGGGTCCTTCACCGTCGTGGTTCGGTTCCAGGTGAAGCGACCGATGTACTTCTCGTCCTTCAGGATGCGCGAGACCGTCGAGACGTTCCAACCGCCCTTGAGCCGAACCTTGGTTGGCACTCGCTCCTCGTTCAGCTCCTTCGCGACCTTGGTGATGGCTTTGCCCTCGATGAAGGTCCGGAACACGCGCTGAATGATGCGCGCCTCCTCCGGCACGATCACCAGCTTGAAGCCATCAGCCCGCAGCCGGCCCTTCTTGTCGTACTTGGCCTCGCCGTGCGGCACCGAAGCATACCCATAGCCACG
>JAQSWN010000211.1 GCA_029266615.1 Polyangiaceae bacterium
GTGACCTGTCGTCCAGTTCGGGTTAGAGTCCCGGCAGATGTTCGAAATCACGCTCCGCGTCACGTGTTGTCGCCGTCCTCGGGCGGCCTGACTCGACGCGAGTAGCTTCGAACGTGCCGCCCCCAACCGTGGGCGGCCGGTCTTTGCGTATTTGCCGCTCGTTTCCAACGAAAGGCAGCGCTCGTGACCGACCTTCGTCTCTATAACACCCTCAGCCGCACCATCGAGCCGTTCCGCCCGCGCTCGCCGGGGCGCACGAGCGTCTATAGCTGCGGTCCGACCGTCTACAGTCGTCAGCACCTCGGTAACATGCGGCCCTACGTGCTCGCAGACCTGCTGACCCGAGTCCTGCGTCTTCAGGGTCTCGAGGTGAAACACGTCATCAACGTCACCGATGTCGGCCACCTGACGGACGACGCCGACGAAGGCGAGGACAAGCTCGAGCTCGCGGCCGAGCGCAGCGGCTCGTCGGCGTTCGAGGTGGCGCGAGTGTGGACGCAGCTCTTCAAACGCGACCTCTCGCTCCTCGGCGTGCGTGAGCCGGACGTTTGGGCCCACGCGACCGACCACATCCCGGAGCAGCTCGAAATGATCGGGCAGCTGGAGCAGCGAGGCCTCACGTACCGCGCCGCCGACGGCGTGTACTTCGACACCAGTCGTGACCCGGGCTACGGCGCGCTCTCTCGGCTCAAAGCCAGCGCCCCTCACACGCGCGTCGGCGCGAGCTCGGTCAAGAGGAGTCCGGCCGACTTCGCCCTGTGGAAGCTGTCCCCGAGCCACAGCCCGAAGCGCCAATTGGAGTGGCCAAGTCCGTGGGGCGTCGGCTTTCCCGGCTGGCACATCGAGTGCAGCGCGATGGCTACGAAGCACCTCGGGCCGCAAATCGACATCCACACTGGCGGCATCGACCACGTCGCCGTGCACCACACCAACGAGATCGCTCAGTCCGAGAACGCCCTCGGCGTCCGGCCGTGGGTGCAAGTGTGGATGCACGGCGCGTGGCTGCTGTTCGATGGCGAGAAGCTCTCCAAGTCCCGAAGTGAGGAGCGGCGGCCGCCCAACCTCGACGATTTATCACCGTTAGGGGTGACCCCCGCCGGCTTCCGTTACTACCTCTACACCGCGCACTACCGCAGCCCCCTCCACTTGTCCGGCGAGGCCTTGCGCGGAGCCGAGGCCGCTCTCAAGCGATTGCGAGCCGTCGTGCGAGCGGGGACGATAGGCGAGGCCCCGGCCGCCGCCCCCAGCGCCCGACTCACGGCGCTGCGCGACGCATTCCACGACGCGTTGCGCGACGATCTCGACGCGCCGCGGGCTCTCTCCGTGCTGTGGGAGATCGCCGAGCAGCCGGCGCCGCTCCCCCTCCGCGCGCGGCTGCTGCGTGAGCTCGGCGAAAGCATCGGCCTCAACTTGGCCCCTGCCGCCCTCCCGCCGAACGACGACGCGCTGGTGGAGTCGCTCGTGGCACGCCGCAACGCCGCGCGCGTCGCCCGCGATTTTGCCCTTTCCGACGCGCTCCGGGCCGAGCTCCTCGCCCAAGGCGTCGTCATCGAAGACTCACCCGCAGGCTCCACCTGGCGCCGCGCGTGAGCAAGCCGCGATGGCTCAGAATCCCATCGCGGCACGGCCCACGTCCCGCTCGACGATGCCGGAACGAATCAGCTCCTTGATGTGCATCTCGAACGTCTGCATCCCATACATGGATCCGCCGGATTCCATCAGCTCCTTGAGCGGCGGGTTGCCCAGCGGCCGCTTGATCGTCTCGCGCACCGAGCCGGTCATGATCAGCACCTCCGCCGCCAGCGCCATGCCTTGGCCGTCCGCGCGTGGCAGGAGCCGCTGCGCGACGATGCCTTGCAGCGCGTCTCCCAAGCGATCCCGCAAGTCGTCCGAGTCCTCGCGATCACTGAGAGCGATGATGCGGTTCATGGTCCGCGCGACGTCCGGCGTGTGGAGAGTGGAGAGCACGAGGTGCCCCGTCTCCGCCGCTTTCAGCGCGATTTCCATGGTCTCTGCGTCGCGGATCTCCCCGACCTGAATCACGTCCGGATCTTGGCGCAGTGCAGCGCGGAGCGCGCTCGCGAAACTGTGCGTGTCATACCCAATCTCGCGCTGGCTAATCGAGCACTTGTCGTCCACGTAGACGTACTCGATGGGGTCTTCGATCGTGACGATGTGCCGAGCGGTAGCGTGGTTCATGTGATCCACCATGGCCGCCAGCGTGCTCGACTTGCCATTGCCGGCCGCCCCCACGCACAGCACCAAACCGCGGTCCTTCTCCGCCAGCATCCGGCACGCCTCGGGCACCCCCAACCTCTCCAAGCTGGGCACCTCGTGAGGGATGATGCGCATCACGATCGCCAGCGACGAACGCTGCCGGTAGATGTTGACCCGGAAGCGTCCCACCCCGAACACCTCGTACGAAGTGTCGTACTCGCGCAGCGCGGGCAGGTTGCTCAAGATCTGCGGGTCGCGAATCAAGTGCCGCGTCAGCGCCTCCGTGTCCTCCGGCCGAATCTTGTCGACGCGAAAGAACACGAGCGAGCCCCGCACCCGGGCCCCGGGCGGCTGGCCCACCTTGAGATGCACGTCCCGCGCCCCCGCCGCTTTGGCCTTTTGCAGCAGCTGATGCAGGTAGGCTTCGGATGCGTAAGGGTTTTGCTGGCTCGATGGGGAGAGGCTGGCCACGTCAAATCATCCTACACCCTGACGTTTCTCAATTGCGCGCCCCACCCCGCTTGCGCTAAGAACCCGCCTCCTTGGTGGTCGAAAGCCCCCCAGGGAAGGCCCCCAGGCCTCGTCTCGGTAGCTCAGTCGGTAGAGCAGAGGATTGAAAATCCTCGTGTCGGCGGTTCAATTCCGTCCCGGGACACCAGTTTTCTCGACGATTGTGAGGTTTTCGGGCTTCTCACACGTCGCTCTCGTCGCCCGTTTGAAGCAGCGGTTGCTACGTATGCGCTACACGTCGGATCGACGTGCTCGTTGAGCGCCGCTCGCAGGTTTTCCTCCGGCATCCGCCCGTAGACCCGCTCGACCATCCGCGAATCCGCGTGACCCATCGCTACACCGATCAGGTGCGGCGCCACGCCGTGCAGCCGGAGCCAGGTGCCGAAGGTCCGGCGGAGGTCGTTGGGGCTGACCGCCGCGATGCCGGCCCGCTCGCAGGCCTGCGCTAGGTCACGACGGGCGTTGCCCCAGGGTCGGAACAGGAGCTGCCCCTCGCCCTCGGCGTGCTTCTCCACGTGCGCCAAGAGGTCGTGCCCGGCGCCGACGACCGGCACCGTCCGAAACGCCAGCTCGGTCTTGGTCCCGCGGAGGATGACGCGCTCCGCGTTCGACTGGACGTCCTGCCGGAGCGCGCGGTCCGTCTCGCCCCAGCGCGCGCCAGTCGCCAGAATGAAAGCGACGCGGGCGGCTCGGTCAGGGGTGAGCTCGCGCAGCAGCGCCTGAGCCTCCGCCGCGCTCAAGAACCGCTTCCGCGGCTGGTAGCCAGACTCGAACCCCTCGGGCATCACCGCGCCGATGTCGCCCGGAAACTCGCCCCGGCGCTTCGCCACCTTGAGCATGCCGCGAATCGTCGTCAGCTCCTTCTTCACCGTGTTGCGCGCCGCGCCCTCCGCGAGGCGCGCGTCGATGAAGCGATCGATTTCGCGCGCGGTCACGCGAGCCAACGGCGTGTCAGGTCCGAGCACGCGCGCCACATGGCCGCCCTTGGCGAGGTACATGTTCAACGTGCCCTCGGCGCGGCCCTTACCCGCCCGGTCGGCAATCAATCGCTTGAGGGCGCTTTCAACCGTGGCTTGGTGCGCGGCTGCGTAAGCCGGATCGGCCGCTCCGCGCTCCCACTCACGCAGCGTAAGCTCGGCCGCGCGCCGGTCGGTGCACTTGGTGGACTTGCTGACGCGCCGCCCGTTCGGCTCGTAGAACCAGGCCGACCAGACCTCCCCGCGCTTGTAGAGCCTGCCTGCCATGGTTCAACCTCTAACCTGCGAACGTACCGATAGAAAGCCTCCCGCGACACGCGGAGCAGCTTTCCTCGGCGGAAATGCACCATTTCGCGCATGAGCCGGTAGGCGGTGGCGCGGGAAACGCCGAGCGCTGCCGCGACGTCCTGTGCCGAGAGGAAGCCGCCGGCCGTCATGGTGAGCGGCCTTCCTTCAGAGCGGTCCTCGGCTGCTTCCGGACGCGCCTGGGAAGGGTCCCGCCGCACTCGCAGCAGGGCTTCGCACCCTTGGCCAGGCCCATGAACCCCTTCGATGCGTTCCGCATCCGACGCTGGGCCAACGCCTCGAAGACCTGAGCAAAGACCACCGGCGGGATCTTGCTCCCGTTCGCTGTGATGTCCTTGAGCATGTACTTGATCAGCTCACGCGCCGCGCCCTGCCCATCGGTCACCGCTTCGACGTGAACGATGGGTGCAGGGTCGCCGCATCCAACTCGAGACAGCGCCCGCTGCCAGAGGTCACGGAGCAGATCGTGCTCGAGGTACTGGGAGAACATCCAGAGGTGGAAGTGCGGATGCCCGAGGCCATCGGCGCCGGGAGTCCACTCGAACACGCGCAGCCACTCCACCGACTTCACGCCGATATCGGCGAAGTGCCGGTTGAGCAACTTCAAGAACGCGGGCCATGCGTCGAAAGCGGTGTTGATGCGCCCCAGAACGGTGGCAGCGCCGTGCGGAACCGTCAGCGTGATGAAGCGCTCGCCCCAACGGCCGCCGCGCTGCAAGCGTCGGAACAGCCCCCGCTCCTTGGCACGACGGATGACCTCCGCCCGAGCAGCCAGGAAGCGCGAACGCAGCTCGGCCGCTGTAGCGCCACGACAGCGAACGCAGAGCATCCATGCCCGGCAACCGGGCGACATTTCCCGGCAAACGCCGCATCCTTGGCAAGAGACGGTGACGACCTCCGTACAGCAGGCCTCCACACGCTCGATGCGTTCGCGGTGCCCGCGCGCTCGGTCGTCGTACGACTTCGCCTTTTCCTGAACCACCGCCTCACCCCAGCCGGCGCGGCGCAACGCGAGACTGACTTCAACGCGCCGGCTGACGAGCTTCCGTGCGCGCTCGGCGCGATGTGCCTTCGTATGCTCGCCGACCTCTCGGAGCCACGTCGTCATGCCGCCCTCCGCGCGCACCAATCCCGCGGAGGGCGACTTAGTTCGTAGGTATGAACCGAAGAGAGCGCCGGGAGCGCCGACGTTCGCGGGGCTCTGCCCCGCACCCCGCACGGGCGCTCTTCGAGCGCCTGGACGGAGCGGCCTCGGAGCTCTGCCGCCCCCGCTGGTTCCGCAGCCGACAACGCGCGCTGAAGCGTACGGCGACGAGACTCGTCGGCCGTCCGTCCCGTACAGGTCGTGACTCCCGCACGCTTCAGCACGCTTTGCCAACGGCTAACCATCGTGACCCGCCGGGGCGCCACCGCGCGCGTTCTGATGGCAAAACGCCTCAAAATCCCGTTTGAGAACGAGACGATGGCGCCCCGGCTTCACACTCGGCAAGCGGCCCCGAGCGCACCAAGACCTGACCGTGCTCACCGGCACCCCGAAGTACTCGGCGATAGCCGGCAACTTGATGAACTCGCCCGACATGACGAGCCCGACGGTCGCAAATGGCACGCTCGCGAGGAAGGCGGATAAATCCGCTGCCTGATTTATCCGCCTCAGGTCTCGCGATGAGAGACGGCGAATCCTTCCGAGTAACCGGGCGGAAATTTTGGCAATTCGTCGCGGATGCGGCGCCGCACGCGGTCTAGCCGTTGCGTCGAGGTACCGCCCCCGCAGTCGTCGATCAGCTCAGCAATCTGCGCGGGCCGAAACGCCTGCGACAGCTCGCGGGTGGCGTTCAGCAGCAGCTCACCGGCGCGGCCGTCCTCCGGCAGGTCCGTCAGCGATGGCCCCATGAGCAGCCGCGCCGTTGCCAAAGCCTGAAGCGCGGCGCCAGCCGAAGCCTTCGCGTCGAACAGCGGGCATTGCGACTGCCCAAGCCGCCGCAGATTACCCAGTCCTTGGAGGACGCTAGACAGAGCGGCTTCGGCATCGACCGCCACGCGCCGCACTTCGTGCACTTCAGCGAGAACAGGCGCCATTCCTTCGTGAAGGGCGAGCATGCCGAGCGCCCTCGCGAGCGCGACTCCGGGCTCGGAACTCGGTCCCGAAGGTAGTTGCGCGCGGCCCCAGTCCGGATCCTTTGCTTGCCGGTATGCCTCAGCAAGCGCGAGCCCGTGCAGCGCGCTGAGGTGCAAGCCTTCCCGCACGGCATGCGCGTGCAGCTCCTTCTCGAGCAGGCCCAGTGTCGATTTGAGATCGATTCGCGCCATGTTCGGCATGCCCGCCATTGTCGCCGTTCTCGAAGCGACAAGCCACAAGCAATTGGCATTTGCGCGGCAGCCTGACAGGCATGCCGCTGATACACTGGCGACATGCTAACTCGCGCGGGTGTCGCGAAGCGACTGGGTCGAAGTGTTGCCACGGTGCGTCGGATGGAGGGCAAGGACCTTCATCCCGACGTGGACGACCGCGGGATTCACCGTTTTGACCCCGGCGAGGTCGAAGAACTCGCCAGACGCGATTCGAACGCAGCGCGTTGGCCGCCCTCCGCGGTCGAAAATGCGGCCGAATACGGCGAAGAAGACGCTGCGTTCGCCGCCGCAAAGCAGCGCATTTTCGAATTAGAACGGCGCCTTCGGGACGCTCACGGCGAGGCCCAGCGCGCCAGTGCTCAGGCACGCCGAGCCGAACGCGAACGCGACGAGATGAAAGCAACCGCGTTCGAGGCGCTCGGGCTCGTGGCCACGTTGCTCGAGGGCGACGTGCCGTTGGAGCTTCGAGTGGCTATCCGTCGCCTTCGGTCAGTTTGAGAGACGAATCTCGAAAACGGTTCCATTCTCGTTCATGGACTTGCCGGGCTCCTCACGCGGCCGCTAGGGGCACAACTCAATCCAGTCGCGGAGCGCCTCCTCTGCGCCCGCGGCCTCAAGAATCGCTTTCTCCTTCTCATCAACGAGCAGTTCACGGCCGTCCACTTTTGCCGCCCAACGCGACAACGGCCCTTCGCTGGTGACAAACCGCAGAAGCACACGATTCGCGGCCGGACATCCTAAGGCAGCCAACAGTTCATCCAAGCTGCGCGAATCTGAAGGCGGACTCGGCGGTTTCGCACGGGCCCGCGTCCCCAGAACCTCCAGCTGCTTCACGGTTTCTGGCTCTTCTTCGAGAAGCGCCTTCATGACTTCGTTCCAGCGTTGCTGCTCGGCGAGCAGCCCACACAGTAGAACCTCCGTTCCGAGCTTGGCCTTGATTGCCTCGCGCAGCAGGCGTTCACCACGCCAGAACAAGTGTCCGGCATATCGCGACAGCGGACGTTCTACCGGGGCCGCGTACTGCGGATCAGGCATGGCTCCACGGTGGATGATCGCGTTGCGAGCATCTGCGAGCGCCATGAACCAGTCCTCGACCTCGCTTCGAACGTCGAGCGTGTTGGCTCCGTCCCTGCGGCGATAGGCTCGCTTTAAGTCTACTCGCTCGCGCGGAGACCAGAGGATCCCTGCCCAAGGCAGGAGGTCGTGCCCCGGCTTGGTTGCCGATTCAAACAGTTCTCGAAGGAGCCTCGCACATTCGCGTGAGTCGCTGGTCCCAAGCAACGATTCGAAACCAGTCTTCAGCGCAATGATCCGCTGCTGCAATGAAACGGCCTCTGCGTTGGCCATCGCTGCAGCGTGCCATTCGACGGCAACGCGTACACGCCTGGCGGAAGTTCGCGAGCTCCGACATGTCGTATACAGGGAAGCAGCGAGCCGTTGACAGACACGAACAGGCTCGACTGCCACCACTGAGTCAGGTAGCGACGGCGGCTGTTCACCGATCCGCCACCCTCCAATCATCGTTTGATTCAGGGCGCCCCCGCGGGTTACCGTGAACGAGCCGTCGTCCTCATCTACTGGCTGCCGGTGCATTGTCGCATTCTCTGCGGTTGCGAGCCTCATCCCCCGATTCAGCGAACCCTCGGATTGGTCGTTCGCATCGAGCACCGCGAAGCGCAGCGCGGCCTGGACTGCTCGGGCGGTGTCGTCCGGAACATCCTGACCGTCGAAGCCGTGCTGCCGGTGCCAGAGCACGGCGCTGTCCTGGAACCCGGCTTTGCCCAGGGATGCGAGCAGCGCGCGAGCCAGTTCCTCGAATCGCTCACTCCGCCACAACACGTCCGTTGGCATCGGGCCGACCCACCACCCGCCGAATAGGATGGCTCGTGTGAGCCGCAACGCCGGAAAGTGGCAGAAGACCGGAAGAACCAAGTACTGACATTGTGCCCGGTCTGGGAGCAAGGAGCCAGCCCGGCGAAGGATGCCATGTGATGCGCCAACGACCTGAAACGCAGACGATGCTCAGGCGTTGGCAGTCACGTGCCAAACGCCATGGCTCACCCGCCCCGCAGGGGCTTTTGCAACTCGCCAACTGCGCGATGTAAGCGAACGACGTTGGGGCTAACCCGTGCGCCGATACCCTCGAGCACATCCCTCGCCGCCAACGTGTGAGTGTTCTTGCCGAGGGCTTCCCAGACCTTGGGAAACCCGTGCTTTAACCCGAGGCCGATGAACGTGCCGGCGAACGGAAAATTCGCGTCCGTCAGCCAGGATAGCGCGTCCGAAGCGAAACCCAACACCTCAAAGCGCTCGACGCTCCGTGCCAATGAAGTCCGGTTGCTAACGAAGGTTGCCGTCTCCCACTCGAGTTTTGCAGCCGTTTCCTGAACTGCAGCACGGGTGGCTGGGTCTGAAGTTGCGAAAGCGGCCGTGAGCCCTTCGCGTACCGCGATCATGCGAGGCCCACACGCCTCGATCCACTCCAGGATAGGTTCGCCTGTTCCGACCGTTAGGGAAATCGAATCAAGAATCTTGTCGAGTTCGGCGACAACGGGCAACCGCTTCAAGGGCACGTCCGTTGCTTCCGCGTGCCGCGCCCCCGCAACGAGCGTCGTAAGTTCGTAGAGCGGGTAGAGAGTGGGATCTGGCTCGGGAACACATCCGGCCCCAAGCGCCATCGCGTGAGTCACCTGCATTCCAGTGATCATGGCCTCAACATCGGGGGACCTCTCCCCTTGCAAGCGAACGAGCTCAGCCGCGAATGCACCTGGACCGTACGCAAGAGGCAGCAACCCACCTTGGCGCAAAGCGGCGGCCTCGAAGTTAGCAACACCATCGGCGGCGAACTTCGCCCAGGTTCCAATCACGGCTCCGAGCTGCCCAGGCACGTATACCCGCTGCAGCTCACGTTGAACATCACGCACCACGTGCGTTGCCAGGGCCAGGTCTGCGCCCGCGACGCGCCACAAAGGATTCCCATCGAGGATCGTTGCCGCGGTGCGTGCCGTCAGCTCGCGAGGAAGCACGACTCGGCCCGCCTCCAGCAATTCGAGCACGCGGCGTTGGTCGTATTCACCCACGCGCCTGGTGACGACCGGGACAAGGCGGCCGCAGCGCACCAGCGCCACAATCTCCTTCCACGTCACGCCGTAGGGAGCATTGCCCTCGACCAGCCCCTCGAGGGGCGCGTAGGCAAGGTCGTAGAGCGGTAGGATGTTGCGAAGGTTGAGGTTTGCACTGCTTACCGGTAGGAGGACCGAAAGCCCATCCTGCGCCGTGAGCGACGGGAACTTTGCCCGCCGGGCATCACGGTACACGTCCTCGTCGTGCCGCACATGCCGCAACAGTACGGGATCGACAATCCCATCGCGCGATCCCTGATGGACCAGGAACGGCAGGTTTGCGCCGCTCTCGGGGATGGGCTGAACAGCCCCTTGAACGACCGTCACGCTCACACCAGGCGCGCTCAAGACCGCGCGCGCAAAGCGTTCGCAATCATTAAGCTCACCCGCGCCAATTGGTGACTTGGTCGTCACCGTGATCTGAACGACGCCTGCGTCTACAGTTTCGGATTGCGCGTCTGCCAAGAAGTCAAACGCCTGGATAAGCGCCGCAACAAGGCCATCCTCCGTGGGGTCGGACGCCGCTAGCAAGCTAAGCTGATCGGCGGAGAAACCATCAAACAGAGCCGGCGCTGGAGGCCCGGGCAACCAAGCGGCCAGGCGTGGGCGCACCCCCATGCTGCTATTCTTCGCGAGGTAGCTCAGAACTGGATGCTTTTCGTCCGCGGATGCGCCGTCATTCAACTGCACTCGGTAGACGACGTCCCAGCCATCGAACTCAAATCGGGAACGAGCAACGTCAGGAAACTCAAGCGGCAGTTGCCGACAAATGCTCAGTGGATGAACAGTCATAGATTCCCTTCCTTGCCTTTGGTCGTGCGCCCTCGATGACCTGCCCCGTGCTCGCCAACTGGATCAACGCCCTTGCCTCATGGGCGGCCTGCACAGGAACCGGCACCGACCGCCGTTGCACCGGTCTTGAACGTCTGCCGATAGTTCAGCTTCTTAGCCGCAAGGTCGATTGTTACGATCTGCTCTGCCATGCCAGTGAACCTGAGCTTGAACACCCGATCCTCGTGCGACAAGACCTTGCCGCGCCAGGCTTCGAGTTGAAATCGTTGCAGCGGCTCTTCCGTCGACAGTGCTGAGCTGTCCAGAGTGCGGCCTCGCACAAGCCAGAAAAGCAACCGATCCGCCAGACCTCATCGCGTGCCTCCTGCTCGCCGTTTTCACGTGTCTCGACGATATGCGGCTGCGTGAGCACGGCAAACTCGCCCTGCGAGTATTCTTTACATTCAGTCACGACCCTTCGGGGGGCCGTTGCTGAACGGGGAGACGGCACGGCACCCGCATCGGGGCACCGTTCTGCGCCGACCTTGGCTTCGATTCGGGTCCCGTCGGCAACGTGGTGCTCGCAGCCAGACAGCGCGAGCACTCCCACGGTCACAAGCCAGGCGCACCCAAGCGCGCTTTCGTTCTTCGCGCATCCCCCGCCTCGCCCCCTCAAGTCTTTCTGAGCCACTTAGCCCAATCTTTCCGGCGTTTCTCGTCTCCGTCATCGACAAACGCGCGCCACTCGGGATCGCCCTCCTCATATTTTTCCCGCGCATACGCGCGTACGTCGGACATCGGAACCTCCGCGACCGCGCTCAGCGACCCAAGAATAGCGGCGGCAAAAGCGTCCACGTCGGCCTCATCAGCCAGCGCCAGACACGCATGTGCCTGCTGAGTAAACGCGAATTTCGTTTCTCCTGGCTGGCGCACCAAACCCCTGTGCGGTAAGTCGCCGACGTTGAGGTGCCAGCGCGGCTGGTTGGTGGGCGCGTTGGATAGCACTGACAGATGCTCGGCGTGCATCCGGACCGCCCCCTTTTCGAGAGCTTCCGGAACGAGGTACACGGAAGGCTCAAGATCGAGTCCCCGCTCGTCCTTCAACTTCTCCCCTTTCTTCACCTCGTCGACGCTGCCATACGTAATGCGCCGAAGAACACGAAGTGGAGGATCGCTATTCGTCGGGCCGCTCGTTCCACCCTGCAAGGACAGCTCCTGCTGCTCTGCGGACGCCGGGGTGTTCGTCTTTCCGAGCAAGCGTTGCAATAGCCGAGCGAACGTCGTTCGAGCCCAACTCAGCCAGCCCATAGATCGCCCCTTCCCGCACTAGAGCAGTTCGGTGCTTCAGGAGCGGCACCAACGTCCTTCTAACCAACACGGCGTCATCTGCCCGTCCAATGGCTTCCGCCGCGAGCGACAGCTCTGTGTTGTCGAGGAGCCCATCTATCGCCAGCAGCCTCGCCAGGCG
>JAQSWN010000212.1 GCA_029266615.1 Polyangiaceae bacterium
GGGAGGGGTGGTTGGATCGTGGGAGCGGTTGCAGGCCTGAGCTGCGCCGCCGCGTGCGACTCTGGGTCGTCCACTCCCAACGAGGGCGCCGCGGGGGCGGCAGGAGTGGTCGCGGCGGGAAGCACCGCGACCGCGGGGTCCGGGTCGGGCGGAGCTTCCGTCAGCGGTAGCGCGGGACAGACCGTGGGCGGCGCGACGAGCGGTGGCGCGGCGGCGGGCAGCAATGCCGCTACCGCTGGCGAGAGCGGGTCGGCAAACGGTGCCAGTGGAGAAGGTGGCGCTCCCGCCGGTGGAGACAGCGGGGCAGGGGGCGAGGCAGGCGAGATGGGTGGCAACGGCGGGACGGGCGGCAGCGGCGGGACGGACGGCAGCGGCGGGATGGGTGGCAACGCGGGAACCGGCGGCTCGCTCAACCTGGGCGGCTTGGGAGGGTCCGGTGGCGGTTGCAACGCCGCGGGCGCGCGCTTCGTGCCGCGGGAGACCACGGTCATGTTGCTCGTGGACGGCTCAGGGACCATGTTCGCTGGCACCGGTCCGACCGTTTGGGACCGCGTCCGCGACGCGCTCCTTCCTATTGTCGACGCGGTGGATGCGCAGCAGAGCATCGGATTTTTGGCGATGTCCGCCGAATTCAACGCGTGCCCGGCGTTTCAAGAAGTCGCTCCGGCGAAGAACAACTACGCCGGCATCGCGGCAAAGTACTCCGCCATCTCCAAGCCGACCAAGGGCGAGTCACCGTTCCCGCTCGCGCTCGATCGCGCGGCCCAGCTGCTGGAGGGCAAAGCCGGTGACAAGCACGTCATCTTCGTGATCGACGGCGAGCCGGACTACTGCAACGACGGGCAACCGGACTGCGCCATCGACTCGACGGTGTGGCGACTGCAGAAGCTGCGCGCGGCGGGGGTGACGACGCACGTCGGCGCGCTGCCGTTCCCCCCCATCTTGCCCGACGTCAGCGCGACGCGGCAGAGCTACGCCAACGCGGGCACGGGTCTCCCGGTGAGTCCCTTCAGCAGCGAGTACGTTGGCTACTACTCGTGTTCCGCACAGCCGAAGTGGGTGGAGGACCACACGGCGACGGGCAAGGGCGTGGAGACGCTCATCGGAACCTACTCGGCGACTCCGGGCGCGGCGCCGTTCAGCGCGTTGGATCCGGCGGACGGCGACGGGCTGCGCGCCTCATTCGGGAAACTGCTAGCCAAGACCCGCAGCTGCAGCTTCGACGTTCAGGGAGCAGAGCTGGCTGTGGACGCGGCCAAGACTCAAGGCAGCGTGTCGCTGAATGGCCAGCCGCTGCCGTACAGCGCATCAAATGGCTGGAACCTGCCGAGCTCCAGCGTGCTGGAGCTCACCGGGAGCGCTTGCGCCGCCTACCACGACGCCATCGCTCCTCAGCTCACGTTCGCCTTCCCCTGCAGCGTCCTGAAGTGACCTACTTGCGCTTGCCCGGCGCCGCCGCCGGGCTCTTCGTGGCGACGTTACGCAGCTTGTCTGCGAACACGTCGCCCAGGCTGCCGAAGTTGCGCGGACCGCGGTCCACCTTGGGCTTCGGCTTCTGCTGAGCGTTGGTCGGCGCGGGAGCGGCGGCTTCCGCGCCCTCTTCCGTGCCCGCTTCGTTGAACTCGCGGAAGTTCTTCTGCTCCTGGACGCGTAGCACCTCTTTGGCGCTGAAGCGGATGCGACCGCGGTCGTCCACGTCCATCACCACCACCGTGAGATCTTTGCCGATGGGGAAGTTCTTGCGGAGGTCCGCGCCCGGAGCGAGGCCGAGCTCGCGCACCGGCACGAGGCCGTCACCCTTCGCCGTGTTGACGAACACGCCGTAGTTCTCCACGCGCGTCACCTTGCCGTCCAAGACTTCGTCCGGCTTGGGGACGTCTTTGCCCTGGGCGCTTTGCAGCGCGCGGAGGACAGAGCCGGTCATGTGCGCTTCGATGACGCTCGCGCGCACCGTGTCTCCCGGCTTGACTCGCAGCTTGCCGTTTTCGTCCGTGAGCTCCGCCACCGGGATCTTGCCGTCGCCCGGCGTGCCGACGTCCACGTAAACGAACTCGCTCGAGACCTGAATCACGGTGCCGTCCACCACCTGACCACGGTCGAGCCGCTTCCGAGCGCGGTCGGAGACGGAAGCGGAGCCATTGGCCATCAGCGAAGCGAAACTGTCCTTGGACATGCGGGGCGGGGGAGGATGCCACCAGCCCGTAGCCTTCGCAAATGGCCCGTGACGCCGCGTCAACTTAGGTTCCGGTCCGTGCTCCGGTCGCCGGGCCACCGCCAGAGGCGAAAGGGGCGGCGGAAAGGGGGTCTCGAAAAACCGGATACGACGCGGAATGGGGCTTCCCTGGGGGGCGAAGCTGGTCCGGCTCGTCGGCGTCGCGACAGGCGGCGCGTCTCAGTCGGTTTTGGTGCGGCAAAGCTCGGGCGAATGCAGCCTCAAAGTGCCGGTCTGGTAGGTAAGTCTCCCCGTGGCGATGACCTCTTCGCCCTGCGCCGTCAACGCGCAGCACAGACGCGACTCGTCCCCCCCGCAGCCGAGCCCAACGAGCTCCAGGTCGTAAGGCGGCCCCGCCAAGAACATAGAGGCCCTGCGTCCGTTGCAGCATTGCCGCTCCGCACAGGCGACGGCCGTCGAGAACGCACTGTCTCCCATTACGAGCCGTCCTTTGATGCTCACGTGGGGGTCCGTGAAATGCTCAGCCCTGCCCGGGAGCGTCGGCCAAGCGTCGGCGTCGCGGCCTGGGGCGCAAGGCTCGAGCGCCTTCGGAGTCACCTTGTGCTCGGCGTGCTCGCCGTGGGCGCCCTCGGCGCCTTGGCGGCGGTCGTGCTCGGCGCCGCATTATTCGCCTTCTGTGGCGTCTCTTCACACCCCATGACCATGAGGAGCGCGCTCGCGCTCGCCCCCAGCCGCACTGCATGGCGCGCATGATGCCTGAGGCCGGCGAACATAGCTCGAACGACGAGGCGGCGGCGGACGGCTACGCAAGCGAGTGGCGCTCACCTACCTCGGACAACTCGAGCAAATTGGATGAGATCCGCGAAGAGCTCCGCTGAGTCACAACGATTGTTGCCGTGAGCTACTAACAGCCAGGTGCTACTCGCTCGCTGCTCGCCGCCGGGCTTCGAGGCCGCTGGGCCCAAACGACGACGCGGGCGACGCGCCTTCGGTTGGCTGTGCGCTACGCAGTTTCGCCGACCTGGCTCCTCATAGCGTGGAGCGCTTGGCGGAACGTAAATGTTGCTGCCGAACCTACTTCTGGCGTCGCGTGGCGCAATCCGCGTGCTCGGCGGAGGGGCGTGTGCTTTCACCAGGGGGTGAGTATTCGCGCTTGGGCTTCGGTCGGTTTGGTCGCGGCGATTGCCGCTCAAGTTGGTTGTTCGGACGACGGCGCGCAAGGCGGCAGCGGCGGCTCGACGAGCGCGGCGGGAAGTGCGGGAGCGGCCACGGCAGGTAGCGCCGGCGCCAGCGGGGGCTCTGGCGGCAACGCCGGCAGTGCGAGCATCGCCGGTGCGAGCGTAGGTGGCGGAGGCACCGGCGGTGCGCAGGGTGGTGGCGGTGCGCAGGGTGGTGGCGGTGCCGGCGCATCGGGTGCGGGCGGCATGGGCGGCGGCGACGCGAGCGGCAAAGGCAGCGCGGCCAAATGGGTATGCCAGGCCGGCGCCAGCTACGGCGATCCCCTGGCGGGCATGGGCGCGGTCGCGACCGTGGCGGCCCCGCAAGGCGACTACTTCGCCTTCCTCGAAGGTCCGATTTGGATCGCCGGCACCTCGACCCTCTACTTCTCCGACAACGCCTCGAGCCCGAGCGAGCGCATCTTCAAGCTCGTGCCACCTTCAATGATGGCAGCAAGCTTCGTCCCGGCCAGCGGCAGCAACGGGCTCGCGGTCGACAATGACGGCAACATCGTCGCCGCAGATCAGCGAGAAAAGCGCATTTCACGCTTCGATCCGACTTCGGCGCAGATGGTCGGCTCACCCATCTCGACCGGCAGCGCCAAACCCAACGACGTGATTGTCCGTAGCGACGGCAACATCTACTTTACGGATCCTGACAGCGGCTTTTATCGCATCTCGCCGGCGGGCATGGTGGGCGAGCCGATGAAGCTAGCTCAGTCGACACGCCCGAACGGCGTAGTGCTCTCGCTGGACGAGAGCACCCTGTACGTCGGCGATGTGGGCGGCAAGACCATTGCCAAGTACACGCTCGCGGCGGATGGCAGCATCATGGGGGAGGGCTCGCCGTTCGTCGCACAAACCAAGAGCGACACCGTGGACGGCATGTGCGTCGATTGCGCGGGTAACGTCTACGCAGGCACGGCCAATGGCGTGGAAGTGTACTCGCCGACCGGCGCCTATCTCGGAACCGTTCCCACGGGAGAATCCTCCAACTGCACGTTCGGCGGTGCGGATCGGAAGACCATGTACGTCACGTCGCGCGCCGTCTTGAAGTCGGTGACGCTCGCGGTGCCGGGTTTGCCCGACTGACTGTTCCCTCTGCATTGAGCCGACCCGCGGGTGGCGGGCGCAGGTTCGGCTTGGAAGCCGGCTCAAAACGGCCGATGTCGACGCAAGCTTGACTCGCCGAGCAGTTGGCGGCGGTCAGGCAGCCGTTGAGGCAAATGCCGTTGTTGCAGTACCGCCCAGCGTTGCAGGCGCCGAGGCCGCAGGTCGGCGCGCTGTTGGTGCCGGCGCTGGAGTTCCCGCTGCCCCCGGAGGCGCTCGGAGTGCCGCGCTGCTGCTGCCGCCGCCCGCCGTCGTGCCGCCGGCGCTCCCGCAGTCGCCATCGTCGTCATTGTCCGAGCCGCACCCGGGCATGATGAACAAGAGGGAGCCCAGGAAGGCGGCCGTGACGTGCGTCTTGAATTAGAAGAAGGTCATGACTCTCGAACGTACGTAGCCCGGCCGGCGCTCAACAAGCGCGGCGCGCTACGCGAAAGTCCTAGGCGCGCCGCTTAAGGCGGCGTCTAAGTTCCGCGAATACCGAGGAGACCACGGAGGGTGCCGCGCAGCACGTCGGGCGGCACGGGCTTGAACACCAGCGGGTGCCCCGCCGCGCTCGCTTCGCGAATTCGCTCCGGGTGCGTGTCACCCGTGATGATGACGGCGGGCACGTCCGTCCCCCGGCTGTCGCGAATGGCACGTAAGACGTCGAGCGCACACGCGCGGCGGCGGCGCCCACGGAGAAAGAGGCGGCGCTCGCGCGGCGCTCAGCGCTCGATGCCCAGCCGCTTCATGTGGCGCCAGAGCGTGGTGCGGCTGATGCCCAGGATGCGCGCAGCCTGGCCGACCTCGCTCGCTGCCGTCGTCACGGACGAGCGCGGCGTCGCGCAGCAAAGAGGCGTTGGGTAAGCTTTCGGGAGGCGGGGCAGCTACCTCGCCTCCTTGCAAGACCTCGTCCGGCAAGTCGGAGACGCCGATCACGTCGCTTTCTCCCACGACGAGCGCGTATTCGAGCGCATTGCGGAGCTCGCGCACGTTGCCCGGCCACGCGTAAAGCAGCATCGCGCGCCGCGCTTCGTCCGAGATCATCGCCACCTTACCCGTTGGGCGGGCGGCTTGCGTCCGTTGCAGGTCTGCCAAGAGCCGCGCGGCGAGGAAGGGCACGTCCTCCGGTCGCTCGCGGAGCGGAGGGATCCGCAGCGGCACGACGCGCAAGCGATACATCAGGTCCGCTCGGAACCCGCCGCTCGCCACGAGCTCGCGCAGAGAGCGGTGCGTTGCGGCCACGATACGCACGTCGACTGGGATCGCGTCGCGCGCGCCGACGGGCGTGACGGCGCGCGTCTCGAGGACGCGCAACAGCTTGGCTTGAAGCTCGATCGAGAGCTCGGCGATCTCGTCCAAAAAGAGAGTGCCCTTGTGGGCGGCCCGAAAGAAGCCGTCGTGGTCGCGCACGGCGCCGGTGAAGGCGCCGCGGCGGTGGCCAAACAGCTCGCTCTCCAAAAGGGCGGGAGGAAGCGCGGCGCAGTTGATGGCGCGAAAGGGGCCTTCGGAGCGGGGCGACAGAGAGTGAATGGCTTGCGCCACGAGCTCTTTACCCACGCCGCTCTCCCCCCGGATGAGCACGGTGGCGTCGCGCTGGGCCGCTCGTTTCATCACCCGAAACAACTGTTTCATGCGCGGGCTTCGCGTGGCTATCCCGGCGAGCACCTCCGGAGCGTCGCCGGTGACGGTCGGGTCCACCTCCTCGAGCTGCAAGAGAAAGCCGGAGCGGGCGCTCGCCGAGGTGGCCCCTTTCTCGATCGGCACGGCGCGAACGTGCAAGTGCTGAAGCGAGCCGTCGAGCCGGACGCGGAGGACGGTCGCGGACACCGCCTCGCCGCGTGAGAGCGCGCGAGCGACTGGGCGCTCTACGCGGTCCCCGCAGAGTACGTCCACTCCCCGGCTGCCGGGTGCGACGGGCATGCCGAGCAGCGCCTCCGCCTCGCTTGAGCTTGCCATCACCGTAAGCGCGCGATCGAGCAGCATGACTGCGCCGCCGAGCTTGGAAAGCGCTCCTCGTAGTAGCTCTGCTCCCAGCGTGACGTCCCCGCTGGCTCGCTTGGGCGACTTCGACGGTGCCATGAGGGCCGCGACTCTAGCGCCTTTCGGTCGAGCCGCGCGACAAGGCTTCAGTGCGCGACGGACTTACCCAGCTTGGGCGCCGGCAGGGCCGCGCGGCGCGCTCGACGCGCCAAATCCAGGATGGCCAGGGCCAGCGGCACCGCGCTCACCCCCAGCACCAGCGGCCACGCGGAGCCCAGTTGAACTCGGTAACCCAGCGCGCGCGGTACCTCTTGCGAGAGGATGAACACCGCCATCACGACGACGAACCACGCGAACCCGCGCCTCAGCAGCGCCTCCGGCACGCGCCCGGCCAGGCCGCTCCCGACGAAGCTGCCCGCCACCGCGGCCGTCGTCGCCATCGCTGCAAAGCCCCAGTCGACGTGCGTGGCGCTCGCGTAACCTCCGAACGCGGCGAACGACTTCATGGCGATGACGAGCAGCGAGGTTCCTACCGCCGAGCGCATCGGCAGCCGAGCGAAGAGCATAAGCGCTGGTACGACCAAGAAGCCCCCGCCCGCTCCGACGAGGCCCGTGACCGCGCCGACGCTCAGCCCCTCCGCCAAGATCTTGGCGAGCGGAAGCTCCGAAAGCTTCCCTTCGGCGGGGAGGGCGCCGTCGTCACAGGTGCCTGGCGGCTTGCCGCGCATCATCGCGACGGCGGTGGCGAACATCATCGCGCCGAAGAAGAGCAGCAGCACGGTGCCGGGGATCCAGTGCGCGAGCTTTCCGGCGACGAAGGCGGAAGCCATGCTGGTCGCGCCGAACAGTGCGCCCGTGCGCCAGCGGACGCGCCCCGCGCGCGCGTGCGGCACGAGCGCGGCGACGCTCGTGGTACCAACGATCAGGAGGGAGAGCGCAATGGCCTCGTGCGTGGCGAGCCCCACGACGTAAACCAAGATCGGCACCGTCAGGATGGACCCTCCGCCACCGAGGAGCCCGAGGGAGACTCCGATGAGCACCGCGAGCGCCGTCCCAGCCAACACCGAGGTCGAGAGCAGGTCCATGACCACGGCCACAGCGAACGCCGTGCCAACCGCCGGTACCCCTAAATTCGCGAAGTTGCCGTGTAGTCCGGTTCAAATGAAACATGTTGCAACCATTGTTTCATCGCTCGACCGCTCGTGAAACAGCGGGACGCCGCGGTGCGGCCATGAAAAGGCGCGAAGCGCGTCACGAGGCGTTGGCACACCGCGTGCTGTAAGGGTCCACGCCCTGCGGGGCCGACTGCGAGAAACACGATGATGGAGTCTTGGTTGGTCCGAGGTGCTCTCGGTGGCGCGCTGATTGGCCTCAGCGCTTCTTTGCTGCTTGTCCTGAATGGTCGCGTGACCGGGATCAGCGGTATCCTGAACGCCCTGCTCAGGCGACCCGAGAAAGGGGAGCACGCCTGGCGCGTGCTGTTCGTCGCGGGCATGCTGGCCGGCGGTGGCGCCGCCCTCAGGCTGGTGGGCGAAACCTCCATCGCGCCTCCACTCGCCACGGCGATCGTGGCGGGCGCCCTCGTTGGTGTCGGCACACGGCTCGCCAACGGCTGCACGAGCGGGCATGGAGTCTGCGGCCTCAGTCGCCTCTCCGTGCGCTCGCTCGCCGCGACGCTCACGTTCGTTTTCTCCGGCGCGCTCGCCGTCCTGGCGACGCGTACCTTCGGAGGGGCGCCGTGATGCGGGGCGCGTTCATCGCCGCCGTCGGGCTCTTTGCGGGGCTCTTGTTCGGCGTCGGCTTGGTGATCGGGGGTATGACGGACCCGGCCAAGGTTCGAGGTTTCCTGGACTTCATGGGGGAGTGGGACCCGACCCTCGCGTTCGTGATGGGAGGCGCCATCGCCGTGCACTTCCTGGCTTACCGGATGGTCCGGGGGCGCCCCACGCCCGTCCTGGCCCGCAGGTTTCAAATCCCGACGCGTCGCGACGTGGACGCCAAACTGCTGGCGGGCGCGGCCGCGTTCGGCCTCGGCTGGGGGCTCGGCGGGTACTGCCCCGGGCCCGCGGTGACGAGTCTTTCCACGGGCGCCCCGGGCGTGCTCGCTTTCGTAGGGGCGATGCTCGGCGCGGCCTGGCTCACCGCGCGGGCCGAGGATTGGGTGTCACGGCGCCGCCCCGGCGCCGCGGAGCCCCCCACGGTCGACCGCCGAGTTCTCACGCCACAGTAAGGGCTTGGAGGGACGAATCATGCTGCTGCGACAACTCTACGACCTCGACTCCTCGACTTACACCTACCTGCTGGCGGACGAGGAGACGCGCGAAGCCGTCATCATCGACCCCGTGCTGGAGAACGTCGAGCGCGACGTCGAGCTGATGGGAGAGCTCGGGCTCAGCCTGCGCTACGCCATAGACACGCACGTGCACGCCGACCACGTCACCGCGCTCGGCACGCTGCGCGAGAGGACGGGATGCCAGACCGTGCTCTCGGAGCGAGCTGGTGTCGGCAGAGCCCGAGGCGCTCGCGCGCGGCTGGGGTCGCGAGCTACGCACCGAACGCCACGTCCACACCTGCTGCGAGGACGTGACCGATACTTTGCTCGACGCCATCGGCGGCCTCCAGCCGGACCTCGTGGTGTTCGGCTCGCAACGGCGGAGCGGCCTCGCCCAGCTCGCTCACGGTAGCGTGGCCGAAGAGGTCGCGCGCAACGTGAAAGTTCCGGTCCTCGTGGTACCGCTCCACGGCGACGGGCTCGCTTCGTCGAGTGGCGAGCTTCGCGTCAAGCGCGTCCTGGTAACGGCTGGCGATGAAGAGAGCGAGCGAGTCGGGCTCGCCGCCGTGGAATGGTGGGGCCGTTCGACGGGACACCCAGAGCTCGAAATCGTGGTCTTGGAGGTTCAGGAGGGCTCGACTCGGCGGCCGCCACGGAAGCTGCCGCCCGGCGTCCGGGTGTGGCTCGTTCCGGGGGGGGCGCGCTGGAGACGGCCATCGAGAAAGCCGCGAGCGACCTGGACGTGAGCCTCGTCGTGATGGCGACCCGCGGGCACGACGGGCTGAAAGACGCCCTGCTCGGCTCCAACACGGAGCGTGTCCTGCGCGCGGCGGGGAGACCCATGCTCATCGTGCCGCTCGATGCTCGACTCTGAGCCCCCGCGGCGCGCCATCGCGAGGGCTCCGGCCCAGGCGCTCAGATCGGCTCCCCGAGCTCGTCCGCCGGCCGAAACAGATTGATGGGCGTCACGAGGTAGCGCTTGCCGTTCTTGGCCGGCGGCATGCGGCCCCCGTCGATGTTCACTTGGACGCTAGGGAAGAGCAGCTTGGGCGAAGCGAGCGCGCGATCTCGCGCCTCGCGGAGCGCCAAGAATGCCGCCTTCGTCGTGGTGGCGGACAGTTGTGGGTTGTGCGCCTTCTCCGCGCCGATGGTCGTCTCACACTTCCAATCCCGGGTCGACGGAGGGTAATCGTGCCCGGGAAAGACCCGGGTCTCGTCCGGCAGTCGGTAGAGCTTCTGAACGGATTCGAACATCTGCGATGCGCTGCCTTGCGGGAAGTCGCAGCGACCGGTGCCGTAGTCATCCATGAATAGCAGGTCGCCGGTAAGCAGCGCGTCGTCAATCTTGTAAGTCATGCACGCCGGCGTGTGCCCTGGCGTGGCGATGGCTTCGATGCGCAGCGAGCCGGCCTGAAGAGAGTCGCCGTCCGAGAGCAGGCGATCGAACTGGCTGCCATCCGTCGCCAGGTGGCCCAGCGAGAACACCTCTTTGAAGGTGCTCTGGACGACGCGTATGCTAGCGCCGATCACGATGCGCGCGTCGAAGCGTCGCCGCAAGAGCTGCGCGCCGGTTAGGTGGTCGGCGTGGGCGTGGGTCTCCAGCACGTAGTGCACGCGTAGCTGCTCGCGGCGTATGAAGTCCGTCACTCGGTCGACGGACTCGGTGAAGGTGTAGGAGCCGACGGGCTCGTAGTCGAGCACGGGGTCGACGACGACGGCGTCGCGTGTCGCTTCATCGAAGACGACGTAGGTCAGGGTGAACGTTCGGGCGTCGAAGAAGGGCTGAATGCGCATGATGACCCCGTTTGCGAAGGTTGTGCCACGTAGGAACCCGAAAAACTGCCGAAGAATCTGCCGCCCACGGAAACATACTGGAACAAATGTTGCGCAACGTGTTTCACCCTGAATGAAGCGCGGCGCACAATCCGCGGCCCGCCCCCGTGCTCTCTCGACCAAAAGCGGAGGCTCGGGTAGCTTCACGGGGGGAGCGTGGCGGCGGCGCTTGGGTGCGGGGCGAGCGCGGGGAGCTGCCGCTTCCGCCACAAGAAATAGACCGCCGGATAAACCAAAAGCTCCAGCGCGAAGCTCGTGCCCAAGCCGCCCACCATGGGAGCCGCGATGCGCTTCATCAGGTCCGAGCCGGTCCCCGTCGACCACATGATGGGGAGCAGGCCGAGCATCGCAGCGAGCACGGTCATGGCCTTGGGGCGCACACGCTTCACGGCGCCGTGCACGATTGCCTCTCGCAGGTCTGCCTCGGTGTTCAGCTGCTCCTTCGCGCGAAACTCATCGTAGGAGAGGTCGAGGAACAGCAGCATGAAGACCCCGGTCTCGGCGTCCAGCCCCATGAGCGCGATCATACCCACCCACACCGCGATCGACATGTTGTAGTCCAGGTAGGCGAGCAGCCACACCGCGCCAATGGCCGAGAAGGGCACCGCCAACATGACCACGCCCGCCTTGAACGCAGACTTGGTATTCAGGTAAAGCAGACCGAAAATGAGCACGAGGGTGAGGGGGACGATGAACCGTAGCCGCTCGTGCACGCGCAGCATGTTCTCGTACTGCCCGCTCCAGCTCAGGGCGTACCCGGTTGGAACCTTTACCTCGGCGGTCACCGCCGCTTTGGCGCGCTCGACGTATCGGCCGATATCCACGCGAGAGGTGTCGAAGTCCACGAAGACGTAGCCCGCGAGCATCCCGTTCTCGTCTCGAATCATCGAGGGGCCGCTCGCCAGCTCCACGTCTGCGATCGCTTCCATGGGAATTTGACCGCGGCCGCCCGGCAGCGGCAAGAGGACGCGTCGCAACGACTGAAGGTCGTCACGGTAGTCCCGCGCGTAACGCACGTTGATGCCGTAGCGCTCGCGGCCTTCCACCGTGACGCTCTGGTTGTCACCCCCGACCGCCGTCATCACCATTTGGTTTGCGTCGTCCACCGACAGCCCGTAGCGAGCCAGCCGGTCCCGCTTCAGCACGAAGTCCAGGAAGTACCCACCCGCGACGCGCTCCGCATAGGCGCTGCGCGTTCCCTCGACCTTCGCTACGGCAGATTCGGTGTCCTTGGCGATGCGCTCGATTATCTTTAGGTCCGCGCCCATGATCTTGATACCAACGGGGGTCCGGATGCCCGTCGAGAGCATGTCGAGCCGGCCCTTGATCGGCATGGTCCAAGCGTTCGAGATGCCGGGCAGCTGCAGGGCTCGGTTCATCTCCTCCTCGAGCTCGTCTTGACTGATGCGGTCCGGCCAGAAGGGTCGCACAACGGGCTTGAGCCAGCTCGGGGCGACGCGGCTGTACCACTGTGGCTTCTCGCGCCACTGCGACTCCGGCTTGAGTAGCACCGTCGTTTCCATCATCGTGAACGGGGCCGGGTCCGTAGAGGTCGTAGCGCGTCCGGCCTTGCCGAACACCCGCTCGACCTCCGGGAAGGTCATCAGCAGCTTGTCCTGGATCTGCAGCGCTTTCTGCGCTTCGGCGACGGACATGCCCGGCTCCACCGCCGAGGGCATGTATAAAATGGTGCCTTCTCGCAGGGGCGGCATGAACTCCGAGCCCAACCTCATGTAGACGAAGCCGGTGCTGGCCACGAGCGCGAACGCGAGCAGGATGGTGGTCTTCGGGTGACGAAGCACCAGCCGGCACGGACCTTCGTAAAGGCGGTGCAACAGGCGGCTCACCGGATGTCGCTCCTCCGAGTAGTACTTGCCGACGAACGCCTGCGTCGCGATGTAGGCGAGAAAACGCGGGCGAAATCGGTAGGGCTCCGCGCGCGCGAACATCATGCGCATCGCAGGATCGAGCGTGATCGCCAGAACCGCGGCGATCGCCATCGCCAGGTTCTTCGAGTAGGCGAGCGGCCGAAACAGGCGCCCTTCCTGGTCGATTAGCGTGAACACGGGGACGAACGCGACCGCGATC
Source organism: Polyangiaceae bacterium (assembly GCA_029266615.1). Lineage (GTDB taxonomy): Bacteria > Myxococcota_A > Polyangia > Polyangiales > Polyangiaceae > PMG-095. The sequence goes on from JAQSWN010000212.1 coordinate 12,656, forward strand.
ACGAGGAGCGAAAAAAACACCCCTGGTCCGACCTCCATCAGAGCTTGAAGTCGGACTTGGTGAAAGTCGCCGGGGCGCCCGTCCTTGTGCCAGTGGTAGATCTTGTTGTAGGCGTTTTCGACCTCCACGATGGCCCCGTCCACCAGCACCCCGATCGAGATGGCGATGCCGGCCAGCGACATGAGGTTGGCGTTCAGCCCCATCAGCTTCATCGGAATGAAGGCCAGCGCGACCGAGACCGGGATCGTGATGATGGGGACGATGGACGAGGGGAAGTGCCAGAGAAAGACGAGGATGATCAGCGAAACGACGATGATCTCCTCGATGAGCTTGTGTTTGACGGTATCGATGGCGCGCTCGATGAGCTCGGAACGGTCGTAAGTCGTCACGACCTCCACGCCGCGCGGCAGCCCCGGCTCTATCTCCCGGAGCTTCTTCTTCACCGCCTCGATGACTCTGAGGGCGTTCTCTCCTTGGCGCATCACGACGATGCCGCCGACCGCGTCTCCTTGGCCGTTGTAGTCCGCGACGCCGCGGCGCATCTCGGGGCCGAGCGCGACGCGGGCGACGTCGCGAATGAGCACGGGGGTCCCGCCGTCCGCCCGGAGGACGATGCTCTCGATGTCCTGAATGTTTTTTACGTAACCCCGGCCTCGCACCATGTACTCGCGCCCCGACAGCTCTACCAAGCGGCCGCCGACGTCATCGTTGCCACGGCGCACCGCGTTGATGACCGCCTCCAATGGCAGGCCGTACGCGGCGAGCTGGTTAGGGTTCACGGTGACTTGGTATTGCCTCACTTGGCCGCCCACGGTGGCGACCTCGGCTACTCCCGGCACGCTCTGCACCGCGTAGCGCAGGAACCAATCTTGGTACGAACGAAGCTCATCGGAAGAGTGGCGACCCGTCTTGTCGATGAGCGCGTACTGAAAGACCCAGCCCAAGCTGGTCGCGTCCGGTCCGAGCTCAACCTTCACGCCCGCTGGTAGCTGAGGCGTGATTTTGGACAGGTACTCCAGCACACGAGTTCTCGCCCAGTAAGGCTCGGTGCCGTCCTCGAAAATCACGTAGATGTAGCTGAACCCGAAGTCCGAGAACCCGCGGATGGCCTTGACCTTCGGTGCGCCCAAGAGTCCCGTGGTCATCGGGTAGGTGACCTGGTCTTCGATGATGTCGGGGCTACGATCCCAGCGCGCGTAGACGATGACCTGCGTGTCGGAGAGGTCGGGTAGCGCGTCGAGCGGGATGCTACGCATCGACCACCACGAGACGACGAGCGCGACGACCGTAACCGCGATCACCAAGTAACGGTTCTCAGCGGAAAACCTGATGATGGCCTTGATCATGGCGCGCCGTGGCCGGCGTGGGAGTTCGGTGGGGCAGGGGGCGGAGGAAGAGGCGCTGGGGAAGATGGCAGGACACGAGCGGACGCAGGCTCGGGAGAAGGCGCGCCCTCACTCAAGGACGCCCGTAGGCGAGACTCCGAATCGACCAAGAAGTTCGCGCGCGTCACCACCCGCTCTCCCAGCTCGAGCCCAGAGACAATCTCGACGCGCTCGCCATCGGTATCGCCGGTCGTCACTCGGCGAGGCACGAACTTTCCCGGGCTCGTCGCGACGAACGCGATCTTCTGCGTGCCAGAGTCGATGACCGCGTCCCACGGCACGGTGAGGGCGTCGTGAGGTGTCGCCATGAGCACTGCCTCACCGAACATTTCCGGTCTTAGCTCGCCGGTCGGGTTAGGGAACGTCAGGCGGACCTTCACGGTTCGCGTGCGGGGGGCGAGCAAGGGGTCGACGAACATGACCTTGCCCACGAACTCCCGATTCGGAAACGCGTTGAGGTGGAGCTTCGCGTCCATGCCGACCACGACGTGTCGGAGCTCGCTCTCGTACACGTCCACGAGCACCCAAACCTTGGATAAATCCACTATTTCATAGGGCATGGCGCCGGCTTCGAGCTTCATGCCCTGCACCACGTCTTTTTTCGTGACGACCCCGGAGAGGGGGGAGTGAAACATCAAGCTCTTCGAGGCTCGACGGGCACGAGTCAGGCGTTCGAGCTCGGCCTGGGAGACGTCCCAAAGCTCGAGCTTGCGGCGCGCGGCTGCGACGAGCATGTTGTCCTCGGCGCTCGACCCTGCGGGTACGGACCGAAGCGCGAGGAGGTACTCGTCTTGCGCGGCGAGCAGCTCGGGGCTGTAGAGAGAGAACAGCGGGTCGCCGCGCTTGACGCGCCTGCCGACGAAATCCACGAAGATTTGCTCCACGAAGCCGCTCACCTTGAGGTTGACGTGGCGGACTCGCGTTTCGTCGATCGCGACCCGCCCCACGCTGCGCCACGCGCCGCCCACGGGGCCGCGCGTGACCTCGACCGTCTTGAGGCCGATCAGCTGCTGTCGCTCCGGGTCGAGCTCCACGGTGGCCAAGCCCGCGATGGGCGGGGAGTGCCCCACTTCGGCGTGACCGCTCGAGGGGGAAGCCGCCGCTGCTTCCCGCTGACCTGGGCGCACCGCGAGCAGCTTCATCCCGCAAATTGGGCAGTTTCCAGGGTGGTCCTGGATCACCGCCGGGTGCATGGGGCACTGGTACTTACTAGCCGTCGCCTCCGCCCCAGGAGCCGGCGAGCGGTTGAGGCTGGCCACCACTGCTCCGGAGACTGCGGCGGAGACGAGCGCGGCGAGCAAGAGCGCGCCGATACCGTACCGTCGCGGGGGGACGACTGGGGCCGCTTCTGGGGCTTGCGTTTGCATGAGGCTCACATTCCAGACATGCCGCTGCCGCTGCCGCTGCCGACGCTCGGACTCGCGGTGGGGGCGGCGCTCGTGGGGGCGGCGGGGCTTCGCGTGGGGGACGAGCCGACAGTCGCGCTGCTCCCCATGGCTCCCGGCATGGACGCTCCACCGCCGGCGGTGGCCGGCGTGGGCGTTCCCGCCAAGCTCACTTCGTCTTCCGCGATGAGCAACCGCTCGGCGTCCACTCGCGTGCGCAGGTAGCTCTCTTCGTCGGAAATGAGCCCTGCGTTGGCGTCCAGCAACGAGGCGAAGCTGGCGCGACCGACCTGGTATTGCGCGAGCGCCGCCTCTGCGGCTCCGGACGATTGCGTGAGCAGCGTCGTCTCGTAGAGACCGATCGTCTCCACGAGCGCCGAGAACGCGACTCGACGCTCGTCGCTGCGTAGGCGAACGAGCTGCTCCAGGGCCTCCACCTGGCTCCGCGCCGCGTGACCGAGGGCGCGACTTTCGGTCTCGGCGGCTCCTTGCTTGCTGCCGGCGAACACCGGCACGGGGGCGGAGACGGTGACGAGCCACATCGGCGGCAGGGCGCCGCGGTACATGTAGCCCGCGCCGACGGTGAGGTCCGGGTAGTAGCTCTTTTGCGCCAAATCCACCTGCTTGGCAGCCCTAGAGACTTCGAGCCGCGCCGCGCGAAGCTCAGGGCTCCGCGCCAGCGCACGCGCCGAAGAAAAGTGCGATACCCCCGCCGCGGGAGGCGGCAAATCACGAATGCGACGTGGAGTCGCGATCGGAGCGTCCGCCGAGTGGCGTCGCAGGCGATTGAGCTGAAGGAGCGTCGCGCGCTCTTCGGCGAGGAGTCCGACCCGCTGCTGCTTGAGCCGCGTGAGCTCCACCTGCCCGCGAAGGAGGTCGAGCTGCGCGCCAGTCCCGGCTTCGTACTTGATACGCGCGGCTTCGAGGGACCGCTGCCAGAGCGTTTCGCGCTGCGCCAAGAGCTCGGCTCGCTCACGCACGAAAGACAGGTCCAGGTACCCGCGCCGCACCGCCGCCTCGGTAGAGAGGCGGAGCCGCGCCATCGCCTCTCGGATTTGGGCGCCGCTGACCGCGCCTAAGGACTCTCGTAACCCTGTCTTTCCAGGCCAAGGCACGGTCTGCGAAGCCATGAAGGAAACGAAGCTCGTCTCCATCCGCCCTACCTCGATGCTCTTGAAGCCGTCATTCTGGATGCCGAGCTGCAGCACGGGGTCCGGCCATGCCCCGGCTTGCAGGACGCGCGCCGCCTGCGCGGACGAGGCGTGCTGCGCGCTCGCAAGCTCCGGCATCGCCGCCAAAGACTCCTGCACGAGGCGCGCAAGAGTTGCGTCGGCCGGCAATTCCTTCGCCTCCTCGGCGCGCGCCGTCAGCGAGGCGAACACCCCTAAGAGCCGATCCTAAAACCTGTTGAAAGGTCGCATCGAGTGTGATCTACCGTGCTTGGTGGAAGCTAAGTTTGCCGACGTGCCTGACGCTCTGTGGC
>JAQSWN010000413.1 GCA_029266615.1 Polyangiaceae bacterium
CCGGACCTCTCTCGCGATGTGAACGACGATGCTACGCCGCTCGGCGGCGGCGCCCGAGCGCGACAACGCCGAGGCCGAGCGCAGCGAGGAGACTCGCGGCGCCACGGGTCGGGCCGCTCACGGAGCAGCCGCCGTCGTCGCTAGGAGCGGGCGCGGTCTGGCTGGTTCCGGCGCTAGCCCCGGCCGTGCCGGAGCCGCCTGTGGCGTTACCGCCGGCGGGGGCGCCCGACGTTGCGCTACTGCCGCTCGTGCTCGACGCGCCGCCGCTACTGCTGCCGGCCGTGCCGCCTGTGGCGACGCCGCCGGCCGGCGTGCCGCCGGTGCCACCCGACGCTCCGCCGGTTCCGCCCGCGCCGCTTCCGCCCGCGCCTGCCGCGCCGCCGCCTCCGCCGGCAGGGGCGCTCGGGTCGAAGATCGGCTTGCTGGGGTCGGCCGTGATCTTCAGGTCGGCGCAGTGACGGTAGAAGTAGTCGGGTCCGTGCTGCGCCATGAACTCGATGACTTGCAGCGTGCACTTGTCGCAGTTCACGTTCGGCAACGTGAGCTTGTGCGTGAACATCTTCACCGTACCGTTCGTGTGCGGCCACAGGTTGTCGGCCAACACCGGGAACTTTGGCGTGGCTTGGAAGTCGGCGGTCGCCGAGCTGCCCGGGCCCGTCAGCGGCATCAGCACCTTCCCGTCTTTGTCACGAACGACGTTGTCCTCCGGTAGCTCGCTGCGATCCTTCAGGGCGAGCGCGATGCGATAAAAGCCGGGGTGAGATATCGTTTCGTTCACGCTGATAGTCAGCTCGCTGCCGCCCGTGACGGCAGTCACGATGCCGGAATCCGCCGCGGGACCACAGGGAGGCGCGCCCTTTCCGCCGTCGGTCGACTTGTCGGACGGCTTGGGCTCGATCAAGTCGAAGTGGGCTGATGCGACGCTCGAGCACAGTACGACCGAGACCGCGGACAGGAAACGAAACGACCAAGCTTGCATGACCAACTCCTGCGCCGACCCGCGGCGCCGACGAAGCCTGACACGTGAGCCCTTGGTCAGACAGCCGAAATTCGCGCGCCGCCGCCACGAACTCGCAGCATTCTGCGGAAAACTGCGGCCCCGCTGCGAGGTCTTCTCCAGGTAGGGGGTGCGAGCTGTAGGATGTCGCCATGCATTCGGTCGCGCCTCCGCCGAAAGATCCGCTCAACGAGCCGGGACCATGGAACGCGATTGCCAAGGGCTACGACGAGGTGGTGTTCGGGCAAGTGCCCGCGCTCTACGACGCCGCCATCGAGCTACTACGCCCAGAAGAGGGGGATCGGATTTTGGACATCGGCGCCGGGCCGGGCACGCTCGCGGTGAGGCTCGCTCCGCGCGTGGGGCACGTCGTCGCGGTAGATTTCGCGAAGGGCATGATCGATCGCCTCCACGGGCACATCATGCGGAGCCGCGTCTCCAACGTGGAGGTCAAGCAGATGGATGGCGAAGACTTGGAGTTCGAGGACGGCTCGTTCGACGCCGCCGTCTCGATGTTCGGTGTCTGCCTGTTCGACGATCGCAAGCGCGCCTTGGAACAGATGCTGCGCGTCGTCGTTCCCGGCGGCAAAGTTCTTACCGCAAGCTGGGCCGCCCCGGGCGTGAACACGCTACTCGGTGTTGGTGAAGACGCCCTGCGCGTGGCGCTGCCGGAAGTATTCAGCGAGCGGCGGGAGCTCCCCACCGAGAACGCAGAAACGTGCGCGAGCGAGCTCGAAGAAGTCGGCTTCGAGGGCGTCGTGGTGCAAGCTTTCGAGCAAAGTGTTCGCTTCGCTTCGGTCGCGGAGTACTGGGATAGCTTCGAACGTTGCTCCGCAGAGCTCGCCTTGCAGGCGACGCGTTTGGATGCCGAAGCGTACGCGGCCGCCACCGCGCGGGCGAGAGAACACTTGCTCGCGACCTGCGGCGAGGCCCACTTCGAGCTCGTCTGCGCGGCGCTCTTGACCTGCGGTGAGCGACCGCTGTCCGCGGCCTGAGCGCGACTAGCGCACGTCGTCCAGCACGTGACGCACTTTGCGGGCCAGTTGGTCGGACGTGAACGGCTTTTGCACGAAAGGGACGCTGCCGTCCAGCACGCCGCTCGAGACGATGCCGCGGTCCGTGTACCCGGACATGAACAGCACCTTCAGCGTTGGGCGCTTTTCGAGCAGCCGGGCCGCGAGCTCCGCCCCGCTCAGCTTGGGCATGACGACGTCCGTCACCAGCAGGTGGATCTCGTTCGGATGGGTCTCGCCGATGAGCAGCGCCTCGAGGGGAGAATCCACCAGCAGCACCTGGTAGCCGGTGCGCTCGAGCACGCGGCGCGCGACCTCGCGCACGCCGGGCTCGTCCTCCACGAGGAGCACGGTCTCCGTGCCGCGCAAGTCTGCAGGGGGATGTACGAAGGGTGGCGCGTCCAGCGCGGCGTCTACGCGCGGCAGGTACACCTTGAACGTGGTGCCATGCCCTTTCTCGCTGTAAACCCAGATGCCGCCGCCGCTCTGCTGAACGATACCGAGCACGGTGGAGAGGCCGAGCCCGGTTCCCTGGCCCAGCTCCTTCGTGGTGAAAAACGGCTCGAAAATGCGGCTCCGGGTCTCCGCGTCCATACCCGAGCCGGTGTCGGTCACACCCAGGAAGACGTACTCGCCGGGGAGGCTGCCAAGGTGCTCGTGGGTGAAGGCGTCATCCAACGTCACGTTGCACGTCTCGATCGTGAGCCGGCCGCCATGGGGCATCGCGTCTCGTGCGTTGACGGCGAGGTTTACGACAACTTGCTCGAGGTGCCCGCGATCGGCACGGATACGCCCGAGATCCGGCGCGAGCGAGATGGTAAGCTCCAGGTGCTCGCCCAAGACGCGCTTCAGCATGCGCTCCATGCCGCTCAGCACTTCGTTCAGGTTCACGACCTTGGGCTCGAACACCTGCTGGCGGCTGAACATGAGAAGCTGCCGGGTCAGCTCCGCCGCGCGCTCCGCCGCGGCGTGGATCTCCTGCAAGTCTTCGCGGATTGGGTCGCCTTCCTGAAGGCTGGACAAGATGTCCTCGCCGTAGCCGAGGATGACCGACAGGACGTTGTTGAAGTCGTGCGCGATGCCGCCCGCGAGCCTGCCCACGGCTTCCATTTTCTGAGCTTGGCGAAGCTGCTCTTCCAGTGAGTCGCGCCGGCTCTCCGCGCGGCGCTGGTCGGTCTGGTCCACGGACAGCACGACCAACCCCTCCGGAACCGGCTGAATGTTGAGCTCGAAAAAGCCGGTCTCCCCGTCGCT
>JAQSWN010000414.1 GCA_029266615.1 Polyangiaceae bacterium
GCATTGGACTCCGGTTTGGTACCCATTCCCAACGCCGCTCATGGTGGAGCCGGGCCAGCCCGTCGCGTTGCGCGTCTCGCACAACCGGACCGGGCTCTCCGTAGCTCGAAGCTAAGCGAGGTCGGAGGGTCCCGCCTGTCGTCCGACGCGTCGCACATCGAGAGCTTGCAGGCGGGCGTCTCCGTGCCGTGTTGTTTCGGCTCGGCTCAGCTGCGCCGGAGGTCCTCGATGAGGTCCTTGGTACGAAGCTTCTCCTTCTTGAGCGCTGCGACCTGATGCTGCTCCGTACTCGTCAAGTAAACCCGCCGTTCCAAGCGATTCACTTCGCTGTCCAGAGAACGGTGCCGACGCTCGAGATCCTCAAGGCTCGTTTGCTTCATCTACGTTCCTCCTGTGCGGTGGTCCTCTCGTTCTCGCGTTTTGGCGGAAGAGGAGCCACTCAGCAGCATCACCATGGAAACTACGCTTCTCACTCGGAGCGTCAACGACAGAATCACGTAGGGTGAACCGACGCTGGGGGTCGTCATTCCCCAACGGCTGCAATGTTTCCGCTCCGCATCACGGGCGGCCCCGAGTGCGTCTGTTACGCTACGGCTCGGAATGAAGCGATATTTCGTATGGCTGCTCGCTGGTTGCGCGGCTTGCAGCGGCGCGTCGCCGCCGCCCGCGGCGCCCCGCGGCGCTCGGAATGGGGCAGGAGAGCTCGAGGTGCCGCGCACGGTCGTCACAGCGAAGGACGCGAGCAGCATTCCCGAGCTACTCACGGATGCAGCCGCGCTCGCCACCGCGGAGCGTTGGTCGGAGGCGGCCGCCGCGTACGATCGCGCGTACCGCATCGAGCCGGAAGGCGCGTTGGGCGAAGAAGCGCTGTGGGGCGCGGCCGAGTCGTTCGATCACGCCAATCAGTACGACCAGGCGCTGTCGCGTTACGAGCTGTACGCGCAGCGCGCTCCCGGCACCTTGCGCGGCCGCGAGAGCATGGTGCGCGCGACCCGCCTGCTCGTTTTCATGGGGCGCTTTGCGCAAGCGGGCGTCTACGCGGAACGGCTGTTGCAGCAACCTCAGCCGCTCGGAGACTTCGAGCGCATCGCGGTGATGAGCGCGCGTGCGCTCGCTCTCCTCGAACGAGGGGAGGAGCAGCAGGCGTCCTACTTCATCGAGAAGGCGCGGGACGTCGTGGAGTCGCGGCAGTTGGACGCCGCGGGGCGCGTGCCGCGCGACTTGGCGCAGCTCTACTATGCGCTTGGTGAGTCGCGCCGGCGCAAAGCCGAGCGCGTCGTCTTCGACCCGATGCCGGCCAACTTCGGTGCCGTACTGGAAGAACGCTGCCAGCTCTTGCTCGACGCGCAGAGCGCGTATTCGGACAGCATGCGCGCTTACGACGCGCACTGGTCGGCGATGGCCGGCTACCGCACCGCCGAGCTGTACCAGCGCCTGCATCGAGACTTGCTCTCCGTGAGGCCGCCGCCCAGCGCGGACACGGAACGTAAGCGACAGCTCTTCGAAGGGGCCGTGCGAACCCGTTACGCGGTGCTGCTCACGAAAGCGAAAGGCATGGCCGAGCACACGCTCGCGATGGCGGAGCGCACCGGGGAGAGCTCGGAATGGGTCGAGCGGACGCGACAGGCCCTGAAGAGCATCGACCGGGGAATTGCCGAGGAGGAGGCGGCGTTAGCCAAGCTGCCGTACACGAAGGCGGATTTCGACGCCTACTTCGCCCAAATGGACGCTCCGGCCACGAAACCGGTGCCCGCCACGGGAGCCGGCGCGAAGCCGACGCCCTCGAGATAGCAGTAGCGACCATCCGCAGGCCATCCGGCCCCTCGATACGGACCCGACGTTCAGTGGTTAAGGCACCGAATTCGTTGGCCTATTGTCCGAAGTGACCATGTAGGCCCACTTAGAGGCCTACCGGTATGAAATATGCTTGACAGGCTTCAACCCCGGCGCTACCAGAGCGCCGTTCTCCTCGGTCCCCGCTCGTTAGCTCATCCATCCTGCTGAACCAGGAAGGAGGGAGCAAGGGTGGGGTGCCCCAATTTTCCGAGCCCGGCTTCCCGGGTAGGGGTTGGGAACGAGGGCCTCGCTCAGGCGAGGAGAACGCTACCCGCAACGGCTCGCCAGACCTGCTCGTGCAGAATCAAGGCTCTCAACAAGTGTCCCCGCAAAGCGCCACCGGTCTACCGGACGCTTGGGCTTCGGCCCAAGCTAGCGGCGCCGAGGCGGCGGTGTGCTTCGCTGGCGTAGCTCAATTGGTAGAGCACCTGTTTTGTAAGCAGGTGGTTCGGGGTTCAATTCCCCGCGCTAGCTCCTTCGGTGCCCTGGCGGGCACCTCAGTTTCCTTTCTACGGGGAGCTCAGCTCCCCCCCGCCGAAGTGAATTCGGCGGGTCCCCCCCTCAGGTTTTTGGGTCCCAGCCCAAAAACACAGCAGACGCGCGTCAGGTCTGCTGCTCGTGTTTCGGAAATTTCGGAGAGTTGCCCGAGCGGCCAAAGGGAGCAGGCTGTAAACCTGCCGGCTTATGCCTACGCTGGTTCGAATCCAGCACTCTCCACCTCGGCCCCCGTGCAGGGGGCCTCGGTGTCGATCATCTGTCTCGGGGAGCTCAGCTCCCCCTCGGCCGAAGTGAATACAGCCGAGCCTCCCCCCCAGGTTTTTGGGTCCCGGCCCAAAAACTCAGTAGGTGGGCGGGCAGACGTCGATGCCGGAGTCCGGTCGTTGGGAACAAAGCGCTCGCGCGTGCGTTCACTCCGCCCGGTGTCACGTTTCGCGGGAGTAGCTCAGTTGGTAGAGCGTCAGCCTTCCAAGCTGAATGTCGAGAGTTCGAGCCTCTTCTCCCGCTCCACCGCCTTCCGTGCCCTCACGGGGCCCGGCGGTAGTCACGCAATCGTTACGGAAACGCACGCCCACCTAGCTCAGTTGGTAGAGCACGTCCTTGGTAAGGACGAGGTCACCAGTTCAAACCTGGTGGTGGGCTCGAAACATTAGTTTAGTCGAGAAGAGAAGCAGCAATGGCCAAAGAGAAATTCGTTCGTTCTAAGCCGCACGTCAACGTTGGGACCATCGGTCACATCGATCACGGCAAGACGACGCTCACGGCGTCGCTCGTGAAGGTCCAGTCGAAGAAGGGTCTCGCCAAAGAGATCAAGTACGCGGACATCGCCAAGGGCGGCATCGTTCGCGACGAGACGAAGACGGTCACCATCGCGGTCTCGCACGTGGAGTACGAGTCGGCCACGCGTCACTACGCGCACGTCGAACCACATCGTCGTCGCGCTCAACAAGTGTGACGCGGTGGAAGACAAGGACATGCTCGAGCTGGTGGAGATGGAAGTCCGCGAGCTCCTCACCAAGTACAAGTTCGACGGCGACAACGCCAAGGTGACTCAGGTCGCCGCTCTGCCCGCCCTCAACGGCGTGCCGGAGTGGGAGAAGAGCATCGAGAACCTGATCGCCGCTCTGGACAGCGAGATCCCCGAGCCGACGCGCGAAGTCGACAAGCCCTTCCTGATGGCCGTCGAAGACGTGTTCTCGATCAAGGGCCGCGGCACGGTGGCCACGGGTCGTATCGAGCGCGGCATCGTGAAGGTGAACGACGAAATCGAGATCATCGGCTTCGACAAGCTGACGAAGTCGACGGTCACGGGCGTCGAGATGTTCCGCAAGCAGATGGAAGAAGGCCAAGCTGGCGACAACGTCGGCTGCCTCCTCCGCGGCATCGAAAAAGAGGGCATCGAGCGCGGCCAGGTTCTGGCCAAGCCGGGCAGCATCAAGCCGCACAAGAAGTTCACGGGCGAGGTGTACGTCCTGAAGAAGGAAGAGGGCGGCCGTCACACGCCGTTCTTCACGAACTACCGCCCGCAGTTCTACGTCCGCACGACGGACGTGACCGGCTCGGTCATGCTGCCCGAGGGCATCAAGATGGTGATGCCGGGCGACAACGTCACGGTCGAGGTCGAGCTGATCACGACGGTCGC
>JAQSWN010000213.1 GCA_029266615.1 Polyangiaceae bacterium
TCGAGGTCCGGAACAGTGGCGGGTCCTTCAAAATGATGGGGGGCTCACATCGAATCGACGGTCATGCAGCCGTTACCTCTCCGCGTCGCGGCGGCTCATAGGAGTCGCTGGGCTCGCTCACCGACCGAGCGTGCACGGTCACACCGCGACGTGACGACGGAGACCCAAGCCACACTTCGTGCTGAATACGTGTCGACCGTGCCGCTTCTGAGGCCACGAAGACTGAGTTCTCGTCGGCGCGACGAGACGGTCTCCAGCTCGCCGTGCTCGTCATAGCCCTCGACGATTTCGAGCACCACACCGCGCAGTGCGGGTACCAAGTCGCCGACTCCGCTTTGAAGGTCGTGGCTGGCAGCATTCACAAGGTGATTAGACCGGATGACGTCCTCGCCCGGTATGATGGCCACGAATTTGCTCTCCTCTCCCGGGGCACGTCTTTACGCAACGCGACGATACTCGCGGAGAGGCTTGGTCAGCAGATTGGTTCGCTTGCGCTCGAGCTGCCGGGTCGTCGACTGAGTTTGACCGCGAGCGTTGGCGTGTCGTGCTTGGAGCCCGGACGACCCTACGATTTCGGGCATGCGCTTCTGCACGCGGCAAGGCCCTGCTTCTTGACGCCAACGTGCTGACACACGAATAAGCGCGGCGCCGCTTGCCTCCGCCCGGGCACGCTTGCTGCACGATTGGGGCGATGGACCGAGCGAAGGCTGCCGAGGAAGAATACTTTCGGCGAGAAGAAGCGGATAAGCGCAGCGAAGAAAAGCACGCAGCGGCCCGCGCCGCCAGGCAACCGGAGCCCTATCCGAAGGTCGCTGTAGCGACGATGCGTTGCCCCAAGTGCGACACCTTGCTCGGCGCAGACGCGATGCGAGGTGAAGCCGTTCACTGTCCATCCTGCGACGGCGTTTGGCGCGCTCTGGTGCAAAGACTCTCTAAACCTATGGAGGGCTTGCGGCGGTGGTTCAGCGGGCGGCGGTCGCGGCCCACTGATCCCTAGCGCTCATACACCAAGCCTAAGGAGCGCTCGGCGCCACCTTGTCGACCACCCGCGCGGGCTACCGAACCAGGCACGTTCTCACTGATTACCGCCGGAGCCGCCGGAGCCGCCGGAGCCGCCGCCGGCTTGACCGGAGCCGCCGCCGCCTTGGCCGAAGCCACCTTGCCCGAAGCCACCTTGCCCGAAGCCGCCTTGGCCGCCGGGGCCGTCGGCGTCACGACAGCGCCAGGTAGGCATATTGCCGGCTCCGGCATCGCCGCCACCGGGCCCACCGCGCACGCGGCACGAGCAGAGTTGCTCGCCATACGTGCAGAACAATCCGCCGCCTCCGGGCCCGCCTTGACCGCCGCCGGACCCTGGCGCGGGCAGCGTGCACGCGCCGTCGTTTGCCGGCTGAGTCGCGGGGCAGTCGGCCGAGTTGCCTCGGCCTCCGTTACCGCTGCCTTGCCCGCCCGAGCCGCTGCCGCTCGCCGAGCTTCCGCCCGCACCAGTGCCGCCATTGCCAGTGCCACCAGTGGAGCTTCCGGTGCCAGCGCTGCTCGTTCCCGTTCCGGCGCTGCTCGTTCCCGTCCCGGCGCTGCTCGTTCCCGTTCCGGCGCTGCTCGCACTGCCGCCGGTGCCACTACCCGCTTGGCTCGAGGATCCGGCGCCGCCGTCACCCGGATCGTCGGAAGAGCCACCACAAGCGGCGATGAGCGCCGGCACGACGACGCACGTCAAAGCCAAAAATCTTTTCATGAGCTGTCTCCGTTGAAGCGCAAGTGACGCTCTCGGCGAGCACCACGCTGCCGCGAGGACGCGTGCGCCAATTGCCCTCACGCAATCCTTCGGGCAGGGGAGTAACCAGGTCGCGAGGCGAACAGGCAGCCGCGCTGATCTTCATCTCGTTTCACATCTTTGTGCTTTGGCTCGATCGCAAGCGCGGGCGCTCTGACGCTGAATGAAAGGCAACTTGCCAAACTCACGCCACACCGCTCGACCGTGACCCGCACACTCGGTGATTCGATATGACGCCGGACGCCAGGTATCCGAGGGGCGTCAACACTCTAAGGTGATGTTTTGTGTCGTCTACAGGCGACAAAAAACGGGTGATTACATCAACTTACACCCATGGGACCTTCTTACCCACATTGGCCGGGGGTCACGAAACCGGTACCGTTTGCCGCAAACCGGGTGGGTTCACCGTCATCGATTAAAGACCATTTCGCCGCTCCGGACTTCGCGGCGTTACTGCATGCGCAGCTGGACGAAGTGCGCCTGCAGTGGGAGCTGCGATACGTCGCGCTGGCCGAGCTCGCGCTCGGTCCGGCACCGCTCACGCCCGCATGGCGTGCGACCGCCGGCAGCGGCCCCTTCGACGAGCCGCCGGTGCGAGCGCTGTTCGAGCACCCTGGTCACCAGGACGCGCAAGATACGGACGCCTTGGTGGTCACGTTGCGTGTCTCGCCGCGCTTGGCCTCTCACGCCGACGCGCTGCTGCTGCTAGCGCCAGCTGCGCGCGTGCCGGAAGCGGCGCTGTCAGAGCTGCTCGAGGTGCTGGAGCGCGCGTTGTCCCGTCAGCGTGGCGCAGAGCTGGCCGCGATTTTGGCCGCTGCGGCGGAGCAGGCCGCGGATCCGCTGGAGCTGAGTGACCAGCACGGTATGCTGTTCTACGTCAATGGCGCGTGGGAGCGCTTCACCGGCTATGAGCGCGATGAAGCATTGGGGCAGACCGCGGGCGCTATCTTTCGCGACCCCATCGCCTCGCTGCACGACCCCGCGTTTTATCAGTACGCGATGGCGGAGCTCCGCGCTGGTCGCACGTGGATGGGGGCTATCTCCGGAAAAGTGAAGGACGGTAAACGCGTCTTCGGCGAAGCCAATGTCGCGCCGTTCGAAGCGCCGACGGTGGGGCTCCGCGGGCACGTCGCGGTCCGGCGAGACATGGCGCATCGAACGGAGCGAGACCACGCGCTCGTCTCGGCGCACCGCGAGTTTCGAGCCGTGCTGTCGGCGATCACGGACGGCGTGTGCGTGCTGCGCGACGAGCGCATCTACTTCACGAACACCACCTTCGCGGCCATCGTCGGCTTGTCGGAGGCGGACTTGGTGGGGCGCCCCTTCTTGGAGCTGGTCCAGGAAGAGGACCGCGCGGCTTACGCGGAGGCCGCCGAAGGGCGAGTGGCGCGGGTGCGGGTCAGCAGAGCGGGTAGCTCGCCGCGCTTCGTCGAGATTTCCAGCGCCGGCCGCGTCTCCTTCGAGGGCTGGCCCGCGACCATCTTGCTCGCGCGCGACACGACCGACTACCAGGTCGCTCGCGAGGAGCTGTCTCGCGCCGAGAAGCTCTCCGCGCTCGGCTCGCTCGCCGCTGGTGTCGCCCACGAAATCAACAATCCGCTCGCTTACGTGGCGCTGAACTTGGAGTTGCTCCGGGAGCATGGCGCGGCCTTGCTCGCGGAGCCCGAGCGCGAGGCGCTCGAGGAAGCTCTCGAAGGCGTGGCGCGCATCCGCGGCATCGCGACCGAGCTCCACACCTTCTCCGGAAAAGACGAGCCCGGCGACCCTGTTGCCGTCGACGTGACGCGGGCCCTCACATCCGCGCTGAACATGGCCCAGAACGAGATTCGACACCGCGCCGCGCTCGTGCGCGAGATGGATCCGGGACTGTTCGCGCTCGCGCGCGAGGGGCAGCTGGTGCAGGTGCTCGTGAACGTTCTGATCAACGCCGCGCAGGCCATCCCCAAATCGAGCGCGAGAGCGCCTACAATCCGCGTCGCCGCTCGACTCCTCGCGGAAGGCGAGGTCGAGATTTCGATCACGGATACCGGGGTCGGCATCCCCCCGCATGCGTTGCCGCACCTCTTCGATCCCTTCTCGACCTCAAAGGTGCGAGGGGACGGCGCGGGGCTGGGCCTCGCGATTTGTAAGCGCATCTTGGACGACCTAGGAGGCCGCATCGAGGTCGCGAGCGAGCTCGGACAAGGCACGACGGTGACGATCACGCTACCCGAAGCTCTTCCAACCTCCTTCGTATCCACTCCTCCGCGGGCGAGCAATCTCCGCCTCGCGCCGCGGGCGCTGCGCATCTTGATCGTGGAGGACGAGCGCCCCATCGCGCGCGCCCTGGAGCGCATGCTGACGAGCCATGAGATCACGCTCGCTCACGACGGAGTCGGCGGGCTCGCGCTGCTACGAGCCAACACGAGCTTCGACGTGGTGTTGTGCGACCTGATGATGCCGGGCATGAGCGGTGCGGACCTCTACCTGAGGGCGGTGGCGGAGGCGCCGGAGCTGAGCGCGCGCTTTGCCTTCATGACCGGCGGCGCCGTCACGCCCGACACCAAGGATTTCTTGGAAACTTCGGTGGCGGAGGTGTTGTGGAAGCCGTTCACGCCGGCGGCGGTGTGGGACTGCATTCAACGAGTGGCAAGAAAGGCGGAAGAAGAGCGCGCGCTGCAAGCTGCGAGCGGCGCCCTCGGAGCTCCGCTCATCAAGTAGGAGGAACGACGAATGAAGATCTGGACAGGATTGCTTTCGGTGTCGCTTTGCGCCGGGTGTGGTGCACAGGGTTTGGAGTCAGAGGCTGAAGCCGAGACCTGGGGAGAAACGGAGAGCGCGCTTTCGAACAAGGACTTCTCCGTGGACTTTACCGGCTGCGCGGAGTTTGCGGGGATCGGGTTCGTACCCGCCGAGCGAGCACGGCCGCTCGTACCGGCCAGCTACGCGCTGGCCGGAGACGCGCAAAATGCGATCGCGGTGGTGCGGGTCGCGAGCTGCCAAGACGCGGTGTTGGACGGTAAGTCGCTCGGCGCGACCATCACCTCCCAGATCGGCATTACCCTAGCGGGTGGAGATCCGACCGCGGACATCAACAACTACACGGTGGCTTACGCCACCAATCAAGGCAAGCTGCACGCGCGCTTTCAAGCGGCCGGGCTGAAGGTCGCCAACCGCAACGACCTCTCCCTCGACCTTTTGGGCGCGACGCTCAGCGCGGACGGCCCGGATTTCGAAGTCGTGGGCACGTCCGGGACGCCCACGAGCGCCCCCACGACGTTTGCGGCCAGCTGGTGGTCGGACGGCAAACGCGGCGCCGTACAATCCAGGACCGCCTTCCCCGACATCCGCTTCGGCGCGTCGAGTAGCACCCTCACGACGCAGCTCGGCACCGAGCTCGGCGAGTTGCTCGGCGCCGCGACCATGACGTTCGCCGTCTTGGACAGCTACAACACCTTCGCCACCGCGCACCTAGAAGTGCGCGGCGACTGAAGCTACGTCAGTGCGTGCCGGCGCCGGCTTTCACGGCGGCCGGCACCGCGCTGGCCGATTCCAGCGCGTAGGCGTAGCTCGGAGTGAAGGCCTCGCCTTGGCCGCCGGTGGACTTCGTGCCGGTCGTAGATACGTACTCGTTGGCTTTGGCGCCGCTGCCTACGGTGATGTACGCGGTGGCGGCGTCCGAGCTCTCTTTGCCGTCGTTGTTGAACTCGTGAGGGCGCGTGACGCCTTCGAAGTAGTTCGCTTCGAGCAGGAGACTGGCCTCGATACCGGCGCGCACACACGAATTGGACGCGGTAGAGCTGTAGTAGTTGTTGAACAAGTGGTTTCGCCCGTAGCGCACGCGGGGTTGCCGCTCCACCACGCCGTCCGCCCACCAGTTGTGGTGCCAGGTCACGTTCAGCGGCCGCGTCCCCGGCCAGCCTTTGGGCGCCGAGTCCGAGCCGCCCACCAAGTTGCTGAAGCGGTGCCCCGCGGCTCCGGTCGAGTCGTCACCGACGGCGTCCGTGCGCGGCGTGTAAGAGAACTTCGTCCACGAGACGGTGACGAAGTCGGCTTCGTTCGTGATGTCCAGGTTGCCGTCCGTGCCATCCATGATGGTGCAATGATCGAACCACACGTGGTGCGCGTTGCCGTTGACGCTGATCGCGTCCGCGCCGGAGGAGCAACCGACGCCCGAATCGAAACCCGGATCCTTCGAGCAATCACCGGCGCCGTAGCCGGAAATCTTCAAGTTGCGAAAGATCAGGTTCGCGCTGTCATTGCCGATGGCTAGGTGCCCCTGGAGGCGCGCCCCCGACGAGCAGCCGATGATGGTCTTGTTCGAGCCGAAGTCGATGTCGTCCGGCGCGAAGTCGCCTTGAACGTAGATGACCTTCGGTGTGTCGTCCTTCACCGCGTCTTTGAACTGAGCCAGCGTCGTCACCAGGACGGGCTTGGCGGAGCCGCCGCCGGTCGTGCCAGGTCCCGCGCTCGCCCAGCCCAGTGGCTTCGCGTCGCTCGTAATGAAGCTCGGCACCGCGCATGGCCCGTCGTCGTTCGTGCCGTAGCCGCCCCCGCCCGCCGTGCCGCCCGCGCTCGTGCCAGAGTTGCCGGCGCCCGCGCCGCTCGCACTCGTGGAGCCACCGGGAGCGGTTCCGCCCTGCGCGCTGGTCGAGCCGCCGAGCGACTGCCCACCCGCCCCAGCGCCGGAGGTGCCACTGCTCGACGACGAGCCGGCTGCTGCGCTCGCCCCAGAGCTACTTCCTGCAACCGTGCCGCCCGAGGCGCCCCCCGGCGCGCCCGCAGCGCCCGCCGGAACGTCCGAGGACGTTCCGCACGCTTGCCCAAGGAGGGACGCCGTCATCACGCCGAGCACGACCCGCTTGCCTCGCATCATCCTCAGGTATGTCGCGACGTCTGACGGTGGGCCAGCCCAGCCTGCTTAACGCCGGGAAACCGGGAACGGGTCCAGTCACGCTCGCCACTTCGACCGCAGCCAGCGGTACGATTTCTACCTCGAGCGCTGGGAGGGGAAGAGCGCGCCGAAGAAAGACGGCTCAATTGTCGGCGGCTCATCCTGAGACTTTCAATCTCGAGCGGGGGGAGCGACGATGACGGTCATTTCTTCGGGAGGTCCCGGAGAGCGAGGAGGCTGCGATGCTGCGAGCGAGCTTTTTGGGAACCGTGAGCGCTTTGGCGATGGGACTTTCGGCGAGCTTGGCGCATGGCGCGACGCTGCGGGTACCGGCGCAGTACCCGACGATTCAGGCCGCCGTCGACGCGGCGTCCGCGGGCGATCGCATCGTGGTGAGCCGCGGGCGCTACTGCGGCGCGACGTTGACCAAGCCCGTCGTGCTCGAGGGTCGCGGCAACCCGCGCGTGATCGGCTGCCCCACGAGCCCGCAGGTGACGACCGACCTCCGCGCGGGCTTTTTTCTGCCTGGCAGCAAAGGCAGCAACCCGGCGAGCGGCAGCACCATCCGCGGCTTCGTATTCGACGGCCGTGGCGTCTCCAGCACGAATTTGGAGCCGCTGTCCTTCGGCGTGTTCGGCCGCTTCGCGAGTGACGTGGTCGTGGAAAGAAATCGTTTTTGGGGCACGGTCCAGGCCGTCACGAATACGGGGGGGGACCGCTGGCGAATCCGCAAAAATCGCGTAAAAAACCTGACCCTCTTAGACTGCACGGTCCGCCACTGCACCGGAGGCGACGGCATCGTGATTCAGGTCGGGCGCGGCGCGCTGGCGGCATCGGGTGGAGACGCCGCCGCCCTCAACCGGCCAGAGGACAACGTCGTCGTCGACAACCGCGTGGAAGGCACGGCGCCGGACGGCTTCAGCGCGTTCTCGATGGTGGGCGTGCTCTTGCTCTCCGCGGATCACACCACGCTGTTGAGCAATCACCTCACCCTGCGCGACAACCCGAATGCGGCCGCGCTGGGCCAAGGCATCGTGATCTCGAACACCTGTTGTGGGCTGGGTACGAGCTTCTTACCCGGCTCGCGCCTCACGACGGCGGCCTTCAACGACGTGCGACGCAGCGAGGCGGGCATCGTCGTGGAGGGCAGCGACGGCGCTAACACCTTGGGACTTTTGCTCCACCGAAACCGCGGCCCCGTGACGGTCGAGGGTGAGCTCGTCGACAAGGCGCTGCGCGTGGTAAGGCCGGTGCGAGCCCAGCCGACCCAGTAGGCGCGGGTCACGATGGCGGCGGGAGCGAGACGTTGCCGGCGGCGCGGCGTGCGTTCTTTTGGGCGTACATGGCGGCGTCGGCTTGCTCGAGCAGGTCGCTCAGGCTGGTGGTCGAACCGACCGGCAAATACGCCCCGCCGACGCTCATGGAAAGCCGAAACGGCCGTTTAGACTCGGTGGTGCGCTCATCGGCCAGCTGCCGGAGTCGCTGCCTGAGCGACTCTAGATCCAAGGGCGTAAAGTCGAGCGCGAACACCGCGAACTCGTCGCCGCCGAGACGAGCTACCACGTCCGACTCGTGGAGCGCTTGCTGCAACACGTCCGCGGTGTCCACCAGGGCGGCGTCGCCCGTGTCGTGGCCGAGCTCGTCGTTGATGCGCTTCATACCGTTGAGGTCCACGAAGACGAGCGTCGCCGGCCGTGCATCGCGAAGCGCGACGCTGTGGGCTTGCGCCGCAACCTCCAAAAAGCCACGACGGTTGTACAAACCGGTGAGCTCGTCGCGCAGCGAGAGCATCTTCAGCTGCTTCGCGTAGCTGCTCAACTTCGCCTCCGCCTCGATGCGCTCGGTGACGTCGCGCCCCGCCAGCTGCAGCTCGCACGGCTTGCCCTCCGCGTCCCGGCGAGCCACCCAGCGCACGTCGAACCAGCGGTACTCGCCGGATTTGTGGCGCAGGCGGTACATCCATTGGCCGCGCGTGGACCTCCCGCGCTGAAGCTCGCCCCAAATCCCGTCCGCCGTCGCGAGGTCGTCGGGGTGCCGCAGATCCTGCGGGTCGAGGGCCAGGTATTCTTCTGCCGTGTAGCCGAGCAGGTGATGAACCGAAGGGCTCACGTAGGTCACCTTGCCGTCCAGGTTCATGAGCCGCACGAGGTCGGAGCCGTGCTCCGAGAGCAAGCGATAGTACTCTTCACTCCGCGCGAGCTCGTCCGCCGTCTGCTTGAGCTCGTTCACGTCGCGTTGAACGGTCAAGAAGCTGAAGAGCGAGAACAAGATCGTCAGAACCGAGCCGATACCAACGCCCCACATCGCCGTCACCTCGGCTGCATGCGCCTCCAGCTTACGGCGCCCCAAGATCCGCTCCTCGTACGAAATCATGCGCTGGGTCTGGGCCCGCACCTCGTCCATCAGCGCCTTGCCGCGACCGCTGCGGATGAGCTGAGCAGCGCCCGTGGCGTCGTCCGCGAGACGGAGCTCCACCGCCTCCGTAACGAACGCGAGCTTGTCATCGCTCAGCGACTTGAGTCGGCGAAGCTGCTGCTCCTGCTCGGCGTCGTCGCGCGACAGCTCGGACAGGCGCTCGAACGCCGCAGGCAGCTCGCGCCGTGCGAGGTCGTAGGGCTCCAGAAATTGAGGATCTCCGCTCAGGAGGTAGCCGCGCTGCCCGGTCTCCGCGTCTTTGAGCAAGGAGAGCATCTCGTTGATCGCTGACTCGACCCCGAGCGTGTGCTCGACCGCGGCCATGGCCGCGACGTACCGCCGGCCCGAGAAGTACGACAGCAGGCCCACCGCCGTCACGAGCACGAATATGATGGCCCAACCGAGGCGCTTGGTCTTGAGGAGGGTAGCCATGGCGCTGCGCGGCGCCGCCTGGCGGGCGAGCCGATCAAACGCCAGTCAGGCTAGTCCCTACGGCGTCGCATCGGCAATCGCCTTCAGGAGCGAAGCGTCGCCCGGGGCGTCTTGGCCCAGCTCCCAAATCATGATGCCGCCGTACTGCTTGGCCAGCTTCGCCTTCTCGACGATGGTGGTGCGGCTGTTCAAGTGGGTGATGCTGCCGTTTAGCGTCACCTGATCTTGGGTCGCGGCGGAGGCGTCTCGAGCCAAAATCTCCGCGTAAGTAAGCGCGGTGCTCTTGTTGCTCTGCCAGCTGTAGCCGTAGAACGGCACGCCAAATAGGGCTTTGCTCTTGGCTAGACCGCGGTTCACCCAATAATCGACCTCGGCCTGCGATTCAGCGACGGACGAGGATTGTACAGGTTGGGACGACCCACCCGGATTGTGCAGGTCGTACGCCATGACGTTGACGAAGTCGAAGGCGGCAATGGCCTTGTCCGTGATCTTATCGCCGAACCAGCTGGACACCGCAGAGGTCAATTCCTTCTGCTTCTCGTGGAGCTTCGTGGCCAGCGTGGTGACGAACGCTTCGTAGTACTGGTTGACGCCGTTGCCCTCCAGGTCCACGTCGACGCAGTCGAGCTGATGGTCCACCGCGTACGCGACGAGCTTGCCGACGAAAACGTCGCGCTGGTCGTCTTTCAGGATTGTCGCGTAGACGCCGCCGTTGTCGATCGTGTTCGCGCCGCCGATCGCGATGCACACTTTGACGCCCCGTTGATGGGCTGCAGCCACGAACGCGTCGAGCCCCGCGTCCTTGTATGAAATGTCCCCGGCCTCGTTCACGTCGGCGAAGGACAGGTTCACATAGCTGATGCGGGAGTAATCGATCTTGGTCTGCCAACTGGCCAAAGAGCCGCGATAATCCGGCAAGTACACGACCGTGCGCTGGTCCGGCCGAGCGCCGGGATCCGCCACGCCACCTCCGCCCCCCGCCCCCGCGCTGCCGCCTGAGGTGACGCCACCGAATGGCGCGCCCGCCCCGCCGCCACTACCGGCCGAACCTCCCGTTGCGGGGGTACCTGCGTTCGGGTTGGTGGTGGTGCTACTGGCGGTGCCACCCGAACCTGTCCCGGCGAGGGTGGACGCTCCGCCTAAGGGCGCTTCGCTCTGGCCGCGCGGCCCGCTCTCCCCGCCGCATGCCACGAGCAGGAGGATAGCCGGGAGGAGCTGCGGGACGTTCATGCGGCATGGCTTAGCATCGACGTTTCTTCACTCACTGGAGCGAACCGATGGGTTGCATGGCGCTTTTTGCTCCCGTCCGCGCGACCGCGCCCGCGTGATTATGCCTCAGTCGCGGCAAGGAGCCTCAGTGGTCTCAGGTTGGTTCAGCGCGCTGTCGAACGAGATCCAAATGCCGACGCAGCCGGAACCGGCTCTGAGCTAGCTCGCTGTCCGTCACTGCCGAGGGTTGGAACGGCGGCTGCAAAGTGCCGCGCCGATGCTTACTCGCCTGGCCGGCTCGGCCACCGCCGCTTCCTTACTCTTCGCCTGCTCTTCCTCGACCACTTCCGCCCCGCCGCCGCGGCTCGACGCGGGTTACCTCGTCATCGAGCCGGAGGTCTCCGTTTCGCGCAACGCGCAACCCGCCATCGCCAAAAACGTGGCGGTAGACGAGCAGTCCGACGTCATGGCCGAGATCTTGGCGATTCCGCCCGGCCGCTAGACTAGCGCGGGGCGCGGTGGTGGCTACGTTTACCGCCGATGCTCGAGACGCCGCTGCGAGAGCTCCCGGTCCTGATCGTCGACTGCCAGACGACTGGAGCGTCTCCGTTGTTGGGGTCGATTTTGGAGTTGGGTTGGGCGGTGGCGCGAGGTGATGGCGCCGAACCGGAGGGCGAAGCGCATTGGATCCTGCTGCCAGAGGGCGAGCGCATCTCGGCCCAGGTGCGTGCCCTCACCGGCTTTCATGAGGGCGTGCTGGAGAGCGCGCTCGCGCCCGAGGAGGCGTGGCGGCGTCTCCGCGCGGCGCTGCCTGCGGAGAAGACGCCGAGCGCGATTCACTTCGCGCGCTTCGAGCTGAGCTTCTTGAAGGCTTGGTCCGAGCGCTTCGAGCCGGAAGCGGCGTTTCCGATCGACGCCGTGT
>JAQSWN010000027.1 GCA_029266615.1 Polyangiaceae bacterium
GTGAACACGCCTGGTCACCGCAAAATTGGCTCCGTCGGCAAGCCCCTCCCCAACGTTCGCCTCGTCATCGACACCCAAGTCACGGGTGACCCGAAGAACGGCGAGATCATCGCGTACGGTGACAACGTCATGCGCGGCTATCACGACCGCCCCGACGAAGACGCCAAGATCTTCACCGCTGATCGCGGCCTGCGCACCGGGGACATGGGCTTCGTGGACGAAGACGGCTACCTCTTCATCACGGGTCGCATCAAAGAGCAGTACAAGCTGGAGAACGGCAAGTACGTCGTCCCCTCCCCGCTGGAAGAGCAGCTCAAGCTATCGCCCTACATCGGCAACGTCATGTTGCATGGCGCCAACCGACCGCACAACGTCGCGCTCGTCGTGCTCAACATGCCGAATCTGGAGAAGTGGGCCGCGCGCGAGGGCGTCACCTTCGGAAACGGGGACGCCGCGAACGATCCGCGCGTGCGCGAGCTCATCAAGGGTGAGCTGGAGACGTACAGCAAGGACTTCCGCGGTTACGAGCGGCCGAGGAGCTTCGCCCTCACGAGCGAGGACTTCACCACGGAAAACGGCATGCTCACCCCGAAGATGAGCATGCGGCGTAATCAAGTCCTCACGCGCTACCAGAGCACGCTGGAAGCACTTTACAGCTAGCTGATAACTACTTGGTCGCGAGGTCGACGGGTACCGGCAGCTTGGCCCAAGACTTCAGCGTCGACTCCAGCGCGCAGCTCACGGCATCGCCGCACAGCGCGGCGTGCTTCTCGGTGAGCTCGGTCGCGACGGCGTCTGCGCTCGCGCCGTAGGCCCTGGCGCAGACCAGGTTCTTCGCCGTTTGCGCCACATTCAAGCTTCCGCTCGCCTCCACGACGACGCGCTCGGGCTTCTTTTGGCACATGGACCGCTTCAGCGCGCTGCGGCTGGCTTCGTCCGCGTCCGCAAAGGTGCCGCTCTGCGTCGAGTGCCAATACAGCTTGGGCCCGGTGATGCGCGCCGGGCAGGCTTTGATGCCGCAATCGGCGTCGAAGTACACGACGAAGGGGCCGTAAGTCGAAAGATCTGGGCGCATGTCGAAGTCCAGTTGCTCGACCGCGACTCCACCGTTCACGGCCGGCGCGTGAGCGTAGGGCGCTACGCCCGCGTCATCGAACGCCCAGATCGGAGGCGGGAAGGTCGCCTCGGAGCTCCCGGCCTTGAGCTCGTACGGGACGATCAGCTCGTCGCGCCCGTCGTCGTCGTAATCGTAAACTTGGAGTGCGGCGAGCTCGAAGCCGCCGGGGGCGACCTCCACCGCGCCGAAGCGCGCGGCCTTGCGGCTCCCTTCCACGTCGATGCGCACCACCTCGAGCTCCAAGCGGTGGGTGCGCGCCGCCCCCTCACCTTTGCCCCTGATCGCCGCGAGCGAGAGCGCCCACGAGCCGAGACCGCCCTCCCGACACGTTCCGAAGCGCGGCAGCTTCGCAGCTTCGGTCGTGGTGAGGCGCGCCTCGCCTTCCGCCCTCTGCGCCGCCGCGACGACGGCCTTGTTCTCGTCCATTAGCTTCTGACAAGCGCGTCGATGAGGGAGGCCGGCCGCCGCCCATTCCAGCGTCGCTTTCGCTCCTTTGACGTGGAGCGTGTAGCTAGTATCCGTCCACTCGATGGTCACGTCGCGCTGCGCTTCTCCCGCGTAGGGCACCACGATCGTGAGCTCGCCCTGCTCGTCCGTCGTGAGCTCTTGCCCGCGCGCCTCCTCCTCGGTGGCCGCTTTCGCGCTCGGGTCGAGCGTGAAGGCGCGCACCGGGTGGCCACCGGTACCGTTCTTCTTGCGGCATAGGAGTTGGAGCCAGCCGTCGAGGCTCGTGGCTTCACAACCGAGCCCGACCGCGCCTCCGATCGGTTCTTTGGCGCCCTCTTTGAACGAAGCGGGCGGGCCGGGAGCCGTGAGCGGAGGCGCTGCAGTCGGCGCCGCCACCGCCACTGGCCCGGGCGCCGCGTCACTCGAGAGCGCGCCCGAGGCATCGACGCCGGACGCGTTTGGGGCGGGAGCGCTGACCTGGCTCGGCACCGGCTCCGTCTTGCTGCATCCCCCCAACAGGCCGCCCACCACCAACCAAAACCCGAAGTTTCTCATGAAGCGCCGCCTCTAGCAGCCGGCATGCCACCCCACAAATCGCGAGGACTTACGAGCTCAAGCGCCAGCCGAGTGGGCCAGCAGCCGCTCGCCCGTGTGCTGCTGACCACGGGCCCCTTGCACGACGCAAAAGAGAATGTACAGTTCTCTTTTATCGTGGCTCAAGTCCCCAAAGACCATGTTCGCGAGGCGTTCGTCGCAGCGGCGGCGGAGGCGATCGCAGAGCTCGGCTACGCCGCGACCAGCATGGCGTACGTGGCCAAGCGCGCGGGCTCTTCCGTGGGCAACTTGTACAAGTACTTTCCTAGCAAAGACGTGTTGTTCCGAGCTGTCGTACCGCCACAGCTGGTGGCGGAGCTGCAGCGCCGGACGCGCGCTCGCATGCGCGCGATGGGCGAAGCCAAGGACGTGCGAGAGCTGGGAGCAGGCGCGCGCTACCACGCCCTCGCTGGCGACCTGCTCGATTACTGCTTTCAGCACCGCGCTGCGGTCGTGATCGTTCTAGCGCGGGCGGAGGGCACGCCGTACGCGTCCTTCACCGCGGACTTCGTCGAAAAAATGGCGAGCTGGGCGCTTCAGTACGGGCAGCGTGCGTACGGGCGACTTGGCGCGACCCCGGAGCTCGGGTGGGTGCTGCGCAAGGCCTACGAGAGCTTCGTTTCGGCCGTCGCGGACGCGCTCCGCCGCTTCCCGGACGAGCCGCGCGCTCGCGACGTGATCGCTCTTCTCACCGCCCAGCATCAGGGCGGCCTCAAGCGCCTTTTCGAAACTGCAGGAGAAGCCCCCCATGAGCCTGAGCCGAGCCACGCTGAAACACCGCCCCACCCCGACGCAGCTCCTCGCCCGCGTGCTGGAGGCGCCCCATCTCGCTCACCAAGTCCAAAGCCTGCCCGGACCCGTGCTCGCCAAGCTGATCGAGGAGGTCGGGCTACAAGACGCCGGTGAGCTGGTTGCGCTCGCCACGACCCAGCAACTCGCCGAAGTGCTGGACGAGGACCTGTGGCGGAGCGAGAAGCCAGGTGAAGACGCGGTCTTCGATTCCGAGCGTTTCCTCGTGTGGCTCGAAGTACTGGCGGAGGCGGGCGAGCGCTTCGTCGCCGAGCGCCTCGCCGAGCTGCCGGAAGATTTGGTGACGCTCGCTTTCCATCGGCACGTGCTGGTGCTTCCGCTTGCCGACTTGCGAGCAGAGCTCGGCCGCGAAGACGACGAAGCCGAGGCGGCCGAGAAAGCGCTCGCCAGCTGCCTGAGCGAAGAGCTCGAAGATTTCCAACTCATTTGGCGTGGGGGAGACGGCTGGGACGACGTCCTGGGTGCGCTGCTCGCGCTGGATCGCGACCATCATTCGATCGCGGTCAACCTGCTGGAGCGTTGCGCACACTTGAGCCGCGCTCACATCGACGACCACGGCGGGCTGTACGAGGTGTTGACGGCGGACGAGATGCTGGAGAGCGACCTCTCCGCAGAACGCGAGGCGCGACGCACCGAGCGGGGTTTCGTGACGCCCAGCGCCGCCGCCGGCTTCCTACGCCTTGCCCTACGCGGAGCGGACGAGACGCCGTTCACGGAGCACGACCCGCTCACCCGAGGCTACTTTCGCGACCTCTCGCGCCAGCCCACGCCAGCACCGGTCGCCGCGTCATCTGCGTTGGTCGGGCTGTTGGCAGATGCCGGAGTCATCGAAGAACGCGCCGTTCCTCGCCTCTCCGATTGGGCGAGTCGCAGCGAGCCGCTCATCATCGGCGCGCTGCGCGTGCTCGCCGAGCGCTCTCCGCACCTGTTCGCGGAACGGAGCGAAGAGCTCGCTTACCTGAGCAACGTGCTCGTCGCCGGCGCCAGCGTGGACGGGCGCCGGCTACGGCCGGTCGAAGCGGTGGCGCATGCCATCGACGGCGTGAGCGCGGGGCTTGCGCTCGCCGCCGGGGCTCACGAGCCCTCGGCCGAGCTCGCCGCCGACGTTCTCGCTCGGCACCCGTGCGACGGGCTCCTGCGTTTGGCGTACGCCCAGGCGCGCTCGCCGGGACGGAAAGCGGGGCCGGAAAGCCTGCAGCGCGTCCGGGCTCTCCTCAAAACCCTCAAGGTTTAGTACGCCTGCGCGCGTATGCCCTGGGCGTTGCTCAGCCTCACGTCCGCGGTCTTTCTTGGCCTGTACGACATCTGCCAGAAGCACGCGCTTCGCAACAACCCGGTGGTCGCGGTGCTTTTTGGCAGCACCGCCACGTGCGCCACCGTGTGGGCCGTCTTGTTGCTCGTGGGTTGGGTCTCGCCGGCGTCCTTGCCGCAAGCTCTGCTCGTACCGCCCCTCGGTTGGCTCGGCCACGCGCAGCTCCTCCTCAAGTCCGCGATCGTGGCTGCGTCGTGGATGTGCACGTACGTCGCGGTCAAGAATTTGCCGATGTCGCTCGCGGCGCCCATTCGCGCCACCGGGCCGCTCTGGACGCTCGGCGCGGCGCTCTTGCTGCTCGCTGAGCGTCCGTCCTTTCTGCAGCTGCTCGGCGTCGGCACGACGCTAACCTCGTTCTTGGGGCTCTCGGTGGTGGGGCGCCTGGAGGGGGTGCACTTCCACAGAAACCGGTGGGTCGGCTACATGATCGCCGGAACGCTGCTCGGCTCGTGCAGCGGCTTGTACGACAAGCTGCTGCTCGGCAGGCTGCATCTCGCGCCGGCCACGGTGCAAGCTTGGTTCTCGATCTACCTCCTGCTGCTGTTCGGCCCCATCGCGCTCGTGTGGTGGCGTCGTACGCCTCCCGCCGCCCGCACCTTCCAGTTTCGGGCGACCGTGCCGCTCCTCGCTATCTGCTTGATGCTCGCAGATTTTGCCTATTTTTCCGCGCTACGGGATCCCGAGGGCCTCATCTCGGTCGTCTCCAGTATTCGCCGCGGCAGCACGCTCATCGCCTTCGCGGCGGGGGTGTTGCTGTTCCGGGAGGTGAACGGCTGGAAGAAGCTGCCCGCGGTGCTCGGCATCGTCGGCGGCATCCTGCTCACCCTCCTGGGTTGAGCCGAACCCGAACCGCGCCCCACAGCACGACGCTCGCCAAGAGCGGAGCCGCGCACGCGGTCGCGATGACGAGGTACTCTGCGGCGCTGCTCGCCCGGGGCACGTTCCAAAGCCCGGCTTGAACGAGCGTGAGCAGGGCGTCCAACGTGACCAGCCCCGCGAGGGGCGCGAGCGAAGCCGTGCTGCGCTTGTGCAGGAACCGGAACAGGCCGCATGCGACCACCAGGTCGAACGTGACCCAAGACCACTTCACGAGCGGCGTCGCGAACCAGCGCTCCGCCGGCGCGAGGGCGAGCAGCATCGTCCAGGGCACGAGCAGCACGGCCAGCAGCCGCACGACCGCGATGGGTCCGCGTGACAACGTACGCAGGCCAAACGCCAAAAAGCCCGTCTGCGTAAAAGCCCACAGCGCATCCAAAAGCGAACGCCAAGCGCGCTGCCCGCGTGGGTACGACAAGAATAAGGGCATCCAATGCTGCGGCTCCAGCTTGGCCTTGTAGTTGCGCAACCCCTGGAAGTCGTAGAGCGCTCGGCCCCCCTTTCGGGCGACCCGCAGCAGTGGCGGGACCTCTCCTGCGAGGGGCGATAGTCCCAGCGTGAGCCAACGCGAGCCAGCCTCGTTGGCCCAGCGCATGACGAGATCGATGAGCAGCTCCATCGTTCCGTTGGGCGCCTCCGGATCGCGCAGCAGATCTTCGACGAACCAGCCCTCGCGAGCCGGCACCGGCACCACGCCCGCTACCGCCACGACGCGCCCGCCCCGCTCCGCGACGAAGCAGCGCCGCTCGTCCGGGAAGCTGAACAGCTCCAGCCGTACCAAGAAGTCCATGGGCGCCATTCCGCGCGCTTTGAGCCAGCGCGCCGCGACGCGCTCGATGCCTTCCCGCGTCGTGCCTGCGCTCAGCTCATGCGGCGAGACGGCGCGCACCTGCACCCCTTTGGCGCGCGCGCGCCGCAGCTGCTCTCGAAGGCTCGCGCGGCGCTTCAAGATATCGGGCCAGCTCGACGGATCCCACACCGGCTGCTCGCCAATCCGGAGCGACACCAGGTCGTCAGCGGCGAGGTTTAGCAGCCGCTGCTCGGTCGCGAATAAGCACGCGCGACGACGCTTCTCGCGCGCTGCGGCGAGGAACGCCAACAGCACCTCTCGAATCGCGCTCACGTCCGCGATGGGTGCGCCCGCCGCCACCCAGGCGCCGCCCGTGTCGACGTAAGCGACGCAGCCGTCCCCGTGGAAGAAGTATCGGTAGCCTTGTTCCAGGGTTTGAAAGGACGTGGCGTTGTAGCCGTAGCGCCGCACCAGCGCGAGCGCGCGCTGCCGAGGCTCATCGGTCACTTCTTCGGATTGCCGCCGCACTTGCCGGGTGCGCAGCCGCCGGGCGCGCAGGACTGCGGCTTCTCCGCGCTACCCGCCGCGGAGGGCACTTCCTTCGCGGTGACGGCGCCGCTCGGCGCGGCCGCGGCGGCGGGCTCGGCCACCACCGGCGGCGACTTGTCGCAGCCGAGCAGGGTCAGACCCGAGAGCACACCGAAAATGGCTTCACGCGAGAGCGGCGGCATGATGACCCGAGCGAGCCTGACACCGGGCCCGCGCCATTTCAAGCCGCGGCTCAGAGCGCGAGGACGGCGCCGCCGAACGGCCTCAAGTCCACGCTCACGGCGCCGGGAACCCCGATCTCGGTCTCGGGCAGCCAAATGTAGCCCCCGCGCCCGTGGTCCACCCGCGCGAAACGAGCCGAGGCGGCGCCGACGACGCGCTCGCTCGCGTCCAGCAATTCCACGCGAGAGCCGAGCGCGCCGCGCGGCTTCACGCGTGGGGCGAGCCAACGACTTTGCCCCGACCGCGCCACGCGGGCGACGCGAAAGGTCTGCGGAAGCTGAACGCTTTGGAGCGCCGACTGCTGCGCAGCGATGGCGACCAACCGCTGGAAGATGCCCGAGTACGTGTAGTCCGACACCCACGAGGGCGTGCAGTAGCTCATGAAATCCTTCGGCGGCCGCGGCTTGACGAGCCGCCCCAGATCGAAGTCGTAGCCGTAGGCGCCGATGAGCCCGTTCCGGTGGGCCACGTCCGAAGGCCAATCCGGGTCCGTGTCGCGCGGGTCGGAGATGCCGCACGGCGCATGATCCCGCCCGAGCGCATGCCCGAGCTCGTGCGCAGCGGTGTCCTCCGCGTCGCCCGTGCCGGAGCCGTCCGGAAAGATGCCGACGCCGATCGAGCCGCGCTCGCTCTCGGTGCGAGCGTCCGCGACGACGGAGTATCCGAGTAAGCAGCCACTCGGGCAGTAGGCGTCATAGTCCGCGGCAGGCGCGAGCAAGCCATAAAAAAACGTGTCCCCGGGCGGAGCGGCTTGCTCGCGCAGCTCGTAGATCAGATCCAGCGCGTCGTCCCAACCGGCCCCGTCCGCGTCCACGGGGTAGCCGAGCGTCACCGGGCCGCTCACGGAGATTTCAACGTCTCGGGTGGGATACAGTGCCACCAAGCGCCTGCGCAGCGCGGCGATCTCGGCGTCGCCCGTCTTGGGCGTGAAGCCGTTGGCCACGTACGGAACGAGCACGAGGCGCAGCGGCGCGAGCAGCTCTGCACCGAAGGCAGCGAAGCCCGTCTCTGGAAAGCGCGCGAGCGGTGAGGTGTCCGCCTCCAGCACGCGCACGCGGTACTCGCTGCCCTCGCCGAGATCGTCCTCGGGGACCTCGAACACGAAGGTCGAAGCCAGGTCGTCTTGGGCGGACGCTTGCGTGACCGTCCGCTCGCTGAGCACGCTGTGCTCGCGACCACCGCCGCGAACGTCGAGCACACCGAGCAGCCGTCGAGGCTCGAAGCGCGCGTCCACGTCTACGAAAGCCCGCAGCAATCCGCGCTTGCGGGCGATGAGCGGTACTGGCCGCGTCGCGATCGGGAGCGCGCGCCCTGCAGTCATCAACGGCACCTCCAGCGTTTGCGAGATGCTGACCGAGCGCAACGTGAGCTCGGGGGCGAGCATCGGGGCTGCGCCAGCTTCGCCCCCTACGCCAGGCTGCTCGCCGCTCGCGTCGCCTCCGCTGGGCGAGCCGCCGGGAGGCGGTTCGGGGGCTGAGGGCGCGCCGGATTCACCGCCGCAATCGGCGCAGCCGCCGCCACCAGCATGACCACCAGCGGCTGACGGAGTCCGGGGCACGCCCGACTCCGACTCTCCGCAGCCCGCGCTCGTCAGGAGACCAGAAGCAACCAGCACGAGTGCCGCACCCCAAGAGCTTGCCGCGCGAATGGCCAAGGGGACGGAGCATAGCATGCGGGCTCGAGCCATCCGGCGGCGCCTCCCGAGAAGCGACACGCCGCCGGAGTTCTGAGTCAGTACGGCCTGTTTACTTGGCGCCGCCAGGAGCCGCGGGCGCGGCGGGTGCGACCGGCGCTTTCGGAGCGACCGCGGGTGGAGCGGCCGGCGGGGGCGCGACTGGCTTAGCCTCTTTCGGAGTGGCGGCAGGCGGAGCGGCACCCGGCGATTTGGGCTCCTTGGGCGCATTCGCCGGCGCGGGAGTCGTCGCCGCTTTCGCGTCTTTCGGCGCGCCTGCAGCGGGCGGAGCGCCGGGCGTCGCCGGGGCCCCCGCCGCCTTAGCGTCCTTTCCAGCGGGCGCTGGCGTCATGGGCGTGGCTGCGGCTTTCGGATCCTTGGCCGCGCTGGCGGGAGGCGCGGCTGGCTTCATGGCCTTGGGGGGCGGCAGCAGGCCGAGCTGCCCCGCGAACGCGAGACCGTTCGAGAAGAGCCACAGGTTCTTCACCTTGCCGCCCGCGAGCTTGCTGACGGCGTAGTACTCGACGCTCACGGTCTTGCCCGTCTTCTTCAGCTTCATGCTCGGCATATCGCCGGTGTTGGTGCCGCTGAAGCGCCCCGCCGAGATCACGTAGTCACCCGCCGCCCATGCGGACGTCTGCTCCATTTTCACGTCCGGAAAGCCCTTGAAAAGGTCCTCTGCG
Source organism: Polyangiaceae bacterium (assembly GCA_029266615.1). Classification (GTDB taxonomy): domain Bacteria; phylum Myxococcota_A; class Polyangia; order Polyangiales; family Polyangiaceae; genus PMG-095. The sequence goes on from JAQSWN010000027.1 coordinate 9,073, forward strand.
GACTTCGTGACTTCTTTCTTACCGACGCGGTCCGCCGGCGAAGACAAGTCCGAGAAGACGGCGTCGTCGGTCACGCTGGCGGTGAGCGCGGGCACGTCGTGCTTGTTGAACGCCGAAAGGTAAGCGCCGAGCGCGGCCACGTTTGCCTTTTCCGCTTCGCTGCCGCCGCTCACCAGCGCGGGCTTGTCGGCAAAGCCTTGCTCGAGCGCCTTGCGGCCTGGTCCGGGGCTCAACCCGAGCTGGCTCATGAAGGTGTTGCCGTCGTAGATGAAGCGCTCCTTTTGAATGCTGCGCCCGTCCGGCGTCGTCTGCACGTGCTGCAGCGCGAGGTAGCCGATCTTCTTGTTCGTCGGGGCGACCTCCCCTTGCGGACCCGGAAGAGGTCCCTTGTGCGTGCCCTTGAGCAACACCACGGAGAGGATGTCGTCGCCGCTCACGATCGTGAGCTCGCTCTCACCGCTCAAGTCTGGGAACGCGGTCGCGAACACCTTGGCGTTCTTGTCGACGATGTTCTGGCGGCCAGCGAGCGGGGGCGTACCGAGGTCCACCTGCTCGCTCGTTGCGTTCTCCGCGTAGCAGCCGGAGAACTTCGTGAAGTCCTTGGCGTTGGCCAGACCCCAACACTCCTTGAACCACTTGCTCCGCTCTTCGGCGGTCGCGGGGGGCGGAAGAGCGGGCTTCGAAGCCTCCGCGGGGGTAACCACGGGCGGCGCGGCCGCAATCGGCTCAGCCGGGGGCGGAGCCGCCAGCGGCGCGGCGGCAGGCTCCTGCTGCTGGCACGCGGCGAGACCCACCAGGGCGAGACCGATCCATCCAATCGTGTGCTTCATGACATTCCCCTTCGAGCAAAGGTCAGCGGGCGCAAAACGCGCGACGCGGCGCTTGGGGTTTTACACCCGACCCAAAACGCACCGGAAGCCAAAAAGGCCCAACTGAGCCTAAATGGTATGGTCCGGGCCGGTTCTTGACAAAACCGATGTGCCAATGACAAAACACCCCTCGTGAAGCTCTCGAATAAGGGTCGTTACGCGGTTCGCGCCCTTTTCGACATCGCTTTCTATAATGACGGTCGTCCCACCCAGGTGAAGGACATCGCCGAGCGCCAAAGTATCCCGCCGCGGTTTCTGGAGCAGATTTTTCAGGACCTGAAGCGCGGAGGCATCGTGGGCTCCAAGCGCGGTCCCCAAGGCGGCTACTCGCTCACGCGCAAGGCCGCCGAAATCAAGCTCGGGGACGTGGTACGCGCGCTCGAAGGGCCCATCCAGCTCGGCGATCGAGAAACCCAGGGCCGCCGTGCTCAAGCCGCTAGCGACGCCAAGCGCGTCACCGAGCTCGTGTTCCGCGACCTTTCCTCCAGCGTCGAAGCTTGTTTCGACGCGGTCAGCATCAGTGATATCTGCGCTCGCGCCGAGGAGTTCGGCATGAAGCGTCCTTCTTCCCAACGCTATGTCTATGTCATCTGACACGCTGCCGCCCCTGCCCGATCACCCGCTCGTCTACGAGCGGATCATCGATCTCATCACCGACACGCCGCTGGTGGAGATCCGCCGCATCGCCGCGGAGGAGCCACGCGGGCGCGTCTTCGGCAAGCTGGAAGCGATGAACCCGGGCGGCTCCGTGAAGGACCGCATCTGCCTGGCGATGATCGAACAGGCGGAGAAGGACGGCCGGCTGAAGGAGGGCGGCGTCGTCATCGAGCCGACCAGCGGCAACACCGGTATCGGGCTGGCCCTGGTCGCGGCGCAGCGCGGCTACAAGTGCATCCTCACCATGCCGGAGAGTATGAGCCTCGAGCGACGGCAGCTCTTGGAGTCTTACGGCGCGAAGCTGGTGCTCACGCCCGAAGCGGACCAAATGGACGGCGCCATCGCCAAAGCGAAAGAGCTCGCGGCCACGACGCCCGGCGCTTTCATGCCGCAGCAGTTCGAGAACGCGCAAAATCCGGCCGTGCACGCCCGCACCACCGTGGAAGAGATCGTGCACGCGCTCGGCGGTGAGTCGCTGGACGGCTTCGTGGCGGCGGTCGGCACGGGCGGCACCATCAGCGGCGTCGGCCGCGTGCTGCGCGAGCGCTTCCCCGCCTGCCGCATCGTCGCGGTGGAGCCGGACTCGTGCGCGACGATTTCGCGCGGTGAGCGTGGTCCGAGCAAGATTCAAGGCATCGCCGCTGGCTTCGTGCCGAGGAACTACGACCCGAGCGTGCCGCACGAGGTGCGCACCATCTCGGACGAGCGCGCGTACCGCACGAAGAAGGACCTGGCCCGCCGAGAAGGGCTGCTCACCGGCATCAGCGCCGGCGCCAACGTCGCCATCGCGCTGGATCTGGCACGCGAGCTCGGCCCGGGGAAGAACGTCGTCACCATCTTGTGCGACACGGGCGAGCGCTACTTCAGCCTGGACGAGTACTTCCAAGCCGCCGCAGCGAGCGGCGACGGGCGAGATGTCTGAGCGACCGAAGCGCGTGCTGATCGTGGGCCTGGGCGGCTTGGGCTGCCCGGTGGCGGCGATCTTGGCGCGCGCTTCGAGCGCCGAGCTTTGGCTCTGCGACGACGACGAGGTCGACCTCACCAACCTGCACCGGCAAATCCTCTACCGGGACGCGGACGTAGGGACCCACAAGCTGGACGCTGCCCGCAAGACTCTAATTTTGGGGGGTGTAGATCCGTCCCGCCTCGTCTCCCACCGGGCTCGGCTCTTGCCGGACAACGCGCGGCAGCTCGTGAGCGAGGTGGACGTAGTGGTCGAGGGTGCCGACAACTTTGCGACCAAGTTTCTCGCCGCCGACGCAGCGCGCCTCGTTGGTCGTCCCATCGTGCACGGCGCTGCGGTGCGCTTCGTCGGCACCGCATGGGCGGTCGCCGCGCAGGGGGCGCCCTGCTATCGCTGCTTGTTCGAAGACGTGCCGCCCGGCGCCCAGCAAGGCTGTACGGAAGCCGGCGTCATGGGTCCCGTCGTCGGTCTCTGCGGCGCGCTGATGGCAGATCTGACCCTGCGCGTCCTGCAGGGGGATGCCACCGCCTTCGGATCGCTCTACACCTACGACGGCCAAACCGACCGCCTCCGCCAAGTGCCCGCAACGCGCCGCAGCGACTGCCCCCTCTGCGGCAGCGCGCCATCCATCCGCGACCTTGCCGAATCCCGCTACACCAACCCCAGCTGCGCAGCCTAACTCGCCAAAACTGCTGCCTGCCAATCAACCGCCAACTGCTAACTGACAACCGACAAAACAATGATCACCGTCCGAATCCCCACCCCCCTGCGTTCCCTCACCGGCGGCGAAGAGCAAGTCCAAGCCCCGGGCGAAACCGTCAAGGACGTCATCGAGACGCTCGAGCAAAAGCACCCCGGTCTGCGCGACCGCTTGCTCGACGAAAAGGGCGTCCGTCGCTTCGTGAACATCTACGTCGGTGACGAAGACATCCGCTTCTTGGACGGCCTTTCGACCAAGCTGAAGAGCGGCGACGAGATCAGCATCGTGCCCGCGATCGCCGGCGGCTGATGGAAGCTCGCTACGCTCGCCAGCAAATGCTCGCCGCTGTCGGCGAGCTCGGGCAAGCGCGCCTCGCGTCCGCGACCTACGTCGTGGGCAGCGATGGCTCGCTCGCGTCCGAGGTGGAGCGCGAATACATCGCGCGCGCCGGCGGAACCGAGATGGTGGCGGGCCGCGAGCCAAGCCCTGCGTTCGCCCACGCGGAAGCGTTCCGTCACGCGGACGCGCGTGACTTCGCGGCCGGCGCTTGGCGCGCGCTCTCGCAACTCAAGAACGTCCTGGAGCAAGCCCCGTGACCGCCACTTTGCGACTCGCCCGTTCCCGCCGCCTTTCGTCGATCATCGACGCGGTCGGCAACACTCCCCTCGTCCGTCTTCGCAAGGTCGCGAGCACCGCGCCGAGCGTGGAGGTGTACGTCAAGCTCGAGTACATGAACCCGGGCGGCTCGGTCAAAGATCGCCCCGCGCTGCGCATGATGCAGGACGCAATCGCGGACGGGCGGCTCACGAGCGACAAGATCTTGATCGACTCGACGAGCGGCAACACTGGCGTCGCCTACTCACTGGTCGGGGCTGCGCTCGGCTACCGCGTGCAGCTGGTGATGCCGAAGAACGTCACCAAAGCGCGCAAAGACATCACCCAAGCGTTCGGAACCGAGCTCATCTTCAGCGACCCGATGGAGGGCTCTGACGGCGCTATCCGCTTGGTGCGCAAGATCGTCGCCGAGAATCCGGACAAGTACTTCTACCCGGATCAGTACAGCAATCCCTCCAACCCGCTCGCCCACTACCATGGCACCGGCGTAGAGATCTTGAGCGCGCTCGGCGACCGGATCACGCACTTCGTCACCTCGCTCGGCACGAGCGGAACGATGATGGGCACGACCCGGCGCCTGCACGAGCACACGCGTCCCGTGTACTGCGTCGCGGCGGAGCCGGCGGAAGCGCTGCACGGCCTGGAAGGCTTGAAGCACATGGCCTCCAGCATCGTGCCGAAGATCTACGACCCTAGCTTGCCGGACGAGATCATGCCCATCGCCACGGAAGACGGCTGGGACATGTCCGACCGCGTCGCCGCCGAGGAAGGTTTGCCCATCGGTCACTCCACGGGGGCGAACATCTTCGCCGCCGTCAAAATCGCGGAGCGGCTGCACAAGGAGCGCGGCGGAGGCTGCGTCGTCACCATCGCGTGCGACCGCAGCGATCGCTATTTTTCGCCCATCAAGTGGGAAAAGCGCTACGTCTGGTAAGCCCGATGCAAACTCCTTGGACCGAAGGCGACGTCGCGATTCCGGAGAGCGTGCTGCTCGTGGTGGAGGAAGCGGGCCGTAACGCGTACGCCCGCAACGAAGAAGCGTGCGGCTATCTCGAAGGGCCAGCCGCCGATCCGCTCGCGGTGGACCGCGCGGTGGAGCTGGAAAACCTCGCCAACAAGTACCACGAGGCGGATCCAGAAGGTCACCCGCGCACCGGGCACGACTACTTCAAAATCAACGCCCTCAAGTTCGAGCGAGCCATCCGCACCGGCTTGGAGAGCGGGCGCCCCGTCAAGGTGTTCTTCCACTCACACCTGGACTGCGGCGCGTACTTCAGCGCGGAGGACGCCGCGAGCATGACCATGGGCGGCACGGGGGACCCTTCGTTTCAGCTGTCGTACCTCGTCACCGCGGTGGACGAGGGTAAAGTCACGGCCCACAAGCTGTTCATCTGGAGCGCTGCTTCGAAGAGCTTCGTGGAGGCGCCGTTTCGCCGCGTGCCCGGCTGAGGTCACGCGGGCGCACCGCGCTTCGGCTGGCGCTCACGCTGGTCGGGCTGGGTGCGCTCACAGCCCCGCCCGCGCAGGCGAATTTGGGGGAAGATCTGAGTCGCCTGCGGCGCGCGCTCGCCGGCCAGGCACGCACGGGCTCGCTAGGTTTTCGGCTGCTGGAGCGAGGTGATGTCGCGCCGCTGGTGTTGCCGCCATGGGCGGTGGACGCAAGCGAGGGCCCCTGCACGACGCTCGTGCTGGTGGCGCCGGCGCCGACGCAGTTCTTGGTGCACGTGCATCCCTGGCCGGGGCTGCAAGGCGTGTTCGCGGCGAGCGCGGGCGCCTTCCAGCTCACGCGTTGCGGCGAGGAGCGCAAAAGCCTCCTCCAAGTCCGCATCGAGCTGCGCTCGCCCCGCGCGGTGGTGCACGGCTTGGTATCGGTAGGCGCAGAGCCGCCTCCCGCGTTGCCCCGCGTTCTGCCGGAGCGCGACGCGGGGGCGACCGCGCCCTTCGGCGACCCCGGCCCCGAGCCGCGCCGGGAGCCGTTGCCCGAACGCATGGCTCGCTTCGAAGGCGCAGCGACCCTCGCCGGCGCAACCAGCGTGGAGAGCGTGCTCTTGCCGAGCCCCGGCTACGTGCGGCTCGCGCTCGCGCCGGGGTGTCATCGGTTCCTGGCGAGCGGACCCGACGGCGCGCCGCCTTTCACGTTGCTGCTCGCTGAGGGTGACGAAGAAAGTGCGGAGCGCCTTCCGGCGTCGGAGCTGGGCGACGTCGCCCACGAGCTTTGCACGCTGCAGGGACGCAAGCTCACCGTCTCCGTGGACGGCACCCTCACGGAGGCAGAGCGCCGGCTAGGAGTCGCGCATTTCGCGCTGCCGGGCGGCTTGCCGGGTCGCTTCGGGCCGCAAGTGGCGGAGCGGCTCCTGCGCGCCTTGGGCAAGAGCCAGGCTCCCCGTAGGCTGGGGACGCTGGTAGCGACCACGCTCGGGGTGCAAGGCCGAACGCCGCTGCCGCGCGCCTTGCTGCCGCAAACCTGCTACTTGGCGGCCGTCGCTATCGTCCACGGCGACGGCAAGCAGCTGGCGCTCGCAGCGCGCTCCGGTCCCGTGAGCGTGGAGTCGACTTCGCGCGACCCCGACCGGGCCACGCGCGTGACCTTCTGTACCGGGCGCAGCGGCGCCGTGGATATCGACGTGGAGGCGCGCGGCTTAGGCGTCGCCTGGCAAATGTTTTTGTTCCAAACGGGCCCCGCCCGACCGGAGGACGGGTGAAGCGCATCGCAGTCGCGTTGGTGCTGTTAGCGCTCTCGGGATGTCGGCGGCAAGCCCCGCTGGCCATCGCGCCCCACACCGTACCGCCGCAGAACCTGCGCCTCTCCGAGAAGCCGTTGGACCCGAACCGCATCAAAGGCGTCGGACCCTTCGGAAACAGCGTGATGCTCGCGCTCGAGGCGGGCGTGGCTGGAGATCGCGTGTCGGCGCTGCTGGAGGTACCGAAGGGCGACTGCACCGTCGTCATCGCGCGGGGCAGTGAAACGGTCGAGGATTTGGACCTGCTTGCCTATGGGGAGGACGGCGCGCCGCTCGGCAGTGACGAAGCCTCGGATCGGCAGCCTTCGCTTCTCATCTGCCCTCCCCACCCGGGGCGCATCGTGCTCGCGGCGCGCATCGCGCAAGGACACGGGCTCGTCGCCGTCGGCGCCCAGCGCGTCGCGCCCGCCTCCGCGCAAAAGCTGGCTGAACGCTACCAAGTCAAGTCCCGCGCGGGGACGGAAGCCGCGCGCATCAAAGCCTGGCCAGGGTTGGACGCACTGATCGCTCGGGAGCGCGAGCGCGTCGGCGGCAGATTCCAAGACCTGCGCCGCGTTGCGCTCGCGCTGGACGCCAGCACGCCGACGACACTGGCTGCCACCATCGACGCGGGGCGCTGCGTTCACGGCCTATTCATCCCATCGGAAGACGTGTCGCATCTAGACGTGGCCGCGCTGGACGATCAGGGTCGCATCTTGGGGCGCGCGGTCGGCAGCGGCCGGCAGCGCGCGCTCGTCGTGTGCTCACCTGTCACGACCGAAGTATCCTTCGAGGTGCGACCGCACGCGGGGCGCGGCCTCGCGGTCGCGGCGCTGTCTCGCTCCGTGGAGGGTACGGAGGGCGAGATCGAGGGCGAAGTCTTGCGTCGCGACGTTTACCCCACCGGCGACGCGAAGCGCGAGCTGCAGACTACGCTCGACCGCCTCAAAAAATGGGGCTACGCGCCCGGCGCGCCGCTCGCCAAGATGGAACTGCAAGTCGGTCGACGCAGTAGCAGCACCCTGACCCTGGGCCAGGGCTGCACGCGCGTGGACGTGGTCGGCGCCGCGCCGCTTCGCGGTGTGGACGCTCGCTTGTGGAGCGATTCGGGCACGCTTCGCGCGAGCGGGGCCGGCGGCGGGAGCGCGACGCTCTTCGCATGTGGCGCTGGCAAGCTGCGATTGGACGCATCGGCCGTGCTCGGTCCCGGCTCCGTGAGCGTGCTCGCGCAGCGCGAAGCCGGCGTGCCGCCGGAGCTCGAGCGTCTGCCGCTGGCCGGGGGCCGGCTCGTGGCGCGCATGGTGTCGCGCGGCGTGCTCTTCCGCGCCGATGCGATCGGCAAAGTGACGGAGCTTTCGTTGAGCGCGGAGCGTCTCACGACGGTGCCAGTCCTGGTGGCGCTGGATCGCTGCATGGACGTGAACGTCGCCATCGAAGGGCCCGCGGCGGGCGTGGAGCTGCGCGCGGTCGAGCAAGACACGGAGCTAGAGCTCGATTCCGCCGTCGGCGAAAACGTGGCAAGCACGCGGCTGTGCGGCTACGGGCGCGGCACTCGCGGCTCGCTCAACGTGCGCATCGAGCTGCGCGCGCTGAGCGGGACCGCCCGCGCGCTCGTCGCGACCCGCTTGCTATCGCCGGCCGACTAGGCGACCCTCCGGCCGTTCCGGCATGCCGTCGCCCGCACCGTTCAGCCCCCAGCCGGCGCCCGCTGCCCACGAAATCCACGAACAGGCCACCACGTGGCTGGTCCTCTCGCTGCTCAGCTCCGTGCTGTGCGTCAGTTTGTGCCTGGGCATCGGCGGGGCGGTTTTCTGCTACTTGGCCCTCCAATCCGCCGGCCAGGGCCTGACGGAGGACGCCCACGCCAAGCTCAAATGGGGCAAAATCCTGACCCTGGTCGGCAGTGTGGTCGGCGTCTTCGCGACCGGCCTCACACTCCTCCTCCGCTAACCCTTCCTCGCCCGTGAACCTCGAAGAGCTCAACCGCCCCCAACGCGACGCCGTCACCACTCTGTCTGGCCCCCTCTTGGTGCTGGCGGGCGCGGGTACCGGCAAGACGCGCGTGATCACCTTCCGCATCGCGCGGCTGATCCAGACCGGCATCGTTCCGAGCCGCATCCTCGCGGTCACGTTCACGAACAAGGCCGCCAAGGAAATGCGCGAGCGCGCGAGTAAGATCTTGGGCCGCCGCAAGAAGGGCGACAAGCCCCCCGAGATCTCCACCTTTCACTCGCTGTGCGTGCGCATGCTGCGCCGCCACGCGCGGAAGCTCGGGTACCCGGAAGAGTTCACGATCTACGACCGCGGGGACCAGGAGATGCTGGCGCGTAACGCCCTGCGGGACGTTCGGGTCGGGCACGAAACCCTAAAGCCAGCGGATTTGCTGTCCTACGTCGGCAATTGGAAGAGCCAGGGCGTCCGCGCGGACGCGGCGTTCGACGCCGCCGCCAAGGACAAAGAGCAGCTCGCCGCCATGGCTTACGGCAAGTACCAGGTCGCGCTCAAAACTGCCGGCGCCATGGATTTCGACGACCTGCTCTTGTGCACGGAGGAGCTTTTCTCCAAGCACCCGGACGCGCGCTACGCGGAAGCTTCACGCTTCGACCATCTGCTCATCGACGAGTACCAAGACACGAACGGCCTTCAGTATCGGATCGTGAAAGCCTTGGCGGACCGACACCGCAACCTGTGCGTGGTAGGCGACGACGACCAATCCATCTACGGTTGGCGCGGCGCAGAGGTGACGCACATCCTGAGCTTCCAGAAGGATTGGCCGGAGGCCAAAGTCGTGCGCTTGGAGGACAATTACCGGTCCAAGGCCGCGATCATCGAGCTTGCCAACACGCTCATCGCCCACAACAGCACCCGTCACAAAAAGGTCCTGCGCGCGTCGCGGGACGGCGGAATTCCGCCGAAAATCGTGCGTTTCGATAACGAAACCGCGGAGGCCGAAGAGGTCGTGCGCGACATCCGGCTCCGGCTGGAGGTGACCGACGGGCCACGCACCAACCCGAGTGACATCGCGATCCTGTTCCGCACCAACGAGCAGCCGCGCGCTTTCGAGCTGGAGCTGCGGCGTCACAAGGTGCCTTACGTGCTGGTCGGCGGCATGTCGTTCTACGACCGCAAAGAGGTGCGGGACGTCATGTCCTACCTCCGCGTCATCGCCAACCCGAACGACGAGGTGTCCCTGCTGCGCATCATCAACGTTCCGTCGCGCGGCATCGGCGCGGGCACGATCGAAGCGCTGATGGATCAGGCCGTCTCTGCCGGTAAGCCGCTCTGGCAGGTGCTGCCGAACGCGCTGCAGAGCATCCCCACCCTCACCGCTCAGCGCATCTTCGAGTTCATCAAGCTCATCGATCACTACCGGGGCCGGCTCGCCGAGCAGCCCCTGGCAGAAATGATGAAAGAGGTGTTGGAGAAGGTCGACTACAAATCGGAGCTGACCCGCGCCTACAAGGAGCCCGCGGACGTCGAAGCGCGGTGGAATACGGTCGAAGAGCTCATCAACTCCGCGGCGCTCTACACCGAGCGCGCCGAAACCCCTTCCCTGCTCGGCTTCCTCGAGGAAGCAACGCTCGCGGATCGCGACGACAAGGACGACGACAAGAAGGAGCGCCACGCCCTGACGCTGATGACCTTGCACAGCGCAAAGGGTCTGGAATTTCCGCACGTTTACCTGATCGGAATGGAAGAAGGGCTGCTGCCGCACCAGCGCTCGATCATCGACGGGCGCAGCATCGAAGAAGAGCGGCGGCTCTGCTACGTGGGCGTCACCCGCGCGCAAGACACGCTGTTGCTCTCGTTTTGTCGCGAGCGCATGAAGTGGGGCAAGCCTCGTCCGTCCATCCCCAGCCGCTTCCTGATGGAGATGCGCGGCGAAACGGAGCGCGCCAAGCGTGCCGCCGAAGCCGCCACCGCCATGTTCATGGAAGCGGCGAAGATGGCCGAGCTGGCCGAAAAAGCGGCCGCCGCCAAGAAGCCGAAGAAGAAGCGCGCCGGCTAGTCCTCACGCGGGGAGCGGCGGAAAGCGCCGGGCCGGAGCGGACACGCCGGTATCCTGGCACCGGGTTTAGGCTAGCCTCCCGCGATGGCCAAAGTACTCGTCACGGGCGCAAATCGCGGCATCGGCTTTTCGCTCTGCAAGCTGCTCAAGTCTCGCGGAGACGAGGTGATAGCCACCTGTCGCCGCAGCACGGCGGACCTTCTTCAGCTCGGGGTGGAAGTGATGGATGGCGTGGACGTCACGAGCGACAAATCCATCAACTTGCTCGCCGAGAAGCTACGCGGACAAATGCTCGACCTGCTCGTGAACAACGCGGGCGTGCTCACGGACGAGAGCCTCCGGGAGCTGGATTTCGCCGCCATTCAGCGGCAAATGGAGACCAACGCGTACGGCCCCCTGCGCGTGACGCACAAGCTCCTGCCAAACCTCAAGGGTGGCGCCAAAGTCGCGCTCATCACGAGCCGCATGGGCTCCATCGCGGACAACACGTCCGGCGGCATGTACGGCTATCGCATGAGCAAGGCCGCCCTGAACGCAGCCGGCAAGTCGCTGGCTTACGACTTGAAGCCGCGCGGCATCGCGGTCGCGATCTTACACCCCGGCTACGTGAGCACGGAGATGACCGGAGGCCACGGCACGGTTCGCCCGGAAGAATCCGCGCGCGATCTGCTGAAACGCGTGGAAGAGCTGACCGTCGAATCGACCGGCACTTTTTGGCACGCGAATGGGCAAATACTGCCCTGGTGACTCAACCGAACTTGAGCTGCCGCCACTCACCACGGTCGGCCGGGCCGCGGCACGCCCACAGCTCGAGCGTCGCGGGAATCGCGATGAGGCAAGCGTTGGTCGTCGTGCCCTGCGCGTCTTCCGTGTAGCGGTTGATGCTGTCCACGCCATCGGAGCGATCGCGCATGAGCTCCTGCAAGCTTTGGATGTCTTGGGGCGCGGAGGCCAGCGCCTGCTCTGCCCGCGCGAGGCGCCTCTGGCTCGAAGCTGTCGGCGCCTCCCCCTCTGCGGCGCGCATTTCCTCGGCAATGCAGTGATTCGTCCGCGCCAACGGCGCGCCATCTGCACGCCGCTCCACGACCGTATCTGGGTCGCACTCCAGCTCGCTCACGCCAATGCTGTCCGCGAGCCAGTAGGTGTGCGCGGCGGCGCGCGGCGCCGAGCGCACGAGCTCGCGCGCTTGCGCAGCGGTGCCGGCCCGGATCGCGCGGTGCAGCAAGCTCAAATAGCCGACGCCGACTCGCGAGCGACGCGTCTTGATGTTGGTCGTGCCGACCGCGACACCAGCTGCGCTCATGCCGGTGAGCGAAAGCGCCCCCGCGACGGTCACGGACCACGTTTCCGGCCCGGTTTGCGGAAGCCGATGCACGGCAACCACGAAGTCCAAATCGGTTGGATTCAGGTCCCAGGTCTGCCCGACCAAGACGTGCCCGCTTTGCGAGCGCGTGGGCGGCACGAGCAGCGAAGTGCAGCCTTCGTCCGCCCGCGGCGACGGAAGGAGCAGCACGTCGCGCACGTCCGTCATGTTCGTAGTGGCGTACAGCGCTTCCGCGCTGACCCCGGCCGCTTCCGCGATGCCGGCGTTCTCCGCCGCGCCTTCGGGATCCCACTGCTCGTAGATGCGCAGGCAGCGGGCGCCCGCCTCCAGGAACTGAGCCACGCTCGGCCCGCCCCGCTCGCGCGAATACTCGTGGAACGCGGCCAAGCGCTGGTCGATGAACGCGCCAATGCGCTCGCGCAGCTGCTCGCCTTGCTGGTTACCCAAGGAACGCGCGTCGCCCGCGCACTCCACGATCGGAAGCTTCAACAGCGACATGCGGAGAGCGCTTTACGCCTGATCGCGGATTTCGGAAAGCTCGCGATCCAGACGGTCGTCGAGGGCGTCGCGCTTGGGTGCAGGTTCGGTGCTCTTCGGCGGCCCCGACGGCTTTCCCGCGCGGCTCCAGCGCTTGAGCATGAAGTAGCCTGCGATACCCACGCCGCCGAACGCCAGCGCCAGCATCGTCGCCACGCCCCCGAGGGGGCTGGAGTCGGGCACCGCGAGAATCTTTGCTCCGTAGCGCTGCACGAACGAAGCCTCGATGGCGTCCGCCGATTCGCCCGCCTTCAGCCGACGCCGAATCTCGCGGCGCAGCTCGTAGGAAGGCTCCGAGCCGTGGATATCGATCGTCTGGTTCCAACAGCAGGGCGCCATGATCCGCCCCTCGAGCCGGCTCGCGCCGGGCACGTAAGACTGAAGGTCTACCCCCTCCTCCGTGGACGGAACGTGCGCGGGGTGCTCCGCATCGGCCCAGGCAAGCGCCGGAGCGAGCGACAAAAGGCCCGCAAAAACCCAGCCCAAGCGGCGAGAGCTTCGTGACATGCCGGGTAGCCTAATGCTTGGCGCACGCCGTCGCCAGAATCTCCCGAAAGCAAGCTTGACCGTCTCGGACCATGAGCCTAAAGTTTCAAGACTTTTTGAAATCTCAAACATCTGACCCAACGAACGACCCCTCGATGTCCGACAGCGCAGGCAGCGGCGTATTTCCGGCAGAGCTCGAGGTGGCCGACACCGTCGGTCGCCTGATGGAGTTCTGGGGTTTCAAGCGCCCCATGGGGCGGATGTGGACGCTGCTCTACCTCTCCCCGCAGCCGCTGGGCGCGGCCGAGATAGGTGCCGAGCTCAAGATGAGCGCGGGCGCGGTGAGCATGGCCCTGGGCGAGCTCGTGAAGTGGGGCGCCGTGAAAAAGAGCTGGCGCCCCGGAGAGCGCCGCGATTTCTACGAGGCGGAGACGAGCATCGGCAAGCTGGTGCAACGCGTCTTGCGCGAGCGCGAGCTCACGTTGGTGAAAGAGTTCGCGGAAGCGCTCGGCCGGGCGGAAGCGGAGTTGCCCGCCGCGGCCGCCTCCGAGCCCGAGTCGCTCGGCTTCAAGCGCGAACGGCTCCAGCACCTGCGCGCCCTGTCGCAAATGGGAGAAGGCTTGCTTCGCGCGCTCGTCTCGGGGCAAGCCATCGATCCGACTCCGTTTTTGAGCATGCGTGACAAAGCTTCCTGAACCATGACCACCCCTGAACCGACCCCGTCCTCGCGCGAAGGCTCCGGCGCGATGTTCGACGGCATCGCGCACCGCTACGACCTCGTCAATCGCGTCATCTCGCTCGGCATCGACCAGAGCTGGCGCAAAAAAACCGTTCGCGCCCTCGAGCTTTCCCCGGGGGCGCGCGTGCTGGACCTCGCGACCGGCACCGCGGACTTGGCCATAATGATCGCTCGCCAGCACCCGCACGTGAGCCTGGTCGGCGTCGATCCTTCCGCGAAGATGCTGGAAGTCGGCCAAAAGAAGCTGGACGCCGAGCAGCTCGCGGAGCGCATCGAGCTCAAGGTCGGCGACGCGCAGAAGCTGGATTTTCCGGACCGCACCTTCGACGGCGTGAGCATCGCGTTCGGCATCCGCAACGTGCCCGATCGCTTGCAAGGTCTGCGGGAGATGGCGCGGGTGACGCGAGCCGGCGGTCGCATCGCGATCTTGGAGCTCTCCGAGCCGCGCGGCGGCTTGCTCGGTCCTTTGGCGCGCTTCCACGTGCACAGCGTGGTGCCCGCCGTCGGCGCGCTGCTGTCCGGCGCCAAGGAATACCATTACCTGCAGAAGTCGATCGCGGCCTTCCCGACCGCGCGTCGCTTCGAATCGTTGATGCGCGAAGCCGGCCTCCACATCGTGGCGTCCACTGCGCTCACGTTCGGAGTTTGCCACCTCTATGTCGGCGAGCCGATCGTCTGAAGTGGACGCGCCGAGCGACGCCTTCCTGATCGGCGAATGGTCTCGCCTCGTGTTCGCCACGTTGCGCGAAGCCGGCATCACGGACGTGTGGGTGAGCCCTGGGTCGCGCTCCACGCCGTTCACGCTCGCGGCCGCGCGCACGGCCGGCCTCACGCTGCGCGCGGTGGTGGACGAACGCTCGGCCGCGTTCATGGCCGTAGGCTACGCCCGCGTCACCGGCCGTCCCGGCGCGGTTTTGTGCACTTCCGGCAGCGCCGCGGCGAACTACTTCCCGGCGGTCGTGGAGGCGTCGCAAGCCCACGTGCCGCTCGTCGTCCTCACCGCGGATCGCCCGCAAGACGTGCAGCACGCCCAAGCCGCCCAGACCATCGACCAGCTCAAGCTCTACGGTGGCTTTGCGCGGAGCTTCTTCGATCTCGGGCCACCAGACGGCGCTCCGGCCGCGCTCGCCGGCGCTCGCCGGGCGATAGCTCAAGCCGTCGCGACCGCCCACGGGCCCCTGCCCGGCCCCGTTCACGTGAACTTGCGCGCACGCAAGCCGCTCGAGCCTCGCCCCGCGCAGACGGACGCGGAGCGCGCGCTCGCGACTCGCGTCGAGCGCTTGCTCGAAAAGCCGCTCGCTCGGCACGCGCCGGGCTCGGCCTTGGCCAACGAAGCCGTGCTCGCAGCGGCACGAACGCTGCAGCAAGCCGGTTCGGGCCTGCTCGTGGTCGGACCTCTTTCGGCCGCGAACAACAGCCTGGCGGAGCCGCTCGCCCAGCTCGCGGAGCTCACCGGCTTCCCCATCTACGCAGAGGCGACGAGCCAACTTCGCTTCGCGCTCTCCGAGCACGCGCTCGCAGCGCCGCTCCTGGATTGGCTCCTCTCCACGCCGGAGATCGCCCAAAGCCTCATCCCGGACGTGGTCGTCAGCATCGGCGCGACCCCCACGTCTTCGGCCTACGAGCGCTGGGTCGGGCGCGTGCCGACGCGCCTCGTTCTTGCCGAGCACGGCTACCCGGACGCGCTCGGCAGCGCCGACCTCGTCGCGAGCGGCGAGCTCGGGCCGGCCCTCTCCGCTCTCTGCCACGAGCTCGCGCGAAAGGTGTCCCCGCGAAAGCCCGGCTCGTTTGCCGTTCGCCTGCGCGCCGCTCACGACGCCTGCGAGCGCCAGGTCGCGGACCTCGTCGCGGCACCGACGCGCGAGCTTTCGGAGGGCGCGGTCGTGAAAGCCGTCGTCGAAAGCCTGCCCGCGGACGCGGTGCTGGCGCTGGGCAACAGCTTGCCCATCCGGGAGGTGGACGCCTACGTCACCCGCGCGAAGCGGCTGTGCGTCGTGTCCCAACGTGGCGCCAACGGTATCGATGGCTTGGTCTCCGGCGCGGTCGGCAGCGCCCTGGGCAGCGGCGCTCCTACGTTGCTCCTCCTCGGCGACGTGAGCCTGCTGCACGACATCGGCGCGCTCGCTTCCGCGCGGCTCGTGCCTTCACCGCTCGTCATCGCGGTCGTGGACAACGCAGGCGGTCGCATCTTCGATCAATTGCCGGTGCAGAGGCTCTACGCCGAAGACGCCCGCTTGTCCGAGCTGTGGCTCACCCCACCCGGGCGCGAGCTCTCGCACGCCGCGGCGCTGTTTGGCCTCACTTACGACGCGCCGACGAGCTTGGAAGCGGTGCGCGCGGCGACCAGCGAAGCGATCGCTCGAAGAGGGGGGACGTTGCTTCACCTGCGCGTGGGCGCGAACAGCGCCGCCGAGCAACGCCAGCGCGTCGTCGCCGCGCTCGGCGCCGAGCAGGCCGCGCTCGCTAGTGCAGGGCTCTGAGTGCGTTACCTGTGTCTGCACGGTTTTACCGGCTCCCCCGAGACCTTCGGGGCCTTTCAGCTGCCGCCCGGCTCGCTCGCGCCGGTGCTGGGCGGGCACCTTCACACCGCCGTGCGCGGCGACTTCGAAGACGAAGTGGAGCGGCTCGCCGAGCTCGCAGCCGAGGCGGGCTGCGACGCGCTGTTCGGCTACTCGCTAGGGGGCAGATTCGCGCTCGGCATCTTGGCTCGTTTTCCGGATCGGTTCCGGCACGCGCTCGTCGCATCCGCGCAAGCGGGTTTGGTCAGCGCCGAGGAAAGACGCGCTCGCCACGAAGCGGACCAGCGCTGGGTCGATCTGTTGCGCGAGCGAGGCCTGACCGCTTTCGTGGACGCGTGGCAAGCGCTGCCGCTGTGGGCGTCTCAGGCGGACCTTCCCGAAGCCACCAAGCGAGCGCAACGCGAGCAGCGCCTGCGTCACGCCGCTCCGGGTCTTGCCGCGAGCTTGCTCCAGCATGGGCTGGGGGAAATGCCGGATTTGCGCCCGTTTCTGGGGCGCGTTCGAACCCGGGTTGACCTCCTGGTCGGAGCGCGCGACCAAAAGTTCGTGACGCTTGCCCAGGAGCTTTCGACCCTCATCCCCGATGCCCGTCTGAGCGTCGCGCCCGACGCCGGTCACAACTTACTGCTCGAGCGGCCCGCGCTATGCGAAAGCTTGCTCGTCGAGGGCGAAGACCCATGAGCGCCGCGGCGTCCCTGCCCACTCCCCGTCCGCGTCCCTCTTCCTTCGGCAGCTGGGTCCTCGCCGCTCGTCCCAAAACTCTCAGCGCCGCGAGCGTGCCGGTGATCGTCGGCAGCGCCTGCGCGTTCGCGCTCGGTGGCTTTCGGCTCGGCCCTGCGCTCGCCGCGCTCGCCGGCGCGCTCTTGCTGCAAATCGGCGCCAATTTCGCCAACGACGTCTACGACTACGAGAAGGGCGCGGACACCGCCGAGCGACTTGGCCCCACGCGCGCCGTGCAGTCCGGGCTCATTTCGCCGAGCGCGATGAAGCGCGGCATGTACGTGGTGTTCGCGGTCTCGCTGCTCATCGGCGCGTACCTGACGTTCGTGGCCGGGCCGATCATCCTGGCCATCGGCGTCGTGTCGATCGCTTCGGCGATCGCTTACACGGGGGGCCCGTATCCGCTCGGGTACAACGGGTTGGGGGATTTGTTCGTGTTCGTCTTCTTCGGGTTGGTCGCGGTGTGCGGCACCGTCTTCGTGCAGCTCGGCACCGTCCCCGCGCTCGCGCTCTGGTGCAGCGTGCCCGTGGGCGCGCTCGCCACCGCCATCCTCGTGGTGAACAATCTGCGCGACGCCGAGCAGGACGCGAAGGTCGGCAAGCGCACCCTGGCCGTGCGCTGGGGCACGCGGGCCGTGACCCTGGAGTATGGGCTCCTTCTCGCCCTTTCCTACGCGGTGCCGCTTTTCTTGGCCACGAGCTCGGCGAGCGGGCGGTTCGTGCTGTTGCCCCTGCTCACACTTCCGCTCGCCCGGCGGCTGATGCAGGCGGTCGCGACCGAGAAGGGCCGTGCGCTCAACGCGCGCTTGGCCGGCACCGCCAAGTTGCTGCTCTTCTTCGGGCTGTTGTTCACGCTGGGCATCGTGCTGGACCGACTCGCGCTCTTCCCCGCCGGTCCCGTTTCGTGAAGCTCGAGCTGCGCGGCGTTACCGTGAGCGCCGAGGGCGCAAAGAACTCACGGCGCAGCTGGCCGGTTCGGCGCAGCTTGCTGGTTTGCCTCACGGACGTGACCGGCGGGTGGGGCCTGGGCGAAGCTGCGCCGCTACCGGGCTACTCCTCCGAAGCGTACGAAGACACGGAGCGAGCGCTGGGCTCCGTCCCGCCGGAAGCGGTGGCGCGTGCCCTGGACACGGACGACCTCCGAACCGCTCTCGCTTCGGTCGCGGCGTTGGTTCCCTCCTCGGCTCCGTCGGCGCGCTTTGCGCTGGAGAGCGCGGCGTTGGATTGGCGAGCGCGCCGGGGCGGCGTCTCGGCCCCGGCCCTGCTCGGCGCCGAGGCGGACGCGGCGCGCCCCCTCGCCGCTCTGCTCGGGTCGGCGGCATCACCGACGCTGCTCACGGACGCTCAGCGCGCCTTCGACGACGGGTACCGCTGCTTCAAGCTGAAGGTGGGCGCCCCCAACGCGCTCTCGAGCGAGCTCTCCGGCGCGGCGGAGCTCCGAGCTCACTTCGGCGACGGCGTCTCGCTTCGACTGGACGCCAACGCCGCGCTCGATGCCACCGCGCTTCGCGACGCCGGCTCCTCTCTCGCTGCGCTCGCCCTCGAGCTGTTCGAGGAGCCAGGGGGCGCGCTACCGGCCGGAGTGCCGCTCGGCCTGGACGAGTCACTCCAGGGCTGCGAGCCGGACCGCGCCGAAGCTCTGTGGCAGAGCCGCGCCGCGCGCGTCATCGTGCTCAAACCGACGGCTCTGGGCGGTCTTTTGCATTGTCGGCAGCTCGCCGAGCGAGCTGAGGCCGGCGGCCTCGAGGCCGTGGTGTCGCATGCCTTCGAAGGACCGGTCGCGTGGCGCGCCGCGGCCGCGCTCGCGCTGGCGTTGCCGAACGGCATGGCCCACGGCCTCGCTCCGCACGGAGCCCTCAGTAGCTGGCCAGGCGATCACTTGCCGGTGGTGCGAGGCTCGCTCCATGCTTGGTCCGAGCCGGGCCTCGGCTACCCCTTGGAGCTCGCTTTTCCGTGACTACCCTCTCCGTGTTCGACGCCGCGCGCGACATGCCAGACGCAGTCGCGATCGTCGATCGCGGCGTATCGCTCACCTTCGCGGAGGCCGCGCGTCGCACCGAGCCCCTCGCGCGCGCCCTCATCGCCACGCGCGTGCCCGCGCTTGCTCTGACCCCACGGGCCGACACCGCGAGCTTACTGTGGCTGTACGCGGCGCTCGCCACCGGGACCCCGCTGCTCCTTTTGCATGGTCGGGCCACGCCCGTCGAGCGCGAACACCTCCTGCGCGTCAGTGGCGCGCACGAGCCGCCGAAGCCGCTGAGCGGAGGCGACCTCGTTCTTCCCGAGGTCGCGGAGTCCGCGATTTTGGCGATCTTGCCTACCTCGGGCTCCACCGGCGCGCCGCGCCTGGTAAAGCTCAGCCGCCGCGCCTTGGTCGCCTCCGCGCACGCCTCCGCGCGTAATTTGGGCTGGGAGAAGCGAGATCGATGGCTCCTCTGCCTGCCACTCGCACACGCCGGAGGTTTGTCGATCGTGACCCGCTGCCTGCTGGCGCGGCAGACCGTGCTGCTGTTCGAGCCCGGGTCCGAAGGCACGCTGGCGCGCATCGCGGAGCTGCGCGAGGTGCTCGGCGGTGCGACGCTCGCGTCTTTGGTGCCCAGCGTCCTCGCCTCCTTGCTCGACGCTGGCTTTTCCCCCAGTGAAGATTTGCGGGCGGTCTTGCTCGGCGGCGCCGGCTGCTCGCCGGAGCTCGCGCGGCGCGCGCACGTTGCGCGCGTTCCGCTGCTCACTAGCTACGGCCTCACGGAAACGGCGTCGCAAGTGGTGACGCGTCGCTACGCGGAGCGCTACCAGCCGCTGCCCGTGCGCCGCGGCGTGGTCAGCTCCGGCCACTCACTGCCCGGAGTGACTCTGAGGCTCGAAGCAGACACGATCTCCGTCAACGCGGCCTCGCTCTTTTCGGGCTACGTCGGTGAAACCGCGCGCGCGCTGGACGAGCGCGGTTTCTTCGTGACGAGCGACCGCGGTGAGCTGGGCGACGACGGCGAGCTCTACGTCCGTGGGCGTCGCGACGACGTGATCGTGAGCGGCGGCGAGAACGTCGACCCCCTCGAGGTCGAAGCCGAGCTTCTGGCGCTACCCGGCGTGCACGGCGCTTGTGTCTTTGGCACTCCGTCCGAAAAATTCGGGGAGATCGTGAGCGCGGTGCTGGTAGCCCGAGACGCCGCGCTCGGCGTCCCCGGCCATTTGGCAGAGCTCCTCGCGGACCGTTTGGCGCGCCACAAGGTCCCTCGCCGCGTGGTCCTGGCAGAAACGCTACCGCTAGGGGCGTCCGGCAAGGTGGACCGGCGCGCCTGCCGCGAGCGATTCTTCACGAACCTGCGCGAAGGTTGAAGCTTCGCGCTACGGCCGACCATTGAGGCTGCCAGTCGGTGAGCCGGCGCGAACCCGGCGCGCCGATGCGCTCAGTCGCCGATGCCCGTCTGGATTCGCAGCAACGCGTGACGCACGCGCTCCGGGATCGGGATGCGCTTGAAAGTACCGCGGTCCACGAACGTATGCACCACCTGACCGACCGCGCACACCTCTTCGCTCTCCGCGCGCACGACGCGGTAGCCAAGAGTCGTCTCCGTCTCCGCGACGTGCACGTGAGCGATCTCCACGTCGACCACATCCCCCAAACGAAGCGGCTTGAAGTAGTCCGCCTCGGCGTGTCGAACCGGCGCGATCCATGTGTCCGCCCGCATCACGTCTCGCAGCGGTGCGCCGGCGGAAGTGAGAAAAGACGCGTAAGCGTCGTGGAACATTTCCAACACCCGAGGGTAAAAAATTATGCCCGCAGCGTCTATGTGTTGAAACAGAATCTCGCAACGAAGAACGAAAGCATGGGGGCGTGAGATTTTCAGATCTTCTCGGTCGAAGCGGAACATCGGATCGAGTCAGCATATCCGTGTCGGGGCGAAATCTGAGCCATTTCAGCGCGCTGCAGCCACGCAACGGGTCGAGCCGCGCGACCACGACAAGGCCGCAATAGGCGCGCAACGATCGTGGGAGAAAACGGAAAGTTTCGCGCATTTCATGCTTTACGAAACCCGGCGCTTTGTTGTTACGTGACGCTCGCGGCCCAGACTGCTTGGGTTATCCGCGTTGCGACCATCCCCAATGCCGAGCGTGCGGTTCCGGTGGCTCGCCGAGTACCCGCTTCAGAGCCACAGTAAAGGTCGAGGATTTTCGAGTGCAAGAACGACACTACCCACGGTCCCCAGAGCCCACTCTCATGAACGCGCAGGCGCGCCAGCGTTCGTCGTGGCTTTCGGTTCTGGCGGCGGTTGCGGGTACGGCCGCGCTTTCGCTCTTCAGCGTTGGTTGCCCAGAGCCGGCAGACTTGGACAACCCAGAGATATACCCCAAGCGCGGAGGCGACACGGGCGCGAGCGGTAGCGCCACCGGCGGCAGCAGCAGCGCGACGGCCGGCAGCGCCACCGGCGGCAGCGCGACGGGCGGCGGCAACTTGGCCGCGTGCGAAACGGCGTGCATGGCCGACATCCTCGTCACCTGCACGGCCTGCCACAGCAGCGCGTTCAAGCTCGGCATGCTGGATCTGTCGCCAGGGTACACGGCGCGACTCAAAGATCAGCCGGCGACTCACAGTGAAGTCGTCAGCCCGGCGGACTGCCCATCGGGCGACAAGCTCATCAACTCCGCCGCTCCGGACGAGAGTTGGCTGTTGAAGAAAGTTTCGGCGGCGCAAGGCACCTGTGGCGGCCCGATGCCGGCCCCGTCCGGCCTCGCGGGAGCCGAGCTGCAGTGTATGAAGGACTACGTGAGCTGCGTGGCGATGGGGGGAACGTGAGTATGTCCTTTCAGCGCTTTTTTCGGGTCAGCCTCTTCCTCAGTCAAGTAGTCACCGCAATCGTCGTCACGCAGGCGGTCTTCACGACGGACGTCTTCGCGGCGAGCGAAAAACAGAAGATCGCGGTCGGCGGGTTCGACGGCCCCAAGAGCGCCACCGCACGGAGCGCGTTCATCGACGCGCTCAAGCAAGATGGCGCCTACGAGGTGACGGACGCGGAAGACGTGAAGGCCTCGTCCAAAAGCAAGGCCATCGCGGACGCGGCGAGCGGACTGGGCGTCAGCGCGGTGATCACCGGCAAGGTCAGCAAGGGCGGCCTGAAGCTGAAGGTGATGGGCGCGGACGGCAAAGTCGTGGACGAAGCCGACATCAAGGGCGGCGGCGCCAAGCTCAAGGCGGCCATCGCCAAAGACGGCGCCGCCAGCGTGGCCGAGGCGCTCTCCAAGGTCGCGCCTAAAGAAGAAGCGCCCAAGGAGGAAGAAGCGAAGCCCGCCGACGAGGAGCCGGAAGAGAAGAAGGAAGAAGCTTCGGCCTCCACGGACGACCTCGCCAACGCCGACGGCGGTCTGTCCCCGCTCGACATCACCGCCGGCCTTCGTCCCCTCCACCGCACGTTCAAGTTCCACGACACGATCGCGGACGCGCGACCCGGGGAAGCGTGCCCCGAAGGCAGCGCGCAAACGAGCTGCTTCCGGCAGCTACCCGCCTACGAGCTCCCGCTCGGCCCGGTGCTCTTCATCGACCTGAACTGGTTCCCGGCCTCGCATTTCACCAAGGGCGCCGCGGAGTGGATCGGCATCACCGCCGGCTTCGAGAAGGGCTTCGCCACGAAGTCCGTCTACCAAGAGGGCAAGCCGGACGAGCTGACCCTCAAGACCAACGTGCAGGCGTTCTACGCTGGCGCGCGCTTCCGTTTGCCGCTGGGCGTGCATCAATTGAGCGCGACCGGTACGTTCGGCCAGCAAACGTTCGCGCTCGAAGGCGACGCGGCTTCGCCCAAGTTGCCCGACGTGAAGTACACCTACGCGAAGGCGGGTTTGGACGGCATGCTCCGTTTCGGAGACTTGTTCATTGGAGCCCGCGTCGGGAAGCGCTTCGTATTCGACACCGGCGCGTTGGAGACGGTCTGGTTTCCGAACGTGAAGACCCAGTCGCTCGAGGCCGGCGCCACGATCGGGTACCGCTTGCTAAGCACGCTAGATCTCGTCGCCGGCTTCGACTGGCTGCGCTACGCGTTCGACTTCAATCCGGTGCCGGTGCGACCCAGCAATCCTGACTACGTCGCTGGCGGCGCCGTGGACCAGTACATGAGCGGCCACATCGCGTTCCGCTTCCACCTGCCCGGCAAGGCCGAGCAAGACGCCTCGGCAGCCGCCGCAACGGCCGGGCAGTAAAGCTCCGCGCGAGCCGCTCGCCACGCTATACTGAACGCCCATGTCGCTCCAGCGGTTGGCGGTCTGCGCGGTGCTCGGTGTGCTCGGTTGCAACTCCACCAAGGAAGCGCCCGCGAAGGCCGAAGCCCCGCGGGCCGCAACCTCGGTGGCGCCCGCCCACAAAACGTACGGCGCGCCGCTCGGGCAGAACCCCACCGCAGCGGTGGGGGACGTGCTCAAGTCGCCGGAAAAGTTCGCAGGCCAACGGGTCACGGTGGAGGGCGCCGTGCGCGCTGCCTGCACCCGTAAGGGTTGTTGGATGGAGCTGAGCGAAGGGCCGGATCCGTCCGCCGCTGGCTGCCGGGTCACCTTCAAAGACTATGGGTTCTTCGTGCCGACCGACTCGGCGGGGTCGAGGGCGCGTGTGGACGCGCTGGTCGAAGCCAAGGTCATCAAGCCCGAAATGGTCGCCCACTTGGAATCCGAGGGCGCTACGTTCGCGGAAAAATCCGCGGACGGTTCGGCTCGGGAAGTCCGCCTCGTCGCCACCGGCGTCGAGATGTGGCGCTGACCGTATCGTAGTGGCGCAGCCGTTTCACCCCCAGAGCGCCGCCCCCAGCGCCGGTCCCCCGCGAATTTCACCGCGGGCGCCGGGATATGCTAGGCACGGTCCGATGCGCTTTTGGGCCCGAATCGCGCTTGGCTGCGCCCTGCTGCTCTCTTCTGGAGCTGCGTCTGCGAAGGAGCACGTCGTGTCCGACGGGCAGACGTGGGGCAAGATCGCGAAGCGCTACCAGATCAGCATCGAGGCGCTCTGTAAGGCCAACAACATGAGCCGGCGCGACAAGATCAAGCCGGGCATGCGCCTCACGATCCCGACTGGCGGGGACGACGCCGGGACCACTACCGCGTCTCTACGGCAACTCGGGGAAACAGACGCGCCCGAGGCCCGCCCCTCCGCGCCCTCCCCGGCGCCCCCCGTCGCGCGCAAGGAAGAGCCGCCCAAAGACAAGGATCGGGAAGATCCGGACGATCGCTCCGTCGGCGGGGGCCTGCGCCAAATCGACTTACCCGGTGCGGCACCGGCCTACTACTTCGAACCGGTCGGCAAGGGGCGGCTGGGGTTGAAGCCCGTGCTCGTGTACCTGCACGGCCGCGGCGGGCATCCAGAAGCCGACTGCCGGCGTTGGGCGAGCTTAGCGCGCCGCTATGGCTGGCTAGTGTGCCCCAGCGGCCCCGTCCCCTACGGAGACGGACGCGCGTGGGACAACAACTGGCCGAGCGCGCACCACGCGACCATGGCCGCCATCAACGCTCTACGGGAGAAGTACGGGCGCCGTGTGCAACTCTGGGGCAACACCCTCATCGGCTTTTCGGAGGGCGCCTACGCGGCCATGAACGTCGGCGTTCGCGAGCCGCGGACCTTCAACCGCTGGCTCATCCTCGCCGCCAACTCCAAGTACTGGGGCGGCCCTGGCCTCGAGGCACTCGGCTCCGCGAAGGACCGCGTGCGCCGCGTCTTCCTGATTACAGGCGAGCATGACGGCGTCATCGAAGGGACGCACCAGGTCGAGGCGTGGCTACACAAGGCGGGCGTCCCCACCCGTGTCATCACCCCCAGCAACATGGGGCACGAGACGCCGCTCGAGAAGAAGACCGAAATGTACCGCGCGGCGCTGACCTGGCTCGACGGCGGCTAGGTTCGGACTCCTGTCGACTCTCGACCTCCGGACGAGACTCGACAGGAGACGGGAGGCGGGAGGGTCCGGGAGCGAGATTTTAGGGTTTGCCGCGCCTTCGGCGCGCGGCGTGGGCGCCCGACGCCGCAACCGGCCCGGGTCGCGATGCGAGCAGGGCTACCGAGTTGGCAGCCCCCTCTCCTCACGCCTTCAGTGGTAGGCGGCCGCGGTGTTGACGGGCTTGCCAGTACGGTCGTGCTCGGCGACGAGATAGCGACCGGTGACTTCGCACGTAGCGCATGCCGGAAACTGCGACTTGTGCTCGCAGGTGATGATGATCGCGCTGGGCGGCGCCGCCGCGAATTCGTTCGGGGCGATGTGGCGACCGCATGCGATGCAGTGGATGTGGCCCTGGTCGTGCTTCTGGCCGCCACCGCTCTGCTCTTTGCGCTCGCGCTTGGTCAGACGTTTCTCTCGCTTCATGACGGCAGGGCTCTATCACAGCTCCGCGAGGAGCGCTCGGGCCGCTTGGTGATCGGGATTCTCGGAGAGAGCCTTGGTCGCGAGGACCTTGGCTTTGCGCGGATCACCCGCCTTTCTGGCGAGATGCGCGAGGTAGTAGTTGGCGTCGGCTTTCATTTCGGTGGTGGCGCCGTCGGTCGAGCCCGGCTCCGGCGCCTTCATGATGGCGATACCGCGGAAGGCGCGTTGCGCGGTTTCGTCCTCGTCGATTTCCAGGGCTTGAGTGCCGAGCTGCATGGCGAGCCGCCCGTTCTTGGGGTCGAGCTCGAACGCACGGGTGAGCGCGACCAACGCGTCCGACAGGAAGCCGTCCTGCAGATGAAGATTGGCGATCTCCTGGAAAACCTGTCCGAGCGCCTTCACGCGGCGCCCCTTGCTGGCTTCGGCGACGGCCGTCAGCAACGCGAGCGCGTCTTCGTTGCGCTGGGCTGCGCCGTAGGCACGAGACAAGAGAACCACCGCGTCGACGTTGTCCGGATCCTGCTCGCGCGCGACCTCCAGCACGCGCACCGCGGCTTCGGCCTGGCCGTCCGACGCGAGTAAGAGCTCGCCCGCGCGCATCAGGAGGCGCCGCTGCTCCCCGGGGTCTTTCGCGTTTTGGGCGTCTTCGAGCAACAGCTCGGAGAGCTCGCGCACCGCGCCGATGGCTTGGTAAACGGCTTGCAGGCGGTGTCGCACGTCGGGGCGGCGACGGTCCACGCCGAGCGCGCGCTCCAATCCGACCCGGGCGTCTTCCGGCCTCCCGAGCTGCTCGCACGCATCCGCGAGCCGTAAGGCGTCGCGCACGAGCTCGTCGCCCCCTTCCACCTCGACGAGGCGCGTGAGCGTGCCGACCGCTTGCTCGGCGTTGCCGGTGCGGGTGGAAAGCTCCGCCAAGCGGCGCAGCGCTTCCAGATCCTCCGGCATTTCGCGCACGAACTCCGACAGGCGCGCACGCGCCCCGTGCGCGTCGCCCGCCGCCTCCAGGAGCTCTACCAAGCGCAGCGTTAGTCTCCGATCCTCCGGCGGCTCCGCGCGGGCGATGGCTCGTTCCAGCGCATCGATCAAATCGGAAGCGAGTGACGGATCGACGGCGTACGCGGCCTCGAGCGCCTTGACCGCGTCCTCGTCGCGCGACAGCTCCGCGAGCAGTTGGGCGCGTTTTCGCAGCAGCACCGCGTCCTCGCTGTCTTCACCCATGAAGGTTTCGAGCGCCTTCAGCGCCGCTTCCGGCTGATCTGCGGCGCGGTAGGCCTCCACGAGGCGATCCAACAGCCGCGCGTCGCCGGAGCGCTCGCGCAAGGACGTGTCCAGCAGGGTCGCGACCTTGGCGTAGTTCTCTCGTTCCGTGTAGCGCACGATGAGCAGGTCACGGAGCGACGAGTCGCGCGGATTGGCAGAGAAGCTCGACTCGAGCGCGCGCTCGGCGCCTTCGCGATCCCCTAGCTCTTCGCGCAACGCCGCCAGCCGCCGCCCGAGCGCTGCCGCTTCCGTGCCGGTTTGGACCTGGAGCAGGCCCTCGATACAGTCGGCGATCAGCTGCGGGTCGCCGAGCTTTTCCGCGAGCGTAAGCGCGGTGCGCAGCAGATCCGGTTCGCGCGGCGCCCACTGCAGAGCCGCGCGGCAGACGTCCAGCCCCGCGTCCAGCTGGCGTTTGTCCGCCAACAGCGCCGCGAGCTCGAGTGACAGGCCCACGACGCGCGCCACGTCGTTCTGATCCTTGGCGCGGTCCAGCTCGGCTCGCAGCAGGGTCGCGAGCTCCGCGGCGCGGCCGGTGGCCATGAGCAGCTCTCGCAAGCGCGTTACGGCGGAGATGCAGCTCGGATCGTCCGCGATGACCTCGAAGAGCGCTTCGATCGCAGGCTGCTCGTTGCCTGGCGTCTGCAGCAAGAGCTCGGCGCGCTCGAGGCGCAGCTGGCTGCGTTCGGAGGGGTCTTCGACCTCACTGCCGATCTCCCCGAGGAGCCCCGCGAGCTCTTCCAGCTGACCGCCGGTGCGCAGCAAATAGAGAAGCGGCTGCCATAGCTCTCGCGAGCGTGGCGAAGCACGATGAAGGACTCGGTAGAGCCGCACGGCGCGCGCCTGCTCACCCTCGAGGTTTGCGGCTTCCACGGCTAGCTCCAGCGTGGCCGAGCCTCGCTCGTCCGCGGGCAGCGTCTCCAGCGCTTGTTCGCGAAGATCCAGGCTGCGGCTGAGCTCGCCCTGTTCCGCGTAGAGCTTGGCCAGCGTGAGCTTGGCGGCGCCGAGCTCCGTCGGCGTGAGCGTGGCCTCGGCGTTGGCCAGCACCGCTTCCAACCCTCGCTGCGCGAGCGCCGGGTCGAACAGCTCACCGGTCGCGCTCAGCAGCTCCCCGAGCTCCGCGCCGCTCGCGCCCGGCTGGCTTAGCTTGGTCACGAGCACCTCGGCCAAGCTGCGCGAGTCGCCGCGCGCTCGCGCGACTCGCTCTTTGACCGCGGCTAGAGCCGCGCCGTGCGCCTCTGTAGTCTCCACGTTGGCCAGCGCCCGCTGCGCTTCGGCTGGGTCCAAGCGCAGGTCCAACGCCTTCGTCAGCAGGGCGAGACCTTCCCCGACGCTGGCGGGGCTAGTCAGCTTGCTCCGCGCAAGCCGGAAATACAGGTCTGGATCGGCAGGCGGCGCCGCCGCGCCCGCGCGGGAGAGGCGCAACTCGAGCACGCGCTCCTCCGCCGCTCCATCACCCAGATGATCGTAAATGCGGCCGAGGGCCGCGAACGCGACGTCGTCGCCGACGTCCGGACCGTCCTCCAACAGGCGCTCGATGACTTGCGCCCGCTCTTGAAACGTCGCCTTGCGCTGCTCCAAGCCGCCCAGGTGTTCGGCGTGGAGCACGACCAAATCCGACAGCGCGGTCGCGGCTTCGGCCGGTGACAAGACCTGCTCCAAGCGGCTTTGCAGAGCGCGCGCCAGCAAGTCGTGACGGCCGCGCTGCCGCAGCGCAGCCTCGAGGGCCAGCGCCTCGCGGCCGTTCTCCGAGGAGGCTTCGAACGCCGACTCGATGAGCTCCTGCGCGCGCGCTTCGTCGCCGCGCCGCACCGAGAGCTCGGAGAGCGAGAGCAGCGCTTCGGTCTTGCTCGGCGCGCCTTCGTCGTCGTCGCGCCCGACGACCAACATGAGGGAGCGGAACATGCGTTCGGCGCGCTCGAAGTCGCCTTGCTCCATCGCGACACGTCCGAGCACCTGCATGATGCCAGGGTGCGCCGGGTCGATCCTCGACGCCGCGTCCAGCTCCACCAGCGCGTCCCCTTCGCGGTGGCTGGCCAGCAGCACGCGCGCGAGCTGGAAATGCGCCTGCGCGCGGTCCTTCGGCTTCCTCGCGCCGTAGCGCTGGATCTGCTCGCGCAGCACCGCCTCGGCTTGCTCGTAGCTGAGGGCCAAAAAGAGCGATTGCGCGAGGCGCAGCCGGAGCTTCTGGTCGTCCGGATCTAGCTCGATGGCTTGCTGCAGGAGCGGCGCGGCTTCGGCGGGCGCGTCCCGGTGCGTGAGGTGAATTTCGGCTGCGTCGCGCAGCAGCGCGATCCGCTGCCGTCGCTCCGGTGCGCGCTGTGCTTCCTCCGCCAGGAGCCCCGCGAGCGCGGCGTGATCACCGAGCTCCCGGTACAACGTCGCCAGCGCCGTGCGCACCGCCTGCGCGTCGATGGCCTGACGCGCGGCGCGTTCCAGGGCCGGTCGCGCTTTTTCGGCGACGCCAAGCTCACGGTAGACGGACAAGAGCTCCAAGGCGCGCTCGGCGATGAGCTCGGCGCCGTCCAGCTGAAGTAGCCGCTCCAGCGCGTCCGCGGCCCTCGGCAGCTCGCCCTGGGCCCGGAAGATGCGGGCCAGGGCCGAGAGCGACGCCTCTCCGTTCAGCTTGGCGCCGGCTTCGTGGTTCTTTACGGCGCGGGTGAGATCCGCGAGCCGCTGCTCCGCATTCTCGCCGGCTCGCGCGTAGAGGAGCGCGGCGCCCGCGAGATCCGCCCGCTCCTCGCGCGCCCGAGCTTGCGCCTCCCAGAGCGCGACGATCTCCGCATGCAGCCCCTGCTCCTCCAAGAGCAGGGAAAGGCGCGTCACGGACGCGCGCGCGACATCGTCGCCCGGCTCCTCCGCCAAGAGCTCGTTGAAGATCTGAATCGCGCTCTGGTTGTCGTGGAGTCGGTCCGAACAGAGGCACGCCGCGTCGCGACGCAGCTCGCGTTGGCGCGACGAGGAGAACGGCAGCTTCGCAGCGTCGAGCAGCTCCGAGACGACGGTCTCGTACTCGCCGCGCTCCAAGCGACGATCGCTCAGCTCGCGGACCGCCCAGTCCGCGGCGTGCAGAGCCGCCGGCCCACCGTCGGCGCGGTAGGCGGCGATCGATAGCTCGCGCAGCCTTTCGACAACCGAGAGGCCGAGCGCGGCGTCCGCGGGGTGCAGACCCGCCACCTCGATCGCGCGCTCCCAGTCCCGCGCGACCACGAAAGCGTCCAGGGCGCGCAAGAGCTCGCCCGTGTGGTGACGATGTACGGAGCCGAGCTCGAGGTAGAGCGCCCGAGCGCGCTCGGGCTCCGCCTCGTTCGCGACCTCGTCGTCGTAGAGGTCGGCAAGGGCGCGGAAATTTTGCTCTTCCGTGAGCAGCTCGCGCAGCGCGTCGAACAGCTCCGGCGAGCGGCCGTGCAGCAGGCGCACGCGGCGAAACGCGGCGACGGCACGGCGACGGTCCCCCAGCGCCCGCCACAGGAGCTGTGCTCCGCGGGTGCGGTCGACGCGCGAGGCGTCCTCGTCGTTGCCCAGCTCCGCGCGCCGGCCCAGCGCGACCACGAGCTCCTCGAAGCGCCCGGCGCGCTCTAGCGCGCGGCACAAGGCGTCCACCGCCTCGAAGTCGTCGGCACCAAGCCGCAAGCGCGCCTCCAAGTTGACGATGGCGCGAGTCGCGTCGTCCAAGCGCGACAGCGCGACATCAGCGGCCTCGCCGAGCGCCATGCGTCGCTCCGGCGCGGCCGGAGCGAGCTCCGCAAGGCGCTCCAGCACGGAGGCGAGCTCTTCCGCGGAGCCTTGCTCGCGCAAGATCCCGGAAAGCGCGCGCGCGGCCGCGAGCGCGTCCCCACGCTCCGCGTCTTCCAGCGAAAGGACGCCGCGGTAGAGCTCCGCCGACGCCACGCGATCGCCCAGCCCCTGCTGGTAGGTCTCGCCCGCTTCCAGGAGCAGGCTTCCGCGCGTGGCCTCGCTCACGTCGCCCATCGCGATCTGGCGCAGCACCTCCGCGCGGCGCGGCAGCGCGGAAAGCTGCGTCGCGAGCTTCGCGAGGCGGCTCCGCCGTTCGGCGTCGTCCGGAATGAGCGCGACGATGGTCGCGAGGGTATCGAACGCGCCGCTCGGATCTGCCAGCAGCTCCAGCCGCAGCTCCACCGCCTCGTCCAGAAGTGGAACGCGCTCGGCCGGTGGCGAGCCGCTGGCTTCGATCTCCAGCATGCGCACGACGTCCAACGTGCTTTCCTGGTCCCGGTAGTAGCGGCAGAGCAACCGCGCCGCCGCAACCCGCACGCTGGGCGCGCCGTCGACCTCGGCGCCGTCCGATCCGGGAAGCGCGACGATGCGCTCCAAGAGCGCGACGCCGTCTTTCTCCCCGTTCGGCGCCGCGAGCAGCTTCGCTGCCAACGAAAGCGCTTCGCGCGGCGCGTTCAGATCCAACCAGAGGGCGGCGACGCGGCCGAGGAGCTCGTTCTGCTCCGCTGGCTTGGCACCCGGGCCCCGCAGCCGCAGGCTCAGCAAATCGATGAGCGGACGCTTCTTGCCGTTACGCTCGTACAGGCGCTCGAGCGACGCCTCCACGCGCTGGTCTCCCGGGTTGTCACGGTTCAGCCGCTCGAAGTAAAGGATAGCGCGATCGGCGTTCCCTGCGAAGTCGCGCGCCGCCATGGCCGCTTCGCGCAGGAGCTCCACCCGCTCCATCGGCGAGAGGTCTCGCTCCAGACGCGCGTCGTACAGCTCGAACAGCTCGGCATATCGGCCCTGCGCGTTGAACGCGAGCTTCAGCCGATCGAAGGCCCAGTCCGCGGTCGGACAGAGCGAAAGCACCCGCGACAGCAGCGCAATGACGCGTTCGCCGTCGTCGAACCATTCCTCTTGGAATTCGACCACGCGCCGCCCGACTACTTCCGCGACCGGGGGCGTGAGCTCCCGCTCGATGGTGCGGGTGTACGCTTCCGCCACCGGCTCCGGGCGGTTGAGCTTGCGGGCCATCTCCTCGGCCACGCTCCATAGCTCCACCTCGCCTGGAGCCGCCTCCGCACCGCGCAGCGCGAGCTTCAAGGCTTCTTCCGGCTGGTCGAGCTTGGTGTCGAGTAGCTGTCGCATCCACCGCGAGCGCGCCTCCGCCAGCTCCGGGTCCGCAGCTGCGACCGCCAGCAACGCTTCGATGACGTCCGCGCGCGCGTCCGGATCGTCGGAGCCCTCGGCGAGGCGCTCCAGCAGCATCGCGGCGCGGGCGCGCGTCGGCGCGGCGCCGAGTGCTTGATGCACGATGCGCAGCGCGTCTGCGTCGCTCCGTTGCTTACCGAGGACGTCCTCGGCCAGCGCCAGCGCCTCCTCCGGCTCGCTCAGTGAGCCAATCAACAACGACGCCAGCTTCAGCTGAATGCTGGGACGGCTCTCCACGTCCGCGCGCGGGAGGAGCTCGCGGAGCGCGGCGGCGGCGCCCTTGGCGTCACCGGCCGCCGCGCGTAGGCGCGACAGCTCGAACAACGCGTCGGTGCGCTCTGGGTCGGCCGCGACGACTTGCGCCAGCAACGCTACCGCGCGCTCCGGCTCCTGAAAGCGCTGCTCCTCGGCCTCCGCCCATTTCAGCCAAAGCTCGACCGGGCTCGGCGCGCGCTTCACGCTCTCGGCCATCAACCAGCGGTAGTCTGCGATGCGCTCCGGCGTCTGCTCCACGCGCTGCAAGAACTCGGCAAAGGAGTCCAGCTCGTGCGCAGCCTCGTCACCGGCCGACTCGACGAGGGCTCGAAACAGCTTCGCGGCGGCTTCGGTCCCCCCCGCCATCGTGGAGAGAGCGCGCGCCTTCGCCAAACCGAGGTGTCGGGTTCGGCTCGGATGCAAGCCTCGGGCGAGCGCCAAGTCGATGAGCTCGACGTAGCGACCGGCGGCCCCGTTCGCCTCCGCTCGTACCTCCAGGCCGAGGAGCAGCGTGACCAGATGTCGCTCCTCGAGCGTCGGGAGCACGACCTCGAACGCTTCCTTCACCTGCGCCCAGTCGCCGGCCTGCGCGGAAAGCTCGACGAGCCTCCCGGCAGCTCGCGCAGAGCCCGGCTCCACGCTGAGCACGCGCTCGTAGAGTCGCCGCGCGCGGTCCAGCTCCGTAGGCAAGCGCTCCGACAGCTCGGCGCCTTCCAGCCAGGCGCGCGCCGCCGAAGCCGGCTCCGTGAGCTGCCACGCGAAGGCGTTGCCGAGGCGCTCCAAGAGAGCGGCGCGCGCCGCCGGATCGGCAGTGCGGCTCAGTCGCCGCTCCAGCGTGAGCCGCACGGTGGCGCCGTCGTGTTGCTCCCGCGCCAAGCGCTCGACGGTCTCGAGCACGTCGTCGGGAAGGTCCGCGGCCTCGCACAGCTCGCGGTAACGCGTCAGGGCGTCGGTGGGGTTGCCTCGTTGCTCGGAGAGCGCGGCCAGGCGCAGCAGGGTGAGCGTCTTTCGCTCGCCCTGCTCGAGCTCCACGGCGCGCGTCAGCTCGGCCGCGAGCGCGTCGAGATCGCCGATGCGCCCGAGCCATTCGACGAGCGCGTCGTGGGCGGCGCGATCGCGAGGATCTTCGGTCAGCGCGCGCTCGAGGGTCTTTACGGCGGCGGCGGGCACCCCGAGCTCGCGACCTTGCAGCGACGCCAAGGCGTGAAACAGCTCTCGGCGGCGGGTCGGATCGGTCTCTTGAGTCAGCGCGCTCACGTAGAGCGCCAGCCGCTCTTCGGGCGCGCCCTGCTCGGCGAGGAGCCGGTCCACACGGCTCATCAACTCGCGCGAGCCGGGGTCGAACACCAACGCGCGCTGCAGCAGGTTGACCGCCCTCTCCAGATCGCCGGCGGCGGCGTACGCCTCCCCGGTGGCCTTGGCGAGCTCGAACACCGCCGCCGAATCGACGGACGCCTCGCCCAGGGCGGCGTTCAGCACCGCCGCCCGATGCGGCGCGCTGCCCTGATCGGCGACGCCGAGGGTGAGCGAAAGCCACTCGCCGAGGTCGTCACGCCGCTCTCGCAGCGCGAGCCCGAGGCCGGTGCCAGCGAGCTCCAGGGCGCGCTCGGGATCTTTGAGCGCGATGGCCGAGAGCTGGCTCGCCTCACGCAGAAAGCCGAGCTTCAGCTCGGTCGTCGGAGCGAGCTCGGCTCGGACCTCGAGGACGCGGAGCAAGGCCTCCGAGGGCGGCTCGGCCCGCAACACCGGCTCCAGGATCTCCGCCGAAAGCTCGCGCGTATCCGGCAAGGCGAGGAGCTTCTCCACCGCGCTTCGCGCGGCGCGGTGCCCCGGGTCGAGCGCGAGTGCTTCCTGATAGGCTCGCAGCGCCCCCTCCGGATCGCCGAGCCGCGCCATCTTCAGCTCCGCCAGCTCCATCCACAGAGACAGCTTTTCAGCCGGCTCTGCCCATTCGATTTGTTGCTCCACGAGCTCGCACACCTCGAAGAAGCGCTTGGCCTCGACGAGCAGGGGCAACAGCCGCGCGTGGATCTGCGGGCTCGCACCGTAGCGCTCGACGAGCTTTTCCCAAAGCTCGATCGCGCCCTCGCGATTGCGACCCTTTTCGGTGGCGAGCTCGGCCGCTGCGAATCCCAGCGCGCGGGCTTCGTCCGGGTCCTTACTGCGTTCCCCCCGGTGGTACAGCACCTCCGCCAGGCCGTCCTCGTCGTTTGCGTCGCGGTACAGCGCCTCCAGGCGCCGGAGCGCCTCATCCGTCCACGGCGAGCCGATGAGGGCCCGCCAGGCGACGATCGAGCGCTCGGGATCTTTGCCGTCCCCGTCGCTCAACCGGGCCAGCCGTCGCGCCGCCGCTTGGCGAGCTTCCCGCTCCGGCTCGAGCTCCACGACCAACGTGAGCGCCGCGAGCAGCGGCTTCTGCTCCGCAGACTCCGTGCACAGCTCGCACAGCTCCCGCGCGGCCACGAGCGTCGCCGGGCCGCGCTCGTTCGAGTCGACGACTTGCTGGAACGCCGCCTTCGCGCGCTTCACGTCCCCGCTCTTCAGGTACACTACCCCTACGTCCGCGCCGACGCGCGCTCGGACCGCGTTGTCCTTGCTGGACAGCAGCGCTCGGGACAGAAGCCGCGCCGCCTGCTCGGGTTGGTTCAAGCCGAGGCTCAGGGTCACGAAGCGCTGGCGCAGCTCGTCATCCCCCGGATTTCCAGCCACGACCGGCGCCAGCAACTCGAGCGCGCCAGTGTGATCGGACAAGACGTCTTGGCGCAAGATGCCGAGCCGCCGCTGGACCTCCACGCGGCGTGGGCCCCGCACCGTCTTGAGCTCGAAGCTCAGCATGGCGATGGCGCGGTCCGTGCGACCGGCGCGCTCGTAGGCGTCCGAGAGCGCGGCCGCCACGCGCGCGGCGTGGGCGCGGTTCTCCAGCAGGGCCTCCGCGGCGGCAAGCGCGGTCGGGTGGCTCGGCACGAGCTGAAGCACGCCTTCGATATGACCGAGCGCACGCGTCACGTCCTTGAGCGAGCCCAGGCAGAGATCCACCAGCTGCTCGCGGAGCAGCAGCTGCTCTTGGGGCGGCGGCGCCGGCTCGCGCCGCAAAGCCTGCTCGAAGACGTCCGCGACCTCTTTGTGGCGTCCACGCGAGAGGAGGCGCCGAACTAGCCCTTCCCGCGCCGCCTCGTCGCCCGGGGCGACCTTGAGAGTGCGCTGAGCGACGTCGATGGCAAGGTCGTCGCTTTGCGGCAGCTCTCGGAGCAGCTCCGCGGCGCGTCGCAAAAGCTGCAACTTGACTTCGGCCTCCTGGGCGCGGGAGCTCGCGTCGGTGTAGAGCTCCGCGAGCCGCGCCGGCTTGTTCGCCATGCCATACAGCTGCTCCAGCAAGCCGAAAGCCTCGCCGTGTCCAGGCACCGCCGCCGCCGCGCGCTCCGCGTACGCAATCGCGCCGTCC
>JAQSWN010000028.1 GCA_029266615.1 Polyangiaceae bacterium
TCGCCGCGCACACGTCGACGATCTGGTCGCAATCCGACCCTGGCGAGTACGCAAAGCAGTTCGCGGCCGCGTCGAAGCAGTGCGATACGTTGGCGAGGCAAGTCAACTCCGGGCTTCCTCCGGTGCCGGTGCCAGCGCTGCCGGCTTGGCTTGCGCCGCCTTCTCCCCCTACCGGACCAGTTCCGCCCGTGGCCGTGCCTGCGTAGCCGCTCGTGGGCGTGCCTGCGTAGCCGCCCGTGGCCGTGCCTGCGTAGCCGCTCGTGGGCGTGCCTGCGTAGCCGCCCGTGGCCGTGCCTGCGTAGCCGCCCGTGGCCGTGCCTGCGTAGCCGCCCGTGGCCGTGCCTCCTTCGGGCCACGCTCCGCCGACTTGCTCATCTCCGCCCCACGAGGACCCGCCCACGCCGCCCGTCGTAACACCGCCGCTTCCAGCCTTGCCCGGCGGTTCGCCCGTTTCCTCACCACCCGAGCCGGTGCCACCCACTCCCGCTTGCCCGGGCGGCTCGCCACCCTCCCAACCGTCCCAAGGCTCCCCTGCCCCGCACGCCACGAGCGAAAGCGCGCTCGCCACCATCACCAGCTTCATCATCATTGCGTCACCTCATCCTTCCGCCCAACGAGGGCCCCGTGCTCGCCAAAGCGGCTCACGAGCTTCGTGCGACGACGCGACGCGGAAGAAAAAGCGGCACCCCGGATACTCAGGATCTCCGGGGTGCCCACCAGCTTGCTCTGCGACCCAAGATTCTACGCAGGGCGGAGTTGATGTCCTGGGACTCAACCACCGCTCACGTTTCGCCGCGCTTTCCCTTTTCTTTCCGGGTGCGAGCGCCGCTGATGGTGCGAGTCAGTCTTTGCCCCAAACAACTCGGGCCCCGTGTCAATGAGACACAGGGCCCGGAACCGACCTCCTGCTGGGAGCCAGAAGAGCGTTACTCAGCGGGCGCCGGAGACGGCTCGTCGCTGAGCGGCGGCGTGGGCGGCAACGAAGGGCTTGCCCCATGACCGACGGTGGAGAGGAAGTCGTAGGCGTGCATGGCGTGCTCGCCCGAGTCCAACCCTTCAATCTCTTCGTCGGCGCTCACGCGAAGGCCCATGACCGCCTTGACGCCGAAGAACAGCGCCGCCGAAGCGACGACGGAGAAGCCCGCGTAAGCGGCGACGCCCATCAACTGCGTACCGAGGGTGTGCGCCGGGTTCGTAGAGAAGAGACCGACGGCGACGGTGCCCCACATACCGCAGACGAGATGCACCGATACGGCACCGACCGGGTCGTCCACCTTGATCTTGTCCATCAGCACCACCGAGCCGACGACGAGGCCGCCGGCGACCGCGCCGATGGCGATCGAGGAGAGCGGCGACACGACGTCCGCCCCCGCCGTTACGCCTACCAAGCCGGCGAGGATGCCGTTGAGCATCATCGACAGGTCCGGCTTCCGCGAGATGAAGGAGTAGGCAACGAGCGCGCTCATGCCACCCGCGGCGGCGGCCATGCACGTCGTCACGAGGACGATGCTGGTGAGGGCCGGATCCGCCGACAGCACGGAGCCGCCGTTGAAGCCGAACCACCCGAGCCACAGCAAGAACACGCCAATGACCGCCATCGGCATGCTGCTGCCGGGCATCGGGTTCACGCGGCCGTCCTTGCCGTATTTGCCGAGGCGCGGGCCGAGGATGATGGCGCCGACGAGCGCGCCCCAGCCGCCCACGGAGTGAACGAGGGTGGAGCCGGCGAAGTCGTAAAAGCCGGCCGTCTGCAGCCAACCGCCGCCCCACTTCCACGAACCAGCGATGGGGTAGACGAAGGCGACGAAGAGCGTCGCAAACAGCAAGAAGCTCCACACCTTGATGCGCTCGGCCACCGCGCCTGAAATGATGGTCGCGCAGGTGGCGGCGAACATGCCTTGGAACAAGAAGTCCGTCCAATACGTGTAGCCGTGGGTCGCCGCGTACTCCGCGGTCATGCCGTTCTCGGGCGGGGTGAGACCGAAGCCGGCGAAGCCAAGGTAACCGTTGAACGTGCCCGGATACATCAGGCCGAAACCGACGACGAAGTACGTGAGCAGACCGATCAGCGGGATGGCCGTGTTCTTGAATAGAATGTTGACGGTATTCTTGCTCCGCGACATGCCGGATTCCACCGCCGCGAAGCCGAGGTGCATGATGAACACCAAGCCGGTGCAAACCATCATCCAAACGTTGTTGGCCGCGAACTCCCCGGGCGTGATTTTGGGTGCGTCTTCTGCCAGCGCCAACGCCGGGGTCAATGCCCACACCATGGCCAAGGCCAATCCTGTGACGTGTTTTCTGCTCATCAGTATTCTCCTGGTGGCGTAGCCGGCGTCGTGCCGACACCTCCTCTACGAGCCCTAGCTAGGTCGCTCGATCGGAGTGTCGCGTTCGTTTCGCGCTCACGACACCGCCGTTGCGCGGTTCGAAAACCCGTCCGTCAGCGATGGTGCTCGAGCCACCAAAGCCCGACTGTCGTGAGCAGGTGCGCGGGGAGCATGATCGCCACCGCGAACGCCGCGTAGCGCAAAAAGCTCGGCATTTTCACGCCCGCGCGCTCCGCGATGGCCTTCACCATGAGGTTAGGGCCGTTTCCGATATAGGTCGTGGCCCCCATGACGACCGACCCAACGCTGATGGCCGTGAGTCGAAAGGGGTCAACTCCGGCGACGGTCGGCAGCGCGCCCGGAGGGAGGCCACGGGCCAGTGCCGTGAACGCGGAGTAGGTGGGCGCGTTGTCGAGGACAGCGGAGAGCAGGCCTGCGCCCCAGAACATTTGCCAGGCCTGATTTACGGGAAGGCGGGGCGCCGCGGCCGACAAAGCTGCCTGCACCGGGCCCAAGCACAGAAAAATGCCAGCGAACACGAGCGCTACGTCCACGATGGGCGCATAGCTGAAGGCGTTTTTGCGGTGAACGTCGCGTGGAGTGGAAACTACCGACGCCGTCGCGATCGCGACCAGAGCCAGCTCACGGTACGGAGTGGGCAGCATCGACGCGGGTACGACCGCGAGTAGCAGCAGTACGTTGCGACGACCGATCATGGCCAGCGGCGAGCGCTCGAGCTCGTCCCGCTGAAGCGACGCTTGCGACTCGCGAGCAAACGCGCGCCGATCCACCCAGTAGAAGGTCAGGCCGACCGATGCCACATAGAGCAGCCACACCGGCAGCAGCTTCAGCGTCCAAAAGAATGGCACGCCCTCGATGTAGCCGACGAGCAGCGGCGGGTCGCCGAGCGGCGTCAGTAGGCCCCCGACGTTGGCGACCATCACGATGAAGAACGGCACCAGGTGAGCGGTGTGCGCGCGTTGTCGGTTCGTGCGCAGGAGCGGGCGAATGAGCAGCATGCTCGCCCCGGTCGTACCGATGACGCTGGCGAGCGTCGCGCCCAGCAGCAAAAACGCCAGGTTCACCTTAGGCGTCGCGACGAGGTCGCCCGATAGATGAATGCCGCCCGACGTCACGTAGAGCGCCGCGAGGGTCGTGATGAACGCGACGTACTCGTGCGCGGCCTCGAACACCTCGTGCCCGTGACCTGCGCGGAGGGAAAAGACGACCACCGGCGCGGCGCAAGCGAACGCCACCGCCGCTTGGAATGCCGGCTTTTCCCACCAATGCGGCAAGAGCAAGGGCAAGACCGCGATGGCCAAAACGAGGAGCGGGAAGGGAGCCAGCGTCCACGCGGGCCAGACAGACTGAAGAGGCAAGGCCTGCTCGCTACCAGCCCAGATGCTTCTCGAGCTGCTCCACACGATATCCGTGCGGTTTCATCACTTGCGCCACTTTGGCACAAGCGGGCGCGTAGCGAGCTTCGAGCGATTGGGGCCGTTTCGGCGGGAATCCATGGTGAATCCCCGCGTAGCGCATCACTTATTTGGTCGACGGTGGCCCCCGCCCGCGCTTTCTTGTATCACGGGCGGAGGGCACAGCATGCGCATTGGCAGGGTGGTGAAGCGACAGTGGCTAGGTCCAGTGGCCATCGCGGTCTTGGTTGCGAGCG
Source organism: Polyangiaceae bacterium (assembly GCA_029266615.1). Lineage (GTDB taxonomy): Bacteria > Myxococcota_A > Polyangia > Polyangiales > Polyangiaceae > PMG-095. The sequence goes on from JAQSWN010000028.1 coordinate 4,003, forward strand.
CGTGCGGCGGCGGCAGCCGATCGTTCAAGGACGGTCCCTCGGCTGGGGCGAGCGACGCAGGGGGACAGGACGGAGCGTTCAGCGGAGCGCCGGGTGGAGTTGGAGCTGCCGCGGGCGACGACGGCGCGATAGCTCCGGGAGAGGGAGGGGCTGGCGTCGGTGGCTCGGTTGGCGGCGAGTGTGAGCCGGGGGCGACGCGAGCATGCTACGACGGCAGCGCCACGACGCGAGACACCCCGCCTTGCAAAGGCGGCACGTCAATCTGCGACGAGGGTGGCACCTGGGGCGCGTGTGACGGCCAAGTGTTGCCGGTAACGGAGCTTTGCGAGGACGGAGTCGATAACGACTGTAATGGCGAAGTCGACGACGTTTACGACATCGACTTCGACGGGTGGACCGCGTGTGAGGGTGATTGCTGCGAGGTCGTGGGAGCGGGTTGCACCCTCCCCGCCTTGGTCAACCCCGGAGCGATTGACGTTCAGCGCTTCAGCCCAAGCGGCGCACCTACGTTCACCGACGACGATTGCAGCGGAACGGCAGGCGATTCGCGCGCTGCGTGCGACCAAGGCGTGCCGCTCGACGACCCTGCGACCGCGAGCGCGGCGGCGGCGGTGGACGTCTGTCGGAGCGTGACGCAAGATCCGCGTAGTTGGGGATTGAGGTCGGTTTCTTACACGACGGCGAACGGAAAACAGATCGTTGCCGGCAAGCAAGCGGGCATCGCGGCAGCCTTCGGGGCCCAAGTCATACCGCAACAAGGCCAGCGGATGCTGCTGCTGTCCTCGGGTCACGCGCGTCCTCCAGGTCACGCGGAGGCGTGCGGCTCCAACAGCTGCAAGACCGGCGGCACCAGCACCCCCCCCGTGAACTTTCCGCAGCAAGCGGATGGTTGCGCGCCCGTAAAGGCCATCTATGACAGCGTCGCGTTGGAGCTGAATCTCCGCGCGCCAAGCAACGCGACGGGCTATCGGTTCTCTTACCGCTACTGGTCGTTCGCGAAACCAGGCGAGTGCGACGCGTATAGCGACGAATTCGTCGTGATCGTGTCGCCAGTACCTCCCGGGTCCATGGACGGGAACATCGCGTTCGACGCATTGGGGACGCCGATCTCCGCGAAGTCTTCGTTGTTCGACATTTGCACGGGGTGCCCCATGGGCGCAGGGCCGCTCAAAGATACGGGGTTCGACACCTGGTCGACCAGCGATTTCCCCGGCGGCGCCACCGGCTGGCTCAGCTCGACCGCCCCGGTGAAGCCCGGCGAAGAATTCACGCTGCGCTTCGCTATCTGGGACGGCGGAGACCAAGCCATGGATTCGTCCGTTTTAGTGGACAACTTCGAGTGGCTCACAGAGAGCGGCGTCGAGGTCGGCACGGAGCCGCTAGCTGCTGCCAAGTCCCAGTCGCTCCACCCATAGCTATGCCGGCTCGAAGCCGGACACGAAGCTGCGGATCGCCTGCGCGACGACCATAGGCTGGTCGATTTGCAGCCAGTGTCCGGCGCCGCCGACGATGCGGTGCGGGATGTCAGGGCGCAGCCGATGCAAGGCGTGCTCGGTGTCGTTCGGGGGGGTGACCAAGATCAGGGCGGAGCCGCTCCGAGCTTGGAGCGCGGGCTCCGGATCCCACGTCGCCAGCGCCTGGCCAATGCCGGCCCGCGCCTCCGCCGACACCGCCTCGCAGTCTGCGAGCACACGTGCGCGCGTCTCGGCTTTATCCCCAGCGATGCTGCGGTAGTAGTCCTGCTGCACCTGCAAGCTCTGCGGCCCCGCGAGGTCGCGCACGAAGCCGTCTCGCACCTTTGCGGGCAAGCCTCGCGGATCCGCGGGCGGATCCACGAGCAGCAGTCCCGCGACGCGGGACTGCGCTCGCGCCGCAAACTCCAGCGCCACGGCGCCGCCCCCACTGTGCGCAACCAGCACGCATCGCTCCCACCCCAGCGCGTCGAGCACGGCCGTCACGTCACCCGCGCGACCCGCGTAAGTGTAGTCACCGTCGCGTGCCGGCGCGCTCTCGCCGCTGCCGCGAAAGTCCAACGCCGCCGTGCGTCGCTCGGGCGCAAGCTCCGTCTGTACCTCCCGCCATTGGCCGGCGCGCCCCGAGTCCGCATGCAAAAAAAGGAGCGGCAACGCGTCGCCGTTTCCGGCCTCCGTTACCGCTAGCTCACCCTGCGGGCCTGCGACTTTGCGAAGCGACAGCATGCTTTTTCATGAGTCACCGCAACGGACCGTCAAGTTACACGGGAGCCACGCGCGCCTTGCGCAGACGTCGCGTTTCGTCACGCCTCCGCGAGATCCTGGGGCCAACATCGCGTCGGGCGACCTCAACCCAGCGGGACATTTTCACAGGGAGCTCAGGAGATCCGGAGGACTGCGAGACTGAGATTTTGGGGTTCGCGCTGACGCCAGACTGCCGTTACCGCCCGTCACAGGGACCACGCCCCAACCCCATGCGCAGCGAACGACCCAAGACCCAAGCCGCTCACCGGCGCCCGAGCGGAGGGAACCGCGAGCGGGCAGCGTTCGTGCCGCCGAGCGACCAGGTTCGTTGGCCCCCGCTCCAAGATCGAAAACGCCGCGCAGCTAGAGCCGCGCGGCGCATCGATTGGGGCGTACGCAGCCTCAGCTCGCGGCTTCTTTTTCGCTCGCAGAGGTGAACAGCTTCGTGAGTCGCTTCGCGAACGCGGCCGGATCTTCGATCGGGCTGCCCTCGGCGAGGAGCGCTTGGTCGTAGATCAGGTGCATCCACTCTTGCACGCGCTCGGAGCCGGGCGACGAGTCTTCCAGCTTTTGCAAGTTCTTGAGCAGCGGATGCTCCAAGTTCAGCTCCAGGATGCGCTGCGACTTGGGTAGGTCCCGGCCCTGAGCGCGGATGAGCCGCTCGATTTGCGGGGGCAAGCCGCCGTCCGGCACGATGAGGCACGCGGGCGAGTCCAGCAGGCGCGAGGACGCTTTCACGCTCGAGACTTGGTCCTTCAGCACGGTGCCGAAGCGATCCAAGAGCGCCGTTTGCTCTTTCGTCTGCTCCTCTTCCGGCTTCTTCTCCGCGTCACCTTCGAGCTTGAGGTCGGGCGACGCGACGGAGACGACCTTCTTGCCGCCGTACTCGGTGAGGCCGGAGACTGCGAACGGATCGACCGGATCCGTCATGAGCAGCACGTCGTAGCCCTTTTGACGAACCTTCTCCAAAAAGGGGCTCTGCGAGGCGATGGTTCTGGAGGGGGCCGTCACGTAGTAAATGGCTTGCTGATCGGCGGGGGCCGCTTCCAAGTACTGATCCAAGCTGACGAGCTTGCCCGTGGCCGCGCTCTCGTAGCGGAGCAGCTTGCTCAGCTTCTCGCCCGTCTCCGGATCGAAGTGGAGGCCTTCCTTCAGCACCGCCCCGAACAGGCCCCAGAACTTTTCGTATTCCTCCGGCTTGTCCTTGGCGAGGTCCGCGAGGGCGTCCAGAACCTGGTTTTGGACGGTCTTCTTGATGGTGCGCACGACCTTGGAGTCTTGCAGCAGCTCGCGCGAGACGTTGAGCGGCAGGTCCTCCGAGTCCACCACACCGCGCACGAAGCGCAGCCAGCGTGGGACGAGCTCCTCGCAGCTTTCCATGACCATGACGCGGCGCACGTGCAGGCGCACGCCGTGCTTCGCGTCCGGCTCGAACAAGTCCGTTTGCGGGCGGCTCGGCACGTAGACCAAGCCGCTGAATTCCTGCGTACCTTCGATGCGAAAGTGGCGGTGCAGCAGGGCCGGCTGCCAGTCGTGGGTGAGGTGCTTGTAGAGCTCTTGGTACTGCTCCTCTGTCACCTCTTTGGGCGAGCGTTGCCAAAGCGCGGTGCCGCGGTTGATGGGCTCGAACTCGTCCTCTTTGCCCGTCTTCAACAGCTCGATGGGGTACGAGAGGTAGTCCGAGTAACGCTCCACCAGCTGGCGAAGGCGGTACGGATCCGCGTACTCCAACGACTCCTTCTTCAGGTGCAAGATGATGCTGGTGCCGACAGACTCGCGCTCCGCGTCGTCGATGCTGAAGCCGCCTTCGCCCGTTGACTCCCAGCGGTGGGCCTTGTCCGCCCCCGCGGCGCGGCTCACCACCTCCACGCGATCCGAGACCAGGAAGGCGCTGTAGAAGCCAACCCCGAATTGGCCGATGAGCTGAGGCAGCGCCTCCGCGCTTTGCCCTTCCAGCTTCTTCAAGAACTCACGCGAGCCGGACCAGGCGATGGTGCCGAGGCTCTGCTTGAGCTCCTCGTCCGTCATTCCGATGCCGTTGTCCCAGAGCGTGAGGGTGCCCTGCTCCTTGTTCGGAACGAGGCGTACCTTCAGCGGCTCGTCTCCCGTCCACAGCTCTGGGCGCTGCAGCGCGGAGAAGCGGCGCTTGTCCAACGCGTCAGAAGCGTTGGACAACAGCTCGCGCAGGAAGATTTCCTGATTGCTGTAGAGCGAATGGATGACCAGGCGCAGGACCTGGCTGACCTCGGCTTGGAAAGAATGGTTCACGGCGCTCATGGGGCGTAGTTCCTCGGGGCGTAGGTATACACGCCTACGAGACTGTCAAGGGCCTCAGAAAAATTGGCGCTGGCGTAGGGGACCTTGGCCACGCGGCGTCGGTCGCTGTGAAACGGGCTGCAAACCCCCCCGCCATTCAAAGAAAGCACCATGAACACGACCAAGCGTTTTTCGATTGCGATGCTGTGTGCCACCGCCGCCCTGGGTACCTCTGCTCTAGCCTTCGCCGAGACCGGCGACGCCAAGCCGCAATGTGACGGAAAGGGTGAAGGCAAAGGCAAAGGCGCCGGCATGTTCAAGAAGGGCGACAAGAACGCCGATGGCTTTTTGACCCAAGCCGAAGTGGGCGACAAGCGCTGGGAGCGCATCAAGGTCGCCGATGCGAACAACGACGGCAAGGTGAGCCAGCCGGAGCTGCAGCAAGCCAAGAAGGACGGCAAGATGCCGCACGGTAAGCGCGGCCCGAAGGCGTGAAGAGCCGCTACTCCGCGCTAGGAATTAGATCGACGGGATTCGACGGAGCGCCGTTGTGGACCGCTCCGTCGCCTACCCAAAACAGGAACTTGTTGGCGGCGCCTTCATCGAGGAACACGTCTACCTCGATGGCGGCGCCTGGTTCCGTTTGGAAGTCGAAGCCGTCGAAGTCGTCCCCGGTGTAAGCAATGAGTCGCAGGCGATTCACCTCGCCAAAGGTGAGTGAGTCGTCCGTCTCCAAGTCGAAGGGGGAAATCGTGAAGATTGGCGCGCCGTCCAGCGGTGTCACGACGATGTCCCACAGGCAATCCACGCCCGAGGTGACGTCGCAGCTGGTCGTCACGCGGTAGGTACCGCCTGATTCGTACTCGATGAAAGCGCCCGCGCCTTCGCCGGGCTCGGCGTCCAGCAGTTGGTCCGTGTCGATCGTCGCTTGCTCGATGGTGCCGGACGGCGGCGGGCTCGGCTCGTCGTAGCCGTCGTCGTAATAGCCGTCGCGGCGGCTGTCCCCGTAGCCGCAGGCAGACGACAGCGAGGCGGTGAGCAGTGCGAGCGCCAAGAACGAAGAGCGTGAGAGCGGCATCGGCAATGTATTTTCTAGCCAGGTAACAGGTGGGGCCACAAGCGTCAGCGGCGACGGAAGTTGCCCCCGCCACCCGAACGCGGGAAGGACGAAGGCCCGAAGCTACGCGCGGGTGACGGCGAGAAGCTGGGTGATGGCGAGAAGCTACGCGACGGCCCGAAGTCTCGAGACGGCGCGGGCGAGAAGCTGCGCATGGTCGGCGCCACGCTCCGCGACGGCGCGGGCGAGAAATCCCGCGAGGACGGCGTGACGCGAATGCGATCGGGGTTCACGGTGCGCGGCTCCAAGCTCCGCCGACCTTCTGCCGACGCGCGGGGGAAGCTCGACCACGTTTGCGACTGCGAGGGCGAGCTGCGTCGTACCGCGTCCCGCGGTAGAGCTTGGCGCGCGTCGACGCGGCCTCGGGCGTCCGGCGGCGACCGAAATTGGTCGCGCTGGAACGACGAGGCGGTGCGGACCGGCGAGAGCCGCATGGCCGCCGCCGGAGGTGCGGTCCGCAAGGCGGGTACGGCGTTGGCCGGGACTCGCGCCGCCGACATTTCCGGGCCCCGCGGGGCGACGCTCGGCCCGATGCGCGGCGCGCGCTCCGGCCCGGCGGGATCGCGCATCGTCGGGCTGGCGGGGGCGCGGAACGGCGTCGGGTACACGCGCGTGTTGGAGGCGATGGTGCTCACCAAGCGCCGGTCCCGCACGATGTGTGAGTGCACGTGGTGATGGAAGACGTACGCGCTCGGGCAGAAGACGTACGGCAGCGGCGGCGAATACCAGAGGGAATAGGAGTACCCGAAGCGCCAACCCCACGTGGGCGGCATCGGCGCCCAGCCGACGTACGGGTAGCCTGCGGTCGGCGTGCGCCACACGACCCAAGCGTTGGCGTACGTGCGCCCGGGGACCCACGACCAGCCGTGACCCGAGATCCAAACCCAGCGGCCGTAGTGGAAGACAGCCCATCCGAAGGGGTAGTCGCTCTGCCAGATCCAGTCGTTGTCAGCCGTCAGCGCCCAACGCCCACGCGAAACGTACGGAGCGAAGTCCGCCCCGACTACAGCGCTGTTCGGCACCCAGACGGTGCCGTAATTCGAGTCGTCCACCCAGGAGCCGTAGGGGTCCAGCGCGGGGCGGAACGTGGTGAGCGCGCTCGGGTCGTTATCGGCGACTTCTGTCTGGGGGACGGGAGCCGGAGCGGAGACGGGTTGCGCGCTCTGGCTGGCGTCATAGGGCTGCGGCAGCGGTGCGGCTGCTGGCGTGGGCGGCGGCGCGTCGAACCAGCCGGTGTCCGTGGCCGGCGCGCTTTGCGCGAGCGCGCTTGGAGCCGGCAAGAGCGCGCCGAGGGACACCAAGCCGAGCGCGAGCAGCCGTGACCAGCGCGCGAGCGACATCGACCGAGGCCTGCGAAGCAGAGAAGACCCGTTCACGAGAAAAGCATGGTACGGGCCGGACGGGCGGGCAAGGTAGCGAGCGCTAACAGGTGAAGACGCGAGCGGATGTCGTTGTGTCGATTAGACGCGTCTTCGCAGCTCGGCTTCAGGGGCGCGCCAGTTGCGCGATTTCGGCCGGCATTTGTGACTGCCGCTGAAACAGTCCTACACTGCCGCAAATGTTGGACTTTGAGGTCGCTCGCGCGCGCATCCTCGAGCAAGCGAAGCCGCTCGCTAGTGAGCTCGTTCCCACCGCAGACGCGGACGGCCGAGTTTTGTCGCAGGACCTCATTTCGGAGGTGGACCTTCCGCCGTTCGACTACAGCGCGATGGACGGCTACGCCGTGCGCCGCGCAGACCTCGAAGGAGTGGGGCCGTGGAAGCTCCCGGTGTCCACCGAGCAGCGCGCGGGCGACAGCGGCCAGCGACTGGCGGCCGGCAGCGCGGCGCGCATCTTCACTGGCGCCCCACTATTGGAGGGTTCCGACAGTATCATCATGCAGGAGGACGCCGAGCGCGCGGGCGACCTCGTGACATTTCACCGCGCGCCCCCGCTCGGTAATCATGTGCGAAAGCGCGGCGAAGACTTGGCGCGCGGCACCGTGGCACTTTCGCGCGGCACGCGGCTCAATCCGTTCCGCATTGGTCTCGCCGCGGCGCTGGATCGCGCGGAGGTGCCGGTGTTCAAGCGCCCTCGCGTCTTACTGCTGTGCACGGGGGACGAACTGCGAGACGCCGGCTCCGCTCCCCGCCCCGGCTCCATTCCGGATTCGAACGGGCCGAGTCTGGCCGCGCTGGCCCGGCGCGCGGGCGCAGACGTGCGCGTGCTGCCGCGCACTGGCGACGACTTGGCTGCGACTCGCGCCGTGCTGAGTCGCGCGCTCGCGGAGTGCGACGTGCTCCTCACCGTGGGCGGCGTGAGCGTGGGTGACCACGACGTCGTCAAGAGCGCGCTCGAAGCCGAGGGTGTGCGCATCGATTTCTGGAAAGTGAAAATCAAGCCGGGCAAGCCGCTCGCGTTCGGGCGCCGCGGTGACACGTGGGTCCTTGGTTTGCCGGGTAACCCCGTATCCGCGCAGCTCACGCTGTGCCTGTTCGGGCTGCCGCTGCTTCGTACCCTTCAGGGGGATGCATCCGCGATTCCGGTGGCGATACCGGTGACGCTTGGGGCGGCCCTGTCCCAAAAACCGGGCCGGCTCGGCTTCTACCGCGCGCGCTTGGTCGAAGGAGTGGCGCATGTTCACGGAAACCAGGCATCCGGCGCGCCCACCAGCATGGCCCAGGCGGACGTGCTCGTCTCGCTGCCGGCGGAGTCGGACGGCGCGCAGGCGGGCGCGACCGTGAGCGCGCTGCGCCTGGACGACCTGTGACGCCGATTGTGGGGATCTTCGTCGGGGGACGAGGTAGCCGCATGGGCGGCGTCGCGAAGGGCGCGCTGAAAGCGCCCGGCTCGGAGCAAACCCTGCTGGAGCGCTTGATTGGCGAGGTGCGAGCGGCACTGGGCAGCAACATCCCGCTCGTGCTCGTTGGAGACGCGACCGCGTACTCCTCGAGCCGTCTGCCGGTGATCGCAGATGATCCAGCCGGAATTGGGCCGCTTGGAGGGTTGAGCGGATTTTTGCGCCACGCGCATGAAACCGGAGCAAGCCACGCGATCGCCCTGGCGTGCGACTTGCCCCGCATCGAAGCCGCGCTGCTCTTGCGACTGAGCCGTGAGGAGCCGGCCGCGGAGGCGCTCGTGGCGGAGCTGCGCGGCGTCCGCAATCCGCTCATCGCACGCTACGAGGTGGCCCGCGCGCAGCCCGCGGTGAACGGCGTCATGGAGACGGGGCGGCGAGCGCTGCAAGCCGTTCTGGATGCGCTGGACGCGCGGCTGCTCTCACTCACGCCGGAGGAAGAGCAGAGCCTCGTCGACTGGGATACCCCGGAAGACGTGGCGGGGTAGCTACTGCTCGTGCCGGTGCTCGTGGTCGCCGCCGCAGCGCGCGTCCTCCCAACCGACCCAATAAGGGCCGTCCGGGCCGTGCTCGCGCTTCCAAATCGGGACGCGGTGCTTGATGCGATCGATCAGCGCGCGGCAGGCCAGAAACGCTTCGCCTCGGTGCGCGGCGCCGGCCGCGCAGACGACGGCCAAGTCTCCCACTCCGAGGGACCCGATGCGGTGCAGGGCGGCCAAGCGCACGCCTGGCATCTCCCGCGCAATCTCGTCCGCGATGCGCGCCATCTCCTTTTCGGCCATGGAGACGTACGCGTGATACTCCAGGCGCGTCACCGCGCGCCCGTCGTTGTGATTTCGGACGAGGCCCAAGAACACGTCTACCCCGCCGATCTCCGGCCCCGATACGGCCGCGATGGCTTCGCTCGGATCCAGGGGCAACTCCTGAACGCGAAACGCGCTCATGCCTGAAAGTCTCCGCTGCGGCCGCCGGATTTCTGCAGCAAGCGCGTAGGACCGATCTCCATGCCGCGATCGAACGCCTTGAGCATGTCGTACACGGTGAGCGAGGCGACGGAGGCGGCCGTGAGGGCCTCCATCTCCACCCCGGTGCGGTCGAAGCACTCGACCGTGACCTCCACGTGTACCGCGCTCGCGGCGGCGTCCAACGAGAGCGCCACGTCCACCTTAGTGAGGGAGAGCGGATGGCACAGCGGAATCAGCTCCGAGGTGCGTTTGGCGGCCATGATCGCGGCGACCCGCGCCGTACCGAGGACGTCCCCCTTCGGCGCGCTCGCTTGGCTGACTCGCTCGAAGGCCTCCGCGTTCATGACCACCCGGCTCTCTGCCTCCGCGCGGCGCAAGGTCGGTTGCTTGCCGCCAACGCCCACCATACGCACGCCGCCGGTCGGCGATACATGGCTGGAAAACGCGCTCTGCCCCACGATTTCCGCGTACGCCGGCGCGAGCCGCTCCGGGCTCTTGCCTCGAGCTACCTTGAGGAGCGCGTAGCGGTCCAGTGGGCTCAGCGCCGACCAGCTCGCCGGCGGAATGGGCCGGGTGTCGCCGAGGGCCGCCAGCAGGTCGTCCCCGGGAGCTACCGGGGACGGGTCGAAGCGGGGCGGAATGCGCTCGGGGGCGGGCTTGCCGCGGAGCGCGATGCCCGTCACGAGCGTGACGTCCACCGCGTCCTGCGACCCGAGCCGCACCAACTGCTCACGGTCCGCGATCGGTAACGAGCGAAAGCCTTCGAGCGACAGCTTGCAGCCAGCGTGGTCCAGCGCGCGCCGCGCGGCGAGAGGCAGAAGGTCGAGCGAGGCGTCAGCGCCGTCGAATGCGTACAGCTTCACGGCGCAAACTATAGCGCGTCATTCCGCCGGGAGCGGGGCGGCCTCCACCGACGGCGCCGCTTCCTCGCGCCCGAAGCGAATCGTCGCCGCGAGCGCGGCCGCCGCCATCACCGCGCCGCCCAGCCAAAGCAGCCCGGTTTGCGTGGTCTGGGCGCTGTTCCGGAACAGCAGGCCGGCCAGCACCGCGCCCACGTTGCCGCCCGCGCCGACGATCCCTGCGACTGCGCCCACGCCGTTGGGCTTGATGAACGGCACCACCGAGTAAGTCGCCCCCGCCGCGATGTGCACGAACAAGCCGAACAGAACGAGCGTGATGGCGGCCGGCACGACCGCGTTCATGCGCGAAAAGGCGATGAGACCAACACCTTCCAACAGCAGCATGGCCGTGAGAAAGCGACCGCGGCCGGAAAGCCCGAAGCGACGCCCCGCACGGTCCCCCAGGTAGCCGCCCAGCGAACGCGCGAATATCGCGAGGACGCCGAAACTTCCGGCGAGCATGCCCGCCTCTTTCAGTCCGAGGGCGAAGCGGTCGTGGAAGTAGCTCGCCGCGATGTTGTGAATCGTGAGCTCGACTCCGAAGCACGCGCCGTAGCCGACGAACAGCGCCCACACCCGCGGGTCGCGCGCTGCCTCTAGCAAAGACCCCTTGGACTTTCCGGTATGGGCCTTGGCGTCCTTGCCCTCGGGCGAGTCTTGAGTGAAGCGCAGGTAGAGGACGGACATGACGAGCATGAGCCCGCCCGGCACGATCATCGCGTACCGCCAGGATTGCCCTTCCGTGAGCCCGTAGCCGACCAGCGCCACCACCACCAGCGGCATCACCATCTGCGTCACGCCACCGCCCAGGTTGCCCCAGCCCGCGGTCGTGGCGTTCGCGGTTCCGACCACGCTCGGCGCGAACATTGCCGACGTGTGGTACTGCGTGATGACGAACGAAGCCCCCACGAGGCCGATGAGCACGCGGCACACGAGGAAGCTCGTGTAGTCGTGCACCAAGCCCACGCCCATGATGGGCAGGGCGCCCAGCGCGAGCAGCCCCGCGTAGACGCGGCGCGGCCCGTACTTGTCGCACAGGTAGCCGACCAGCAACCGGGCGAAGATGGTGCCGGCCACGGACGCAATCACGCTCGTCGCCACCTGCTCTTTGGTGAGGTGCAGGTCCGCCCTCACGAGCGGCATGAGCGGCGCGAGGCCGAACCAGCCGAAGAAGCAGAGAAAGAACGCGATCCACGTCATGTGGAAGGCGCGCATCTGCGGCGTGTTGAAGCTAAACAGACGGATTTTGTCGGCTTTCATCGCTGTATCCCGCGCAATCGAAGGTTCGGACTCACTCGGCCGCAGAAGCGGCTTCCTCGTGGAGATCGCAGCGAGCCTTGATGGGCATCAGCTTCTCGATCTCGGCCTCGCTCGGTAGCTCCAAGAACACGGCCCCGCCTTCGATCTTGACCGGGAAGGTGCGAACCTTGAGCTGCTCACCGCTCAGGCACTCGCCCGTCTTCAGCGAGAACGTCTTCTTGTGCTGCGGGCAGGCGACCTTCGGCACGCCTTGCTGATCGCCGATCAAGCCGCGCGCCAGCACCATGTCCGACATGTGCGGGCATTGGTTTTGGCAGGCGTACCACTCGCCGCGGGAGGCGAAGTTGTAGAGGGCGATCTGCGCCTGACCGTACTTGATCGCGATGCCACCTTCGGCCGGGACCTCGTCGGTGCTCGCCACCTTCACCCATTGCGTGGTGATGAGCGGCAAATGACGACGGTCGCGGATGGCGGGCGGGGCGGGGGTCTTTTCCCAGTCCCGCGGGCGTTTCTGACCGCGCTCGTCCACGAGCTCGATGGTGTCGTCCGCCTCGCCGCTGTTGGCAAAGTGGCGAAATTTGGCGCGGCGGACCGGATCTTTGATGGTCTCCGCCCACTCACACTTGAAGGTGCTGACCAGGTACTGGAGGTCCTGCTCGAGCTCGGCGCAGATTCCGAGCTTGTCGTCGATGATGACGTCACGCAGGTGCTGAATGCCGCCGTCCATCTTGTCCAGCCAGGTGGAGGTGCGGGTGAGTCGATCCGCGGTGCGGATGTAGAACATCAAGAAGCGATCGACGAGCTTGATGGCCTCGTCCTCGCTCAGGTCGGACGCGAGGAGGTCCGCGTGGCGCGGCTTGATGCCGCCGTTGCCGCACACGTACAGGTTCCATCCCTTCTCGGTCGCGATGAGCCCGAAGTCTTTGCTCTGCGCCTCGGCGCACTCGCGGGTGCAGCCGCTGACCGCGCTCTTCAGCTTGTGGGGCGCGCGAATGCCCTTGTAGCGCTCCTCCACCCGGATCGCGAAGCTGACCGAGTCTTGCACGCCGAAGCGGCACCAGCTGCTACCGACGCAGCTCTTCACCGTGCGCAAGGCTTTGCCGTAGGCGTGTCCGCTCTCGAAGCCGGCCGCGACCAGCTCATCCCAGATTTCCGGCAGCTGCTCCACGCGCGCGCCGAACATGTCGATGCGCTGGCCGCCGGTGATTTTGGTGTAGAGGCCCCACTTTTGGGCAATTTGACCCAAAACGATCAGCTTTTCCGGGGTGATTTCGCCGGCGGGAATGCGCGGCACCACCGAGTACAAGCCGCTGCGCTGCAGGTTGGCGAGGTAGCGGTCGTTCGAGTCTTGCAGCGTGTCGTGCTGCAAGATCATGTCGTTGTGGACGCTCGCCAAGATGGAGGCGACGGCGGGCTTGCAGACTTCACAACCGTGGCCCTGCCCGTGCGTCTCCAGCAGCTCCTTGAAGGTGCGCTGCTTCTTGACGCGCACGATTTGATACAGCTCCTGGCGGCTGTAGGCGAAGTGCTCGCACAGCTCCTTGTTGACCGCCTTGCCCGCCGCCGCCAGCTCCGCGTTCAAGACGTCCGTCACCAGCGCCATGCAGCCGCCGCACCCGGTGCCGGCCTTCGTGGCCTTCTTGAGGTCCGAAAGGTTGCAGATGCCGGAGCGAACTGCCTTGCAGACCGTGCCCTTGGTGACGTTGTTGCAAGAGCAGATTTGCGCGCTGTCCGAAAGCGTGAGCTTGGTCTTTCCCTCTCGAGCGCCGAACAGGAGCTCTTCCGGCGCGGCCGGCAAGGACTCCCCACTGCGCATGAGCTGGGTCAGTGCGGCGTATTCGCCGGCGTCGCCGACCAGCACGCCGCCGACCAGCTTGGTGCGGTCCGCGCTGACGACGAGCTTCTTGTAGACGCCCTTGACCAAATCTTCGTAGGCAATCGTCCGCTCGCCATTGGACTCCGCGAAGGGGTCGCCGAAGCTCGCCACGTCCGTGCCGAGCAGCTTGAGCTTGGCGGATTGGTCCACGCTCTGGAACTTGGTATCCGTGCCGGTGAGCACGCGCGCGCACACCTCGGCCATTTGGTAGCCCGGGGCGACCAGGCCGTAGAGCGTGTTCTGATGCAGCGCGCACTCGCCGATGGCGAAGATGTCCTGATCGCTGGTGCGCAGACTGTCGTCCACCAGCACGCCGCCACGCTCACCCAGGGCCAGGCCCGCTTCGCGCGCCAGCTCGTCGCGCGGGCGAATACCGGCGGAGACGACGATGAGGTCGCACTCCAGCGTCTCTCCGTCTTTGAAAGCGAGGCCCTCCGCGCGGTCTTGACCGAGGATGCTCGTCGCGGCGCGCGAGGTGTGCACCTTCACCCCCAGCGTCTCGACCGCCTTGGCGAGCAGGCGGCCGCCCGCCGCGTCCAGCTGGCGCGGCATGAGGCGCGGCGCGAACTCGATGACGTGCGTCGGCAGCCCGAGGTCCAGCACGGCTTTTGCCGCTTCGAGGCCAAGTAAGCCCCCGCCCAACACCGCGCCGACCTTGGCCGTCTTCGCGTACTCGCGGATCGCCTCGAGATCTTCGATGGTGCGGTACACGAACACGCCCGGCTTCTGCACGCCCGGGATGGGCGGCACGAAAGGCGCCGAGCCGGTGGCGATGACGACGTTGTCGAAGCGCACCCACTCCCCGCTGGAAGAGAGCACGGCACGCCGACCGCGGTCGATGCGCACCGCGCGCTCGCCCAAGAGCAAGCGAATCTTGCGCTCCTTGTACCAGTTCGCGTCGGCGAGCAAGAGCTCGTCCGCGCTCTCCTTCTCGAAGAAGCTGGTGAGCTTCACGCGGTCGTAGGCGGGGCGTGGCTCCTCGCAGAAGACGCTGATGTCGTAGCTCTCGCCGCGGTCGTACTCGCTGAGTAGCTCGCACAGCTTGTAGCTGACCATGCCGTTACCGATGACGACCAAGCTCTTGCGACGCACTTTTGCGCTCTTTCCAACCGACATGCCTTCTCCTGATTTCACCGTTCCGGCTCGGAACACGGTCATGAAGTCGATACCGCGAGGGCGCAGCAGGCTGGCGCGCTCCACCACCCCGCTCGGGGGCACGCCTCGCTCGCTCAGCGCGCGCGCGACGGCTTGGCCCAACGCCACCGGGTTGCAGCGGCGGAGCGCGTGGGCCAGCTCCGCGCGTTGGGAAGGAGCCGCGGCTTCGAACAAAGAGTCGATCTCGCGTGACGAGCCGAAGGCGATAGCGTCGAAGTCCCGACCCAGGATTCGCGCCAAGAGCGCGCGCGGGCGGCTGTCGGGCGCGTCCTCTCCCGTGAGCAGGCGGAGGGTCGCGCCCTGGGCGGTGGCGGCCGCAACGAGCCGCGGCTCGCACGAAAGGGCGGCCACGGCCAAGGTTCGGCCGGAGAAGGACGCGGCTCCGAGCGCGTCGACGAGCGAGGGAGTGCCTACGTCGTCCCCGACGATGGCTGCCCGGAGGCCGACCTCGGCGAGGGCCGCGCGCGTCTTGCCACCGGAAGCGATAATGCGCGCACGTGACAGAGCGCGCATGACTTCGTCCTCGCGGCCGCGCTGGTGCGCGAACTCCACGAGCACGCGCACGCCCTGCCCGGTGAGGAACAGCACGTCGTCGAACGCGCCCTCCATGAGCTCGGAGATCCACGCCTCCAGCGAGCGGGTGGAGCTTTGCACCGCGAGCTCGATGCGCTGCACGTCCGCGCCGAGATCGCGCAGGTGACGCCCCACGCTGTCCAGGTCCGACGGACCAAACAAAAGAATACGCCGATCGGCGAGCAGACGTTCGCTACTCATCGCTAAACCTCTAGCGAGTCAGGAGACTCGGATTCTCGTCGACCCCGCCGAGCACCGAAGTGCGAGTGGCGCGCTGTCGACAACCAAGTAATGAACTTCAGGGCGCGGAGGGTCAACGCCGATTGAGTCGGCGCAGCGTTGAAAAATGGCCCGAGATCACGTGCGGATCGGATCGAGAAACATCACCGAAAAGTCCTGAAACATCCGAGAAACGTCGCTCAGAATGGCAATCGTTCGGAAACGGTCCCGCCACACGCAGGGCGAGGTCTTCGGTTACGTGCTACGGGCAGGCATCGACGATGAGCTCCCGTCCCCTCGCTCCGCCCATCGAGGACGCGCTCGGCCGGCCCCTCGGCGATCTTCGGGTCAGCGTGACGGATCGCTGTAACTTCCGCTGCCGCTACTGCATGCCACGGGAGAAGTTCGGCGCGGAGCATCAGTTCCTGCCCCGCGCAGAGCTGCTCAGCTTCGAGGAGCTGTCCCGCCTCACGGCGCTGCTGAGCGGCCAACTGCGTAAGGTGCGGCTGACGGGCGGAGAGCCCCTGCTCCGCAAAGACTTGCCGGACCTCGTGCGGCGACTCAAGCGAGAGGCGGGCTTGCCGCTGGCCCTCACGACGAACGGCGTGCTCCTGCCCCGCTTCGCCGCGGAGCTGGCCGACGCCGGGCTGGATCGCCTGACCGTGAGCCTGGACGCTTTGGACGAGGCCGTGTTCCGTCGCGTGACCGACGCGGACTACGGGGTAGAGAACGTGCTCGCCGGGCTGGAAGCCGCCGAGCGCGCCGGGTTTTCGCGCGTGAAGATCAATTGCGTGGTCCGGCGCGGCTATAACGAGAGCGAAATCCTGCCTCTCGCGCGGCACTTTCGCGGCCGCGGGCACGTGCTGCGCTTCATCGAGTACATGGACGTGGGCGCGACCAATGGTTGGAGCTCGGCGGACGTAGTGAGCGCGACGAGCATCGTCGAGAGGATCGATGGCGAGCTGCCACTCGAGCCGGTAGAGCGTGCCCTTCCGACCGACGTCGCTTCGCGCTACCGCTACCGCGACGGGAGCGGGGAAGTCGGCGTGATCGCGAGCGTGTCGCAGCCATTTTGCGGCTCCTGCTCGCGCCTGCGTCTCTCCGCCGACGGTAAGCTCCATACTTGCTTGTTCGCAGCGACCGGCACGGACGTGCGCGGGCCGCTGCGCCGCGGCGCTACGGACGAGGAGCTTTTCGAGCTGGTACAGCGCCTTTGGCAGCAGCGAACGGATCGATACTCCGAGCTGCGGGCGCAGCTGATCATGCCTCGCCGTAAGCTGGAAATGTCCTACTTAGGCGGTTGAGGGCGTCGCGCATAGCCCCAGGCGACCGGCACGCCGTCGAACGTGACGACTGCGTCGGGGGCCGTGCTCCGGTACGCGATCCAGATTTGGTGTTCGACGCGGCTCATGTGGGGCTCGTGGTGATAGAGCGCGACGTCGGACGCGGCGATGCTCAATGAGCCGCGCAGATCCCGCCGAATTCGGCGGTCCTCTTGCAGCATGGCAAAGCTCGCGAGGGCGGTGTCGTGAACGTAGACGGCGGCCCGACGCGGCGCGCGCGAGCTCACGAACGGCGCGAGGCTCTGCGTCGTGTATCCCCAGAAGGTGCGGTTGAGCCCGAGCGACGCCGCGCCCGGTGCGCCGCCAACGAGCGGCGTGTAAGCGCTGAGCCCGAATGGGTGCGCATGCCAGGCCATGACGATGGGCGGTGCGACCACGCAAGCGCCGACCAGCGCCGGGTGCGCGAGGCGTGGCATCAGGTCGTGCACGGCGGCTAGCGCTCGCGAGAAGCCCAACCCGGCAAACAAACACAGAAAGGGGTACGCGGTGAGCCAATGCTTGGTCCCGCCGAAGATGGGCGTTTCGTTCGACAGCCACGGCGCATAGCTCACCGCGATGCACAGCGCCCACAGCACGTAGTCGGAGCGCCGATCCGATCTAAGCGCCCAGGCGCCGCCCACCGCCGCGAGCAAGAGCGTGATGGCGGGCACGGTGGCCGCCGTCATCACGGGGGCGTAGGCCCGCGGCATGGGCGGCTTCCAGTAGGTTTGGCCCAAGAACTCCATGTTGTAGAACTCGTGACCGGTATGGAACGCGACGTACTCGCGCAGCCTCTGGAAGGTGTCGTGCCAAATCCACGGCCAGAGCGCGAAGCACAGCGCGGGGCCGAGCACGAGCATCGTGAGCCAGGCCTTGGGCAGCCGGCGTCGGCGCGTGAGGACGAAATGCGCGCCGAGCACGAACGGTAACAGCCAAGAGTTGTGCTTCGTGTCCAGCAGGAGCCCGTAGGCCACCCCCGCGCCGAGCGCCCAACCCCAGCCGGGCGCCGTGAGCGAGCGGCTGTACGCGTAGCTCGTCACGAGCCACAGCGCGCACACCGGCAAGTCGAAGCAAGCGAGGTGCGCGTGAAAAAAAACGCGCGGCAAGAACGCGAACGACAGCGCCGCCACCACGCCCGCGCTTCGCCCCAGCTCGCGCCGTCCCCAGTCGTACGTGACGGCCACCGCCAGGCTGGAAAGCACCATCGCCGGGAAGCGAAAGCTCGTGCTGGTGTCGGCAAACCAGCCAGAAAGTAGCCGGTTCGAGAGCGCGAACAGTAGCTTCACGAAGCTTGGGTGCTCGTGATTTACGGACCAGTACCGATCGAGCACGGCGCGCGACAGAGCCTCGGCCGGGCTTTGCCACAGCCGTTCGAGCCAGTCCCCGTACACGCGCGAGGCCTGAAAGTAGAAGCCTTCGTCGCGCATGAAGCCGAGCGTGTCCGAGGTAGCGAGCAACAACGCGAGGTAGCCGACGAACAGCGCGAGGGTGACGCCACGGTCGACGCCCACCCCGCGCTTCATCGCGCCTCCAGGGCGAAGCAGAAGTCGCTTTGGCTCGCGCCCAAGCGCTGAGCCGCAACCTCCACCGCGCCGCCTTGGGTGCCGCCGAGCGGCGAACGCACCCAGCCGTCCTTGCCCGCAAAGCGCCGCGAGCCGAGCGGGCGCGAGTCCTCGCTGAGGGTGAGCTCGACTTGCGGCTCCGCCGCGTCGCGCTCCAGAAAGTAAGCGAAGCCGCCGAACGCCACCAAGCGCGCCGCCGCCGGCACCCCCGTGAAGTGGAGCACCAACCGACCGCTCGGCGGCAACCGCGTGAGGATGCAGCGGTGGGGACGGTAGTTCGCGTCTTCGATCAGCGAGACGGCCACGAAGCGCTCACTCGAGCATTGGAAGCGCCGCTCCGGGTAGGCGCCGTGACCGTGAAGGCCGCCCGTCTCCAGGCGCGCGTCGTTCACGGCCGGGCAAGGCGCGCGCACGCCGTCGAAGTCGAGAAATACTTCGACTTGTCCGACGTCCACCGCGGTCACGAAATCGAAAGTAGTCGGCTCCGGCCGCGGATTCTTGAAGGACGTGAGCGTGAATGGGCCGAGTGCGCGAGGGGCTTGCCGCGTCAACGAGGCGAGCTCCGGCGCGTGCTCACGGAGCAGCGAGACCTCGAGCAGCTCTGCGAACGCGCTGTCGTCGGCGCGCGTCAGCTCACCGATGGGAAACGCGGCCGGCGCCGCGGCGCGCACGAGCGGCTCGGCCCATGCGGGTGCGACCACGATCGGCACCCCCGGGCGTTTCACCTTCAGCAGCTCGCGTCCTAGCGCGGCATAGTCGTCCGGCCCGGGCGCGCGCGTCGCGAAGTATTGGTGCGCCGCGAGCTCCACGAGGCCCAAAAGCGGCACCAGGCCGAGCAACGGAAACACGCGTCGCATGCAGGGCGAGAGACTAGAGCAAGTGCGGCAATCCGCCGAGGTAACCGCCGAGCTCCGGGCTCTCCACGTCGAAGCCCGGCTCGGGCGCCGAAAAAGCGCGCAGCTTTTTCTGGCGCGCGAGCTTACGCAAGAGCGCCTCCAGCGGCCAGACGGCGCCGTCTTCGATATCCGCCAGGGCGGCGCGGCGTAGGGCGATAGCGCCCGAGTCGACGAGGCCGGTGCCGGCCGGAGACTCGTAGTGACTCACCCAATCACCCTCCACGGCCACGTTACCGGCGCCGCGTCCGACCGTGAGCGTCGCAACCGCGCCCGGGTGCGCGCGCAAATCTTGGAGCGGCGCGGAGTAGTCGAACGGTAGGTAGCGACCGCCGTACGTGACGACGAAATCCTCTTCCAGCCGCGCCAAGGCGCGACGCAAAGCGCCGCCCGTGCCGACCAGCTGCTCCCCCGCGTACGAGTAACCGACGGTCAAACCACGATCCAACGCGCGCCGGACGTGCGTCTCGATCTGCTCACCTTGCGCGCCGACGCACATCACCAGGCTCTTCACGCCCGACGCGACGAAGCGATCCAACTGCCAGTCCACGAACGGCTTGCCCCCAACCATGACGAGCGACTCGGGGACCTGATCGGCTGTTAGCCCGCCGGCGAGCACTACGATCTGCATCAGCCGTACACCTCGTTCGAGGGAGCGAGTGGCAGGCGAAGCTGGAAGGTGCTGCCATGCTCCGGCTCCGACTGTACGGAAATCTGGCCGTGCTGCTCCTGGACGACGCTCTGCACGACATGGAGCCCAAGCCCGCTCCCGTCGTTCCCCTTGGTCGTGAAGAACGGGGTAAAGAGCTGATTTTTCACGTCCTCCGACATTCCGGCGCCGGAGTCTTGAACGCTCAGCAACGCGTGCCCCGCCTCCTTCACGAGCGAGATGCGGATCACCCCGCCCCCCGGCATCGCGTCCCGGGCGTTGACCGCGAGGTTGAGCACGGCTTGTTGCAAGCGCATGGGCCGTCCATCCACCCGCACCGAGCCCGCTTCGGGCAGCACGAAGTCCAACTGGTGGCGCCGGCCCAGCGCGTGCGTTAGGGGCGAGCGCAAGCCTTGCAGCAGCGCGACCAGATCCACGAGCTCGGTCTTGGACGACGTGGCTTGCTCCCGACCAAAGCGCAGCATGGCGCGCGTCATTTCCTGGGCCGCTTCCAGGGCGCGGTTGACGCTCGCCACGGCTTGGCGGTGGCGAGCGTCGGACTCGAGCTCCCACATCGCGCCGTGGATGACCTGCAGGAAGTTGTTGAAGTCGTGCGCGGCGCCGGCGGCCATCTGCCCGACGTGCGCCATCCGCTGCGCGCGCGCAAGCTCTTCCGCCGCGGAGGCGCGCTGCTCCTCCGCTTCGACCTCGGGGCTCACGTCTTCCAAGAGGACCATGACGCCGGGCTGGACCCGATCCGGGTGCGACCAGCTGCGCACGCACCAGCGGTAGTGCCGCTTTTGACCGTCCCCACCCGTCACGGACTCTCTCGTCAGCGGCTCGCCGGGGCGCGACTCGGCCGCGCCGCAACGAATCGCCCGCGCGAGCTCCGGCAACGGAACCGGTAACACGTCCTGTAGCCCTTTTCCCGCCGCGGAGGCCGGTAACAGCGCCGACCACGCCTCGCTGAAGCCGAGCAAGTTGCCATGAGCGTCCAGCCAAGCGACGGGGCCGGGCACCGCTTCCAGAAAGAAGCGCACCTGCTCGTCACTCGCGGCGAGCCGCGCGGACAGATAGCTCCTCCCCGTCTCCAGCAGGAAGAGCCCCCATAAGAACGGCACCATGACCGAGAACTGATCCGCCACGGTGTCCGCGGCTTGCACGCCTTCCGCCTCCAGCAAGTTCGCGAAGTGACCAAGCCCTAGCAGGGCCACGAGCGCGAGCAAGGTGGAGCGCCGTACCCGGCCGGGTACGGCCACCGAGCGCGACGCGACCCAAAGCGCGCCCAAGCTCGCGGCAAGGCCGAGCGACTCGAGCCCCTCGATGATCATTGGGCTGGCACCTGGCGAACTTTCAGCGCCCAGAGCAGAAGCGCGACCGACTGCGCCATGTAGCAGGCGTGCTCCACCGTGTTGAACGTGTCGTAGGCCCAAAAGTGCTCGGCGATCGTCGCGCTGCTCCCCGCGACCAAGAACGCGAGGCCCGCGAACAGGTAGTGCCACTTCGGCACGCGCCGCACCTCACGCCGGAAATATACCGTCGCACCGGCGAGCAGCAGCGCGCTGAACAACACGGTGAGCTCACGCTCGTCGAAAGGAGGCCGCCCCATCGAAACCTTCAGGCCTGGAACGTTAGTGCCGCTCGCGTCGAGTCACAATCCGTCCGGCCCATTTTCGAGCCGCCGCGCGGTTGCGGGGGCCTCGAAACCCCCGTACCTTCTGCAGATGCAAGTGCGCTCACCCCTATCTCATGTGCGTGGGGGTGGGTTGGTCACCGCGCTCGCGCTCGCGGCGGCGCTGCCGAGCTGTGAGCCTCCGTCGTCTTCGGAGCAATCGGAGCGCGCGGAGATCCCAATCATCGGCGGCGCGCCGGATACGACGAACCGGGGAGTGGTCTCTCTGCTCAAGCAGGTGGAAGGCGGATTTTTCCCGTCTTGCTCGGGAACGCTGCTCACTCAGAATCTGGTGCTGACCGCGCACCACTGCGTCGCTCCGCTCTCTTCGGGCGACGCGTCCAGCGTAGAATGCGGAAAGACGAAGTTCGAAGCGACGACGGCCCCGGGCTCGATTCGAGTTTCCGTGGAGCAAGACGTCTTGAAGGAAAAGCTAGAGCCGTTTCGCGTTGCCGAGGTCTGGGTTCCCGCCGGCAACGATGACGTGTGCGGGCGAGACATCGCGCTGTTGATGTTGGCGGGGGCGGGCGTGCCGGGAAGCCTGGCGACTCCGATCGCGCCCCGGCTGGAGACTAAGCTCCAGGCGGACGAGTCCTTCGTTGCGGTCGGGTATGGCCTGCAAGATCCCGACGACGAAACGGGGCACACGGCGGGCCAGCGCATGATCTCCACGGACGCGCAGGTGTTCTGTGACGGCGTCGCATGCGGCACGGAAATGGTGCAAGACAGCGAGTTCATCGCCAACAGCCCGGTTTGCTCCGGCGACTCAGGCGGGCCTGCCCTGGACGCCAACGGGCGGGTAAGCGGTGTGACCTCGCGCGGGGACGTGAAGTGCACCGTGGGAATCTACAGTAGCGTGGCGGCCTGGAAGAGCTTCATCGTCGAACGCACGTTCGTGGCTGCAAGGAGCGGCAACTACGTTCCGCCGCCGTGGGCGGGAACGCCGCCACCCGGCTACGAGCCGCCAGAAGATCCGCTTGGTCTGGGCTGTACGGGTGCCTGCTCGCTCGGTTACCAGTGCTGGTCGGAGTCGAGCACGCCGCCGGGCATTTGCGTGCCCCCGTGTGGGTTCGGCCTCGCCGAATGCCCGGGCGGCTATAGCTGTGACGCGGAGCTCTCCGTCTGTACCCCGGTCCCGCCTCCGAAGAACCAAGATCAGGGCTGCGCCGTGTCGGCGCCGAAAGGATCCGTAGGCGGGGTGTGGCTGGCTTGGGGGTTGTTCGCCCTCGGCGTCGCCCGGCGGCGCCGTAACGTCGGAGGCTAACGTTTTTCGAGCGCTCGGGGTCGCGCGCGCTCCAAGTACCCGACCAGCTCCTTCAGGAGCGGCGCGGCCCGCGCATCGGAACGCGGGTCGAGCGGCTGCTGCTCGCGCGGATCTTGGCTCAGGTCATAGAGGGAGAAGCGATGGCCGGCCTCTTCGTATATTAGCTTCAGCGGGTGAGCGACGAGCGCGGCGTGGTAGGCGCGTCCGTCCCCGATGTTGAAGGTCTCCACTACGAACGCGTCTTGGCCAGGCGGCAACGTGCGGTGGTGCATCAGCGGCGCGAGGCTGCGACCGCGCAGGGCGTCGAAGGTGGTGCGGTCGCCCAGCACCCGCGCGAGCGTAGGCGCGACGTCCGTGAAGGTGACGCTCACGTCCAGGCGTTTGCCGGCCACGCCAGGCACTCTCAGGAGCGCCGCGGGTCGTACCTGAGGGTCGAAAACGTTCGTCCCGTGCCAGCGGTCGTCGTGCTCGCCGAACGACTCGCCGTGGTCGCCGGTCACGAACAGCACCGTGTCGTCCCAGGCCTTCAGGCGACGCAAGCCTTCGAAGAGTCGGCCGAGCTGCGCGTCCACGTGCCAAATTTCGGCGTCGTAGCGAGCGCGCTCGTCAGCGCCGAACACGGGTGCGCCGGGAGGCTGCTCGTAGCGAAAGTGCGGCTCGAACAAATGGAGCCAGAGCAGGAACGGCCGCTGCGCGCGCTCCACGTAGCCGAGCGCCTTGTCGACCTGCGCCGCAGCCGGGAATCCCCACATGGTGCCGCCGCGGTATGAAAGCTCCGTGCTCACGTCATAGTGACGAAAACCACGATCGAAGCCGATGTCCTCGCTCGTGGTAAACGCGGAGAAGCTCGTCAATACGGCGATGGTCTCGTAGCCACGCGCCGCGAGCAGCTCCGGAAGCCACGGCGTCCGGGGAGAGATGCGCCGCGCGCGCTTTTCGGGCGCGAGCGGCTGCCAATCGATCTCCGACGGCGCAAACGAGCTGAACAGCGACGCCAAGGACAGGCGCGTGTAGGGCGCCGCGCTGTACATGCGCTCGAAGACGAGCGACGAAGCGGCGAGACGACGAAGATTCGGCGTCGTGTCGTTCACGGCGCGCACGAAGGACGCGTGGTCATAACGGAGCGTCTCGATGGTGACGATGACGACGTTTTGATTCGTGGGTGAGCCGTGGACGCTCGCGCCCCAGGTCGGTCGACGCGGCTCGCTTGCGCGCCCGGAGTCCCCGCCGACGCAATTGTTGTCCACGCCGTCGTCCGCTACCTCCGCGGAGCCGGGATTGATTTTGGGGTCGAACGGCGCGCAGTCGCCACCGCCCAGCAGCCCGGAGTAGCCGTCGCGATCGAAGTCGGTGAGCGCTTGGAATGCGCGCACCGCGGAGCGCGACCAAGCGCCATGAGTCGCGAGCACGGGTGCCGCGCGAGCGCCGGTGCCCCAAAAAAGCGCCCCCGTGACGAACCATACGCCGAAAACCGCGCTCACGACTCGGCCCGCCCCGGCTCGCATCAGCAGGTAGCGATCCGCGACGAGGAGCGCCAAGGCGAAGCCGAGCGGGGCCGCCACGAGGCGGACGTCGAGCTGCACCAAGCCGGACCAGGACTCGGCGACGAGCCACGAGAGCGTGGCCAGGAGCAGCGCGAGACTTAGGCCCCAAGAGATACGGCTCGAGCCCCCGGCGCGCAGCCGGCGCAGTGACGACGACGCGACGACGCCGAGCACCAGCACCGTGCCGCTCGTCGCCAGCGCGACCAGCGTCGCCGAAAGCTCCGCGTTGCGGAATTCGCGGGAGCCGAGCGTGAGCCCATACACGCTCGAGGTGAGCAGCGAGAGCGCGCCAATCGCGATGGGCAACGCGGGTCGTGCGAGCGAGAGTCGCCACGCCTCGGCGAAGGAGTCCTCGTCGCACAGCCGGGCGAGCAGCCACGCCAGCGCCGCCGCGAACAACGCGCTGGGAAGCGACAGGAGGCCGACAGCCCACACGACTCGCAGCCCCCGCTCGGTGAGAGGCACGGCCGAGTCGCGCAGGGCCGCGCACGTCCCTTCGGCGAGAGACGCCGTCAGCGTCGCGATTGCGGCGACGGCAAGCTGTCGAAGGAAGGCGCGGGACAAAGGCGGTCGGGCGAGCTTTCCTCAGCCGCGACCGCTTGCCTAGGCATGACGACGATTACTGCGTGTTCGGCATCGTGCAGGTGTTCATCTGAGTACCCGGAGCCGCGCAGGTGTCACCCGTAGAGGCGTACACGTTGAGGTCGTGGATCGACCACCAGCCCTCGGCGGTGCCGTGCTGAACGAGTCGGACGTACCTGGCCGGCTTGGCCGCGAACGAGAAATCCGTGATCACGCCGCCGGTGCCGCACGCCACCGGGGTGAAGGTCGTGCCATCCGTGGACACCGCCACTTGCAGTTGCGGCGCGTAGTCCGTGGTGCCGTCCTTGGAGGTCACCTTGACCCCGTTGACCATGACCTCCGTACCGAGATCGATCTCGAAGGTGAAGGCTTGGCTCGTCACCATCCTCGCGCCGGAGGAGTAGCGCGTGGTCTCTCCGGCCGCGTCGATGGCTTGCACCGGCGGGTTCATGTTGTCGTTGGTTTGCGCGCACTGATTCGCCTTCGCGCCCCAGCAGCTGCGCGTGAGCGGAGTCGTCCCGTGGGTTCCCGTTGGGGCCGGGCAGCTCGCGGGGAAGTCGCCAGCAGGCGCACCACCTACGCCACCGGTGCCGCCACCGCCCGCCGGCACGCCGCCCGCACCAGCGCCGCCCGCCGGCGCACCGCCAGCGCCACCGCCGCCCGTCGCCGAGCCCGAGGAGCCGAACGTACCGGCGGTGCCGGTGGTTCCGCCCGTTGCGGCGCCCGACGTGCCGAACGTGCCAGAGGTGCCGAACGTGCCCGCGGTGCCGCTCCCACCCGTGCCGCCGGTACCGGTGCCTGCGGTGGTTCCGAAGCCGGAGGTGCCGGCGGTTGCGGTAGCTCCCGAGGAAGAGGGGAAGTTCCCCGAGCCGAGCGGGGGCCCGTCTTCTTCACTGGAGCAGCCGCCGGTCGTCGCGACGAGCGCAGCCGCAACGGCACTAAAAAACGAGATCTTTCGAAGGCTTTTCTTCACGGTAACTCCTACTCGCGCCCGGTTACGTGTCCGGACCTTCGCGACCCCATGCGAATGTTTCACTCTGAGCCGAGGGAGACAGAGGCGGGGGACGGGTGGGTCACCAGAGGCCATGTCCGGCAGGACGCGGCTTGATCCGAAGTCACAGGTTCCGACGCGAGAACACTCTCACCTTCGAACAGATGGTGTTCCGAGCGAATACCTTCAAACGGCTCGCGCGGGAGCCGCTCCTACTAAGCTCACTCTTCGCAATTGGCGGCTTCGCGCGCGCAGGAAGCGGTTTCGCGCACTTGCGCGGGGTCGAACTGCGACCCTTCACGCAAGCAGTACGAGCCGGGCAGCTGCGCCCGACCCAGCGCGAGCTCCGGAACGGCCGGCGAGCAACGAAAGCCGTTGGGACATTCGCAGTAGCGCGCCTTCGGATCGGGGCCGTCGCATCGGCACGAGCAGTAGACGGCGTCGTCCGCGCGACGGTCGAGTAGCTGAGGTACGACGTGCGCGGTGACGAGCTCTTCGCTACCAGGCAACTTGCAGCGCGTTGCCGCGGGCCCGTCTACCTCCTGACCATACGGACAGCTCACCCGCCCTTGGAAGCGATTGATGAGGCACAGGCGGCTTTGACATGAAAGCGAGCGGCTCTCGGTGCTGACCTCGGTGAGCGCAAAGCCCGAAAATGTCGGCGAGTACTCGTCTTCCGGCACGCACGGATCACCGATGCCCTCTGCCGGACAACCGGGGGTGAGCGCGAGAAATCCCAAGCCGCCTAAGATCGCAAAAAGCTTCGACCGCACCCCCAGTCAGTCGTCCGAGCCGGGCCCGCCGAGCAGAAAAAAGATCTCAGCCGAGCGTGCCAGCGTCCGCGCGCTCGTAAATTTCGAAGTCTTCTATCTCGCGCACTTTACGGTACTGGTGATCCAAGAGCGACTTGAGCTCCGGAAAGTTGGGCAGCTCGTCTCGCGAGTCGAGGGGGCTACCGGTGACGGAGGGAAACACGTCCCGGCGCTCCACCACGATTACCTTCGGCCGATTGACGGAAAGGTCTTTGAGCAGCTCGCGGCGTGAGAAGTCGCGCTGCCACGGGGTTCGTTGGGGCACGTCGTAGGTCCAGCGGCTGGCGAGCGGCCGGTCCGCGAGGAAGTACGTGGAAGGCTCGAAACCCCAGATGAAGATGGACTCGTTGGAGCTAGTGCGCGAGCGGATGTCGAGCGCGACCTGCCGATCGGCGTCCAAGTTGTAGTCCGCGACGTAACTGAGGTCTCGATCCAGATCGGCGCGACTGTGGTGCGCGCCGCTCCTCAGCAAGAAGGACATGCGCATCTTCAGACGCTCTCGGAAGCTTTGCGGCAAGTCGCGCACGGCGTCCCGCATGTCGATCGCGACGAGCACGAACAAGGCGAGCGCCAGCATGCTGCCGGGGCCGGAGACCAGACAACGGCGGAAGAGCTTGTAGACGCCGATGCCCGCGAGCAGCGAGACGAGCAGCAACGTCGCCCCGTAGTGATAGGGGAAGAACTTGCCCTGCATCACGATGCCGGTGATCTGAATCGCGATGATGCCGAGCACCAGGAAGACGAGCTCCCGCTCGCGGTGGAGCGGCGTCATGGCGATCATCGCGATCACACCGAACGCGGACAGGGCGGAGAACTTGACGAACGCCTCGCTGATGGCGTGATACAGCATGCCTGGTGCGTGCGCGTCGCCCCAGTTGAGCTTGGTGTATCCGGGGATGAAGTCGTGGAAGGTCCAATAGAAAGCTGGCCACGCGCCCCGCGCGGCGATCCAGCCCAGCACCAGCGTGAGCGGCAACGCGAAACCGACGCTGATGAGCGCGGCGGTCTTCACCAGCTGCGGGGTCTTGGCCGAGCGCGCCTGCTCTCGCGTGAGCAGGTAAGCGCCGCACACGAGGATGCCGCCGCCGAGCGGCGGTTTGTAGAGCGCGCACGCTCCGAACAGCGCCCCCACCCCGAACGGGATGAGCCACCGACGGCTCGGCGTGACCTCGAGCGTGACGACCACCAACGCCGCGACGGTGAGGTAGCCGGCGAACGTCTCCGGCTGGGCGGTGTGCCAAAACTCGAGCTGAGCGTGCACGAGCGACGCGACCGCCCCCGCGACCAAACCCGCGCGCGGGCGGTCGAGGAAAACCTGCGCGAGCCGCTGCAAGCCGAAAACCGTCGCGACGAGGCCGATCACCTCCAGCAACCGGATCGACAGCATCGACTTGCCGAAGATGCCTTGGGCGAACGCGTACGTGAGGAAGATGCCTGGCGGCTTGAAGTCCCACGCGTCCCGGTAGGGCATGCCGCCCCCGAGGATCGTGTCCGCCACGACCGCGTAGATGCCCTGGTCGCGCCCGAACGAGTAGAGCAAGATCGACAGCGACGACACGCCGATCACCACCCAGCAAACGAACGCGAGCCACTGCTCGGGATCGCGAACGGCTATCGGTGGCACTACTTCGGCGGTCGGCCGAACCGACTCGGTCGGCATGGCGCCGAACCTACCGCGAGCCTCCTCCGGAAGTCAGCTCATCTTTCGGTAGACCAGCCAGCGCAGTTCCATGGGCGCCCGATCCGCCGGCAAGTCGAACAGGTCTTGCCCCCCACTCCAGCCTTCGAACCAACCCGTCGACGGATATTGCCCCTCCGGGAGGTGCTCACGCTCGTAGTCGGCAGCGGGCTCGTCGGCTACGCGTTCGAACGGTAGACCCTGCAAGGCGAGCTCGAAATCGCGCCGTGTAAACAGGGCGCACCAAAGCACCTGCGAGAGCTGTCGCGCGAAGTCGTCGGGCTTGTAGCCGCTGTCGGTGAGAAACGCGTTCAGGACGATCACGCCCCCCGGCTCGAGGACACGCGCCGCGGTTTCGAACAGCTGCCGGAGCTGCTCGGTGCTCCGAAAATGCGAGGCCACGACCTCGGAGAGCAGCAGCATGCGGTAACTAGCGCGCGGCAGCGCGAGCGCCGGGTCCAAGACGTTGCCGACCACGACGCCGAGGGCGAGCGACTCGGCCGCCGCGGCTTCCGAGAGGACCTTGACCAAGGCCGGGGCCGGCTCCAGCGCGTCCACGGCGAAGCCTTCGCGCGCGAGAGGCAAGCTGTTTCGACCGGTGCCGGCGCCCACGTCCAAGACGCTCACCTCCGCCGGTACGCCGAGTGACCGCGCCACGTCCACCGCTTTGGCGTCGGCGTTCTTCCCGAACAGCGGCGGCGTGCGCGTGTCGACCCAGTGCTGGTACTCTTCCTCCATGCTTGCCGCGAGCGCGACGACTTTCCACGTGATGCTCGTCTTCGGAGACGGATCGCAGTCGTAGCTGACGACGACCTTGGCGCTCGCGGACGCGGCGTGAGCTTGAGCAAGACGCGCCGATAGAGACTGACGAAACTCGTCCAGCTCGGGGGGAGTGAACTTGCGCCCGATGCTCTCCCACAGCAGGTCCAATATTTTGACGTAGTGCTCGAGCAGCGCGGGCACGGCCGGGAAGTGCAGCTCACCCTTGGCTTGGAGGCGCCGCGGCAGACGCCGGAGCATGGCCTGCTTCAGCACGACCGCGTTGGTCTCACGCTTCGCTTGCTTACCCATCGCGGCGGCATCGTGGCAGAACTGCACCAGCGAGGAAAAGCGCGATCTTGCGCCCAGCCAGCCCCGGTCCCACAAGGTGTGGCGATGCTTCAGCTGAGTGAAATCGTGAGCGCCTCGCGGGACGTCGCGGCGACGCGCTCTCGCAAGCAAAAAGCGGAACGGCTCAAGAGCCTGATCTCGGTGCTCGAGCCGGCAGAGGTGCGGGCCGCGATCGGTTTTCTGTGCGGCGAGCTGCGACAAGGCAAGCTCGGCGTCGGCTACCGCACCTTGCAAGCGCTCCGGGAAGCGCCCGCAGCGACGGCGCCGAGCATGACGGTCTTGGAGCTGGACGGCACGTTTCAAACCCTTTCGGAGCTGGCTGGCAAGGGGTCCAGCAAGCGCCAAAGCGAGCTCTTGAGACAGACGTTCGAGCGGCTCACGGACGAGGAGCAAGATTTTGCGGCGCGGCTCATGCTCGGTGAGCTGCGCCAAGGCGCGCTCGAAGCGCTGGTCGTCGAAGCGCTCGGCGCCGCGACCGGCATCTCGTCAACTGCGCTCCGCCGCGCCATGCTGTTCGCCGGAGATGCCACGGAGGTGGCCGTACGCGCGCTCTCGGGAGGGGAGCCCGCGCTCGCGGAGCTCACCATCCAACTGTTTCGCCCGCTTCGGCCGATGTTGGCTCAAACCGCGAAGGACGTGGCGGATGCGGTGACGCGCCTCGCGCCGTGCGCCTTCGAGCAGAAGCTAGACGGCGCGCGCATTCAAGTACACCGCGAGGGCGAACGCGTCGCGGTCTTCACGCGTCACGGCAACGACGTCACGGAGTCCTTACCCGAAGTCGTGGAGCTGGTTCGAGGCTTCGATCTCGAAAGCGTGGTGTTGGACGGCGAGGCGATCGCGCTCGCAGACGGCGGGCGGCCCCAGCCCTTTCAAGTGACCATGAGCCGCTTCGGGCGTCGGCTGGACGTCGCGGAGCAGCGCCGCACCTTGCCGCTCAGCGCCTTCTTCTTCGACTGCGCGTACTTGAACGGCGAGGTGCTGGTCGAAAAGACGAACGAAGCACGCTGGGCCGCGATGAGCTTGGCCGTACCGCTAAAGTCGCGCGTTACGCGGCAGCTCGTGACCACCACGGAAGAGGGCGAGGCGGCGCTCCGGGCCGCGCTAGACAGCGGGCACGAAGGCGTGGTCGCCAAGAGCCTCGCGTCCAGCTACGAAGCCGGCAAGCGCGGCGCAGGCTGGCTGAAGCTCAAGCCGGCTCCGACCTTGGACCTCGTGGTGTTGGCCGCGGAGTGGGGAAGCGGCCGCCGTAAAGGCTGGCTCAGCAACTTGCACCTCGGCGCGCGAGATCCGGAGACCGGCGGCTTCGTGATGCTGGGCAAGACGTTCAAGGGCCTCACGGATCAGACCTTGGCGTGGCAAACCCAGCGCTTGTCGGAGCTCGCGACCGAAAAGAGCGAATGGGTCGTGCACGTCCGTCCGGAGCTCGTCGTCGAAATCGCGTTCGACGGTTTGCAGAAGAGCCCCCACTACCCGGGCGGGATGGCGCTCCGGTTCGCGCGCGTTCGGCGCTACCGCGAGGACAAGCCGGCGAGCGAGGCGGACACTATCGGCTTCGTGCGGTCGCTTTACGAGCGCGGGCGGGGCGAGAGCTCGGAGGATTAACGGCGCGCTGGCCCGGCATCCAGCCGTACTCGCAGAGGGAGATGCCGCCCCGAGCGTCGAACTGGACCCCTTCCTTTTCCAACAGCCGGCGCTGTTCGGCTTTGCCTCGCGGGTCCACGATGGTCACGTGCGCGGTGCGCGGGCTCTTCGCGCCCAGGACGCGCTGCCACGGCACCTTCGGACCGAGCGCACGCAGGGCGTAGCCGACGGTGCGTGCGGCGCCGGGCATACCGGCGGCGAGGGCGACGCGACCGTAGGTCATGACCTTACCGCGCGGGATCTTCGCGATGACGCGCTGTATTCGTTCGAAACTGTCGGACACCCTGCCAACTTATCGTAGGCGTCGGCCCTGCGACCAGTTCTTAAGTTTCAACCCGAGACGAACGTTACGGGGACAATGAGGATTCGCGTAAGCGCGTGGCTCGGCCTGGGCGCGGCAGTGTGTACGTTCGCGTTCGGGAAGGCCGCGTCGGCAGAGGCCGCGGGGACGCACGCTCCTTCCGTGTCGACGTACGACACGCGCGCGTCGAGCATCGTGTTCGCGTACCGGCACGGCTTCAGCAACGCGGGTAGCTTCAATACGTTCAGCTACAACGCCAATTTCACCTCGACGACGGGGCGCCTGAGCGCCCAGTTCGGCATCCACTACGTGAATTTCAAGCAAACCGGCTACGACACGCGCGCGCACGGCGTCGGTGGTAGCGGCGTGGCGGTGCTCGAGTATCCCGTGGCGGGTCGTTGGGAAGACGGCGTGCCCAAAGCCGCGCTCGCGTTTCACCTGGGCAGCGTTCCCACCGCGTACATCAGCGGGGAGCGCAACTTCCTCACCATCCCGTTCGTGCTTGGCTTCGGAGTGCCGCTCTCGCCGCACAAGATGGTCACCTTCACGCCGTGGTACGAGCTCGCGATCAGCGCCAACGTAGACACCATCGTTCGCCCCGAAGGCGTCACCATCGACTCTTCGGTGGTCGTGATCGACCCCGTTACCCAGACCGCATCGCTCAAGCCCGGGGCAGTGGAAGCAGCCTTGCGCCAAGGCGTGACCATCGACGTGGGCGTGTCCGTGCCGATGCGTGCGGGCCTGCAAGGCACGCTGCACCTGGGTCGCAGCGCGGATGTGGACCTTTACGGCATGCTCTCCACCCTCGGCGGCGCGTTTTCTGGCGAATCCGTCAAGACGCTCGGCGCGGCCTTGACCGTCCGCTGGGACGACATCGTGCCGGCGGTCCTTCCCAAAGCAGAGGCAGAAGCCGAAAGCTGTGAAGCCACCGAACGCCGCTTCCGTGCGTGCCCGAATTCGCGCCACTGGCTCACGCCCGAACAACGCGGGCAGGCACCGGCCGCGGTGGTCGAACCGGCACCGGCACCGGCGCCAGCCCCGGCACCGATCGTCACGCCTCCAGCACCGCCGGCCGCATCGGCACCGCAAACCGCGCCCCCACCTGCTCCCGCACCGGCTCCGGACGCGCCGCCGCCACCCACCGACAGCTTTCCAGCTCCCTAAGGGACGCGAACCGCACAGTGCGGCGGCACACCGACGGAGCCCTGGGCTACGCTTCGGCTCGTAACGAAAAGATGCGAGGCATCGAGCACGCCCACGTCCGCCCATTTTCCGGCCGCGACGACGCGTACGGCCGCAAGGTCGCGCAGCGAGTCGGGCAGCGTGCATTCTCGTGCATGCACGCGCGTTCCGTCCGTCAACGTGAGCTCGATGCGGCAAGCGCTCGGGCAGGTTAGGGAGCCGACTCGCAAGTCGCCCGCGACGGTGACGTCCGTGGTGTGGCGCATTCGCCAAACCACCAGCCCCCAGACGAGCGCGCACGCGACGAGCGCGAACAGAAGCGACAGCTTGGCCTTCGCGGACACGGCGCCACTCTATCAACGGCTGGCGACCGTGGAAGGTTGACAAGCGTACTTCGCCCGAAGCACCGCTCGCGACGCTGCTGCGAGCCGCCCAGGCGTTCGACGTCACGGGCGCGGTGCCTCGCATCGCCGAGTCGTCTCGAGGTGGAGACGCGCGCTTTGCTCTCACCCTCGGCCCGTTCGAAAAGGCCGAGGCGGAAGCGCTACGCTGGCGAGCCCTTGAACATGGCGCGGAGGCGACGGTGAGCGGCTCGGCCTCGACTACCTGGGCGCGACTCACCCACTACCGTGACGCTGCTCCCGCCACCTAGCCACTCGACCAGGTGGCGGCAGGCAGCGAACGTGCGCATCGCGACTCATATTGGTGGTGCCATGTCGACCACCTTCAACAAGCGAGCCAAAGAGAGGGCACGGCAGGACAAAGCGCGGGAAAAGGCCGAAGACCGAGCACAACGCAAGGTCGAGAAGGCTCACCGCCCGCCTGTTGCGCCCGGTGAGGATCCAGACATCGCCGGCATCGTTCCCGGCCCGCAGCCATTGCCCGAGTGGTGACTCAGGGCAGCGGCTGGCAGTAGTTGCCCTGCGTTTCTCCGCACTTGTGCTCGGTGTCGCAGTACATCGGCTTGCTCGGCGTTTCAGAGGGCGCGCCATTGGCAACGCAGTTGAGGATGTACTCGTGCTCGTGACCGCGGTCGCAGGTCAGCTTGCGCACGGTGCCGCCCATCTGCAGCTTGGTGAAGTCCGCCGCGGTGAGCTCCACCCAGTGCGGGTGCTCGGAGCCGCCCTTCACGTCGTAAGCCTTCGCGACGCCGGCCATCACGTCCGCCACGGTGACGTTCAGCACGTGGTCGTGGTTCGCGGTGATGGTCACTTTCATCATCGTGGCGCAGTTCGCCGCGACCATGCCGCCGCTTCCACCGCCTCCTACGGCGCCGCCGGTGCCACCCGCACCGCCGCTCACCCCGCCCGCACCGCCACCGCCGGTGCCACCCGCACCGCCGCTCACCCCAGCGCCGCTCACGCCACCAGCGCCGCTTCCAGCGCCGGCGCCGACGCCGCCTGCGCCTGCAGTTCCGGCGGTGCCCGCTCCCGAGCCACCACTACCGCCTACGCTGGCGCCACCTGCGCCAAGCGGAGGCTCCGCTTCGGCGCTGCAGCCAATGGCCCACGCGGAAGTCGTCGCCAAGCCCCAGGTCAAGAACGCTTTGCGGTCGATTCGCTTCGCAGGGTGCATCCATGCCCTGTGTCGCCAGGGAGCCTCCTTTACGCGTGATTCTTTTGAGTCCTCGAAAAAAAACCGCGTCAAAGCGACACAAGGCCCGCCGACGCGACGCCCCGCGCCTCCGCTACTCACATGGTATTCACCTTTCACGGCTGCGGGGGGCCGAGCAACTACGTCCCGATGGAGAAAGCTGCGGGCAAGGATGCGGTCGTGGTGCGCGCCGCCGGCATCACGCCAGACGGCTGCTGGACGTACAGCGGCAGTGGGGACGACGTGAAGTTCTTCGACGCCATGCTCGCGGAGCTGGAGTCGAAGCGTTGTGTGGACACGTCGCGGATATTCTCCACCGGTTACAGCAGCGGCGCGTGGCTCATCAACACCCTCGAGTGTGCGCGAGGGGAAAAGCTGCGCGCCACCGGCACCGTCTCGGGCGGGGTCGTCGGCGACCGCGGCAAGTCGCTCTGAGGATTTGGCGTCGTCCCGGTCACGCTTCGGGCTCGTCGCGCGATGACCCGAGAGCATGGCGCGCTATTGGCTTTTTTGGGCAGTTCTGGGGTTGCTTCTCGGGGCCGTGACGGCTCGCGGCGCTGGCGCCGCGGCCCCGATCCGCGTGCCCTGGACCGACCGCTACCCCCGCGTCGAAGCGGACGTCGCGGCAGGCAAGCCGCTCACCTTGCTCGTGGTCGTCCCCCTTTGCGACCGCAAGCTCATCGCCTGCGGCGGCCAAGGCGCAGGCGACCCGGGCTCTCTCGACAAGAACCTGTATTGGGGCCGCGCGTTCGGCGCGCGTCGGTACTTCGACGAAACCGCGAAGCATTTCAAAAGCGTCGCACGTTCGCGCGGCGAAGGCTCCGTGCTCGAACAGCTCGTTTACCGCCGCATGGTGCCGGGAGCGCGTTGGGGCCGACCCGGCGACGTCGAGCAGCTGGTCGTGCTGCGCGCGATTCATGGCGAGCGCATCGACGACGCCGTCCGTGACTTCTACCGATTCGCCACTCAGGGCGCCGAGGTCACGTTCGTCGACCAAGGCGTGGAGCGCCGCGTGACCGTTCACGTCGCCGGCTATGCCGGGCACAACCGTTTGATGGACGGCATCAGCTTGCAGCAGCTCGTCGGCGCGGAGGTCGCGGTGTCGCCGCCCGCGCCCGCCGCGCTCCCCTCGTTCGTCTTCGCGTGCCGTTCGGCTCCGTACTTCAGCGCCGCGCTCCGCGAAGCAGGCTCTGACCCGCTCGTCATGACCCGCGATTTGATGGCTCCGGAAGGCTACGTCATCGAGGCGATGGCGCGGGGCCTCGGAGATCGCGCCACTCCTTCGGAGCTACGACAACGCGTGGTCGCCGCCTACGCGCGGTGGCAACGGATACCGGAGCGCACCGCCGGCACCATCTTCGACCGCCGCGCGCGCTGAGCCCGCACCGCTACAGAGCGCGCACGGCTTTGAGTGCCACCGCGATCGCCGGCCAGTCCAGCTCGGGCGTGCTGGCCGAAGACGGTAGTGAACGCCAGGCCTCAGCCACGGCGCGGAGCGCGAGCTCTCGGCTCGCGTCGCTCGCTTCCACGACGGACTCTCCCCGATCAGTGCGGGCTTCGATGCGCCAGTGAGAGGACGCGTCGGGCTCCGGAAAGAACATCCGCACGGTGACGCGCGCGCTGTGACACGCAAGCTCGTAAGTCATGGCCATGCGCTCGCGGTACTGCTGAGTGATGCGGGCGTTGGAAACCGGTTCCGCGTCCTTGGCTTTGCGACCGCGAGCCTCGGGCTCGGGGGAGTGGCTGATGACGAGGGAGCGGCCAAGGAGCACGGTGCCGTGCAAGCTCGTGGCGGCCCGCTCGGCCGCGGCTTGCGTCGACATGCGAACGTAAGCCGTGCTCGTGCTCTGGTACGCGTTGCGCTCGGGCACCATCTCCACGTCGACCACGTCGCCGCACGCGGCGAAGCACTCTCGGAGGTTCGCGAGGCTCGCCGAAGGCGAGAGATTGCTGACGTAAAGCCTACTCATCACCAACCATGGTTGCGGCTGCGCGCGGCACCGCCGCCGCCGGGCCGCTCCTCGGCCTCGTTGACCTTCAGCGCGCGCCCGTCCAGATCCGAGCCGTTCATCGCCGCCATGGCGCTCTCGGCCTCGCCGCGCGAGCCCATCGTCACGAAGCCGAAGCCGCGTGATTGACCGGTAACGCGATCCGCGACGAGGTGAACGTCCACGACGTCCCCGTGGGCGGCGAATGCATCGCGCAGCGAGTCCTGGCTCGAGCCGAAAGAGAGGTTACCCACGTACAAACGATTGCCCATTGTCATTCTCGAGACTGGCCCAGACATTCAGCGGAAGCGGCCGGACCGGGGCCACGCCAGCTCCAAAACAACCGCGCGCGGCTCCGTGAACCAACGCTACCAGCCCGAGGAGCGCCAGGCGGTCACGGCCGTATCGGCGCGCGGCCTTCGAAGGCATCTCCCATTTCGATCCTCGGGCTCGCAGGTTGCGAGCGATTCGGTTGGCGACTCACGAACAGAAGCAGGAGCCGCTCCGCCGCGCGGATCGAACACGTGCTGGAGCCACCGGTTGATGGCTTCCTTGAAGGGCCGAAACCTAGTTCTTTTCGGGCTTCCGGTCAAGCCGGCCTCCCGGCTAGCCACCTTCGACGGCCTTGTTCGACCGCATGCGTCGGGCCGGAGCGGCCGCGCTGCCGAACTTGGGCTCGGCCGTATGAATTCCGAGGCGCACTCCCCGAAGTTGCTTCATGGTGTAAAGAGCTGGCTGTAGCTGCGCCTTGCGGCGCGCCGCATCCCTCCCCCCCGCCACCCGGCCCCGAGCCCGAAGTCACCCATCCCTTGGGCCCCGGTCGCCTGGCGGCGACAAACCAACCACGCTAAGCCGGAAGGTCCCATGCCCATATCCCTGAACAAGCGCCTCAAAGAGAAGGCGCGCCAAGAAAAAGCTCAGGACAAAGCCGTCAAGCGCGAGCAGCGCAAAACTGAGAAGACCACGCGCACGCCGACCAACCCCGGTGAGGATCCGGACATCGCGGGCATCGTCCCCGGTCCGCAGCCAATCCCGGAAGAGTTTCTCTGACGTTGCTGCGCTAGCTCACGGCGGCTCGAGCATGCGAGCCGCCCGGTGCCAGCCCCGCGTTGCTCTGAGCTCCTGAGAACCTCGCCCCCACGCGGGCCCGAACAAAGACGGGCTGATGCGCCGGATGGAGCGATTGACCTCAGGTGCCGCGCACCGCCGGCTCGGCGTCGACGCGATCAGTCCGAGGGCTCGGCGTCCATCAAGCCGATCTTGGCGTCGAACATCATCTCCCCGTGCTCCGGGTCGCTGATGACGATGCTGTAGTCGTTCGGCAGCTCGACCTTGAGGGCCGCGGGCACGCGCGGCATCGGCGCGATGCCCTTGTCTTTCCCGACGAGGCTGAGCTTGATCGTGTCCGCGTCCTCCTTGCCGGGCATGAACTGCACTTTGTGCCACTTGAGCAAGTTGCCCTTGTAGCGGTTGTACGTCACCCACCAAAACTGTCCGTGCGCATCCTTCACGAAGCGTACGGACTCGACCGGGATCTTCTCCCGCTCCTTAGCCAGGCAGCCGCGCACCGAAGCCGGGTCACCTGCGCTCTCGCATTGCACCTTGGCGGCCTCGCCCTTCGCGGAGCCGGGGAAGTTGAAGACGTAAACGACGTTGTTGCCGGTGAGCAGATCCATCGGCGGGCGGCTCGCCTTGCGTAGTCCGTCCCGCGGCTCGTCCGCCGGCTTCGCGGTCTCCCCCTTCACGGGCTCCGCGGCTTTGGCCTCGGCCGGTACCGCCTTCGGAGAAGGAGCCGGCGCGACGGCGGGGGGCGGTACTTCCGCCGGTGAATTCGCGGCGACCGAGCTTGCGGGCGGCGTCGCGCTCGCGCACCCGACGAGAGCAGAGCAGACTACGGACAACATCGCGGACAGCCCAGTCTTACGGTTCATGCATTCCTTGTTCGAGGTCTCGCCCAAGCGTCGCGCTCGGCTCCAGTGGTCGAAGCGTTGAAAGCTCGACCAACCCAAACTCACGATGATACGGAAGCGCGCCCGGCGCGGCCAGCGTATCCGCGCTTCCACTTGCAAGTAGCGGCTACTGTCACTCACCGTGTATGAGCCGCGCGCAGGTGCGCCGTGACGTGAGCGCAAGCGCCGCGCCGACTTGGTGGGACCAAGTGTCCACGCGCTCGAAGGACGTCAACTCGGGGCTAAGGCTCAGGGAGCCAGTAACGGTAACCGTTGGCGCGATGGGGCACGCCGAGCTCCTCGCACACCTCCGCGATCACTTGAGGGCTGAAGAAGTAGTTCTGCACCCGGGCGATGCGGTCGCCGTTCGTCTCCACGCGCATGAGCGTACGCACGAACGGCCCTTCGACGTGATCGTACCAGAAGACGAGGAGCCACCCATCGCGGTACGCGCGCACCTCACAGCGTGGCGACCGTTCGAGGTACCCTTCCAACAGCTCGCTCGGCACCCCGCCGCGCTCGTCTATCGTGAGGGGCGCGAGCGTGCCGGCGAAAGAGCCCGTGAGCGGATTTTTGGGTGCGTCCGCACCGTACTCGGTGACGAGGCCGACGATCTCGACGCTGGCCGAATCTAACAAGAGCGCCGTGAGCTGCTCGAGGTCGCCCGCATTGAACGCGTGCGCGAACGCCTCGAGCGCGCCCACGGCCGGAACGCGCTCCTCCCGCGCGGGCGCGTCTTCGCGCAGGCGGCTGCGGCCTCGCGAGAGGGCGGCTTTGACCGCGCCGACGGTGGTGCCCAACACCCGGGCGACCTCCTCGAGCGAGAAGTCGAAGACGTCCTTGAGCACGAACGCGACTCGCTCCTGGGGTGACAGCAGTGCGAGGAGCGTCCCTGCCGCCTCCCGCGTCGACTGCGGCTCGACGGCGCTGGGGGCCGAGCTCATCGGTTCCAGCGAGAAGCGCTCACGACGGACGCGATCGATCCAGGCGTTCGAGGCGACGCGGAACAACCACCCGCGCGGCTCGGGCAACTCGCCGAACAGCGTGCCGAGGGTGACGAACGCCCGCGCCATCGTGTCCTGTGCCAAGTCCTCGGCGTCCCACGGCGTACGCGTGAGATGCCGACAGTAGCGATAGAGCTCCGGCCGCAGGGGCTCGAAGGCGTCCAGAAAGCGCTGCCAGGACGCCCGCACGTCGCCACCGAGGTGCTGGAGCTCTCGAGTCCCTGTCACTCGCGCACAGGCTCATAGCACAGCACCGCGACGCTGCTTCCGAGCTGGGTGGTGCGCACCAAGCGCAGCCGAGGCTGATGCGCCCTCGAGAAGAGCGGCGTTCCTCCGCCGAGCACGGTGGGGCAGATGATCACGCGGTACTCGTCGATCAAGTCGTGCTCGGCCAAGGTGGCGACGAGCCCCGCCCCCGCCCACGCGACCAGCGGCTTGCCGGGCTGCGCCTTGAGCTCGAGAATTTTCTCCTTCACGTGGTCGCGCACGATGGTGGTGTTGCTCCAGTCCGCGCGCTCGAGCGTGCGTGACAACACGACCTTGGGGAGGGCGTTCATGCGCCGCGCGAAGGCCAAATCCGACGAGGATGTAGGGTTACGCTCAGCGGCCGGCCAGTAGCTCAGCATCGTCTCGTACGAGCGCCGTCCGTAGAGGGCCACGCCCACGGAGTCGATCATTTCGTCCGCGTAGCGCTCGAACTGAGGGTTGTCGTCCGGGAACCAATCGAGCTCGCGGTTCGGCCCCTCGATATACCCGTCCAGGGAAACGATCATCGAGACGTAAAGGCGCCGGGCAGGCAGTGATAGGTCACTCATACCTGGTGAACGAGCGAGGTACCCGAAAGGATACCCCCCCACCGTCACTTCACCTGGCACTGTGGGTCGTCGCGGTCGATGTTGCCATCCCCATCGTTGTCGATCCCGTCGTTACAGATCTCGTAGTTACAGTCGTCGACCACGCAGTCACAGTCGTTGTCGATTCCGTCGCCGCAGATTTCCTCGGCGCTGCACTGAGCGCAGCCCTCTTCGTCCGCCGTACCGTCGCAGTCGTTGTCCAGCGAG
>JAQSWN010000214.1 GCA_029266615.1 Polyangiaceae bacterium
ATCAGAGCGCCGCAGAGGCTCTGGCGAAAGACGTCACCTCGAACCCGGCCGCGCTGACCAAGCTTTATGCCGGCACGGACGGCCCCGGCTTCATCTCGACGGTGGGCCGTCGCATCTACCGCCGGCCGCTCACCATGGCGGAGACCTCGGCCTACCAGAAGCTGTTCGACGCGGGGCCGACCTACTCCGGAAGCCAGAGCAACTTCGCGAAGGGCGCGGGCGTCGTGCTCGAGGCCATGCTGCAGTCGCCGCACTTCCTCTATCGGACGGAGCTGGGCGCGTCCGGCGCCGCGCTGACCGGCTACGAGCTAGCGGCCAAGGTGTCGCTCTGGCTGCGCAACGCCGGACCCGACGACGCGCTCCTGGACGCGGCCGCCAGCGGCGGTTTGGACACTGCCGAGGGTACCGCCACCATCACGCAGAAGCTCTTGGAGGAACCCGCCGCCAAGGCGGTCATGCGCAAGTTCCACGGCGAGTTCCTGCATTTCGACCGCTTCGCCTCTCTGAGCAAGGTGGGCGTCGAGGACTACGACCCCAATATGAACACGGAGCTGGCCGAGAGCGCCTACCTGTTCTTCGACCGCATCTTCAGCCAAAACCTGGGCGTCAAGGACGTGTTCCTGTCGACGACGGGCTTCGTTGGTCCGAAAATGGCAGGCTTTTACGGCGGAGAGGCCGCGCCCGTGAGCGGCTTCGCGGAGCGAGACTTGGGAGCCGGTCGCGCCGGTTTCTTCCAGCAGTTGCCGTTCTTGATGCTCTACGCCCACAACGACGACCCCGACTCCATTCATCGCGGCGTCAGCATGAGCTTGGACGTTCTGTGCGCCCCGCTCGGCATCTTCGCCGGCGTTCTGCCCCCCCTGCCGCCCCGGCAACCGGGACAGACCAACCGCATCCGCGTCGATCAGCACACGAATGGCTGCGGCACCGTCTGCCACAACAACATGATCAATCCTCTGGGCTTTGCGTTCGAGAATTTCGACGGCATGGGTCGCTACCGCGAAACGGAGACCTATCCGAACGAGACTCTGGCCATCGACAGCAGCGGCGCCTTCGATTTCATCGACGGCAAGAAGACGTACAAGAATGCGGCCGAGCTGATGCAAACCCTGGCTACGGATCGGCAAGCCCACCTGTGCTACTCGAAGAAGCTCGCCGGCTACGCGCTCCAACGCGACATTGTCGAAGCGGACGTGCCGCTCCTCACGGAGCTTGCGACCGTGAGCTCGGGCAGCAACGGCTCGGTGAAGCAGGTGCTCGTGAACTTGGTGAAGCAACCAGCGTTTAGGACGCGTGCCGGAGGTGTGCAGTGATTATCCGAGGTAAAGGCATGAAGCGACGAGCCTTTCTGACCGGCGCGGGAAGCGTCGCGATCGGTTTGCCCTTCTTGGAGAGCCTCCAAGATCGCTCCGCATGGGCCGCCGAGACGAACCCCGTCTTCACGCTGTTCATCGTGGGTCAAAACGGCGTCGTCAATAAGAACTTCTTCCCGTCGGCGACGGGCGCGCTTTCCACGGCGAGCCTGGGCGCTTCGCCGGACATCGCGACGAGCGTCCTCGCCCCGCACGCAGCCAACCTGCTCTTTCTGAAGGGCATCAACTACGCAAACCCGGGTCCCCGGAGCTGCGGCCACGCAGAAGGCTGCGTGCAAACGCTGACGGGGCTCGCCCCGGGCTCGACCGGCAACACCGCGTACGCCGCGGGGCCTTCGGCAGACACGCTCATCGCGAAGGCGTTGGGTACCCAAGACCCCATCGCCTTGTACTCCGGAGCCAAAGGCTTCATCGCCGAGCGTATCTCGTTCAAGGGCGCCGGCGCAGGTCAGGTACGAGCGGCGGACGTGAACCCTTACCTCTTGTACTCGAAAGTCGTCGGGCTCGCCGGCGGCGGAACGACGACGCCCGGCACCGGTACGCCGATGGTCGATCCTATCGCGCAGGAGCTCGCCAACCGCCGCAAGAGCGTCAACGACCTCGTGCGCGGAGAGCTGAACAGCTTGAAGAGCCTGCCCGTGCTCAGCAGCGCAGACAAGATGCGCCTCGATCAGCATTTTCAGGCCATTCGCGACATCGAGGTCAACATGGGCAACACCGGGAACATGGGCGGCATGGGACCGTCCTGCTCCAAGGAAGGCCTGCCCGTCGATCAGTACGAAGCGTTCAAGACGGGGTTCGCC
The DNA here is from genome assembly GCA_029266615.1 of Polyangiaceae bacterium. Lineage (GTDB taxonomy): Bacteria > Myxococcota_A > Polyangia > Polyangiales > Polyangiaceae > PMG-095. The sequence goes on from JAQSWN010000214.1 coordinate 2,177, forward strand.
TTCAAGGGCGCGCAGATGGAGGAGTACGTCAAACTCCACATGCAAATCATGGCGGTGGCGTTCGCCTGCAACTACAACCGCGTCGCCACGCTCCAGTGGGGTGACGGCACGGACGGCACCAAGTACGACGTGCCGTCGAACGCCGGCCTGGGCTGGACGTTCCACCAGCTGAGCCATCGTGTTCAGTCGGACTCGGCCACCGGCAACAACCCCACCGCGGAGAACGCTCACCACGAGATCGACATCATCCGCATGAAGACGCTGCTCGTCGGTCTGGACGCTTTCAAGGCGCACGGCCTGGAAAACAACGCGCAAGTGATCTGGACCAACACCATCGCGGACGGTCCTTCGCATTCGACGCGAGGCGTGCCCATGATCGTGTCGCCAAGGTTCTGAACACCCTCATGGCAGCCGCGACTCGCGACGTCAGCCCCACCGCGCCTGCCATTGGCTCGGGCACGTACGACGGAATGAAGGCCTAACAGCCTCGTCGCATCGAGGCTATCGGGCCAGCAAGCTCGGGCGGAGCCGGGGGGCTCCGTCGCGCGGGCGACGAGCGAAACCCGGCTTGGTTGGCGGCAGACATACCAATCGCTAGCAATCCAGGGGCCAGCCGAGCTTTTGCCCAGGCGAGTCGTGAAAGCTTTCTACGCAAGTTTGAGGCGGCACACGCTCGGACCTACATCGAGCCGTCGCGCTCGCAGCGCACTCTTCTGGTTGAGCCCGTTCGTGGCGCTTGCCTGCGGCGGCCCCACCAAGCCGCCGCCCGAGTCGGAGAGCAACCAGCCGATCTCGCCCGCCAAGGCCGACGATTCGGTGCCGCGGAGTCATGTCAGTCAGACGCGGACGCGGTTGCGCCTCGATGTCTCGCCATACGGCCCCAGCTTGGTTTTGCTTGGAAGCCGACCGGCGCTGGTGACGGCGGACGCTCTTCATTGGCTCGATGGGGACGGCTCGCTTCCGGTGCCGCTCACGTCGGGAGAGCAGGGAGGGATGGGAGGGACTTCGCTGACGAGATGGTCGGCCGGAGTCTTACGCCGATTCGATCCGGCCCGCGCCGGGTGGGCGGTTCTTGGGCGCATGCCTCGTGCTCCGCGCCTCGTCGTCGACGCAGGTGATGGAGTCGCCTGGCTCCGCCAGAACGAGCCCAACGCGGGCGTATCGCTCTGGGCGTTGGTGGGGTCGGAGCCCCGACGCGTCGCCGCCGTTTCGGGAGACATCGGCGCGATGACACTTCGGGACGACCGGCTCTTCTTCGTGGAGGAGCTGCCGGGTTCCAGTTGGCGCCTCGGCGTGGTCGCCACTTCCGGCGACGGACCGCGCTACGCGGAGCCCGTGCGCGGGCGAACGCCCGCCATGCTCGCGGTGACTTCGGACGTCTTCTATTATGATGGTCCCACGCTATCCGTGTATCGGGTCTCGACGGATCTGAAGCGAACGGAGCAAGTCGGGAAAGACGTCATCTGCTCGCCGTTCGCGGTGGCCGCCAGCATCTACTGCTCTCAGCCGGGCGGGCTCTTGGAGCTCCCTCTAGCGGGCGGCCCAGCGAGGGTGCTCGTGCCCTCCCAGGGAACGGTCACGGCGATGCTCGCGACTGACTCGCAGCTCTTCTGGTTGCGGGAGGCGCCCCGAGGGGGGCTAGCCGTCGAGTCGATGTCGCTCTCGCGGTCCGCCGCGCCGCGCTAAGGAGCGGGGCGGTCGAGCTCGTCCATCAACCAGGTCATTGCGGGGCGAGGGGCTCCGTTCTTGATGAGTCCGCTCGCCGGCACCCAAGTCTGCCCATAAACCCAGCCCCAGATCGTGACGCCGTGGATCCACTCGGTGTCCAGGAAGAACGGGAAGTGCTCCTTGTAACGCCCGAGCTGCGCGTTGTCGTCGGCTAGGTCGATATCGTACTCCGTGATGTACACCGGCAAGCCCGTCTCGGTATGCAGCTTCGTGACCAAGCTCTTCATGGTGGCGGTCGAAATGTTGCCGCTCAAGCCGTGGGCTTGCGCGCCGACCGCGTCAATCGGCGCGCCCGCGGCCTTGGCCGTCTTCACGATGTCGATGAAGTGCTGGTTCTGATCGCCGTATTCGATGTTGTTGTAGTCGTTGATGATCAGAATCGCGTTGGGACACGCTTCGCGAGCCCACTTGAAGGAGTTCACGATCCACTGCCAGCTTCCGTCCGTGCCGCCACCGATGGCATTGGCGTAGCTAGGCGTGGTGTGGGGTGGAGGCTCGTTGACGACGTCGATCAGGCGCGTATTCGGATAACGAGCGCAGAACTCTTTCATCCAAGCTTTGACGTGCGTTTCGGTCAGCGTTCCGCTCGGCTGCTGAGAGCCCCACACGAAGGTGTGCTGTTTAAAGATGATTCCCTTCTTCTGTGCGTAGTCGTAAATGCCGTCTAGGGTGTCCCACTTGAAAGAGGCCGAGGCGTTGCTTTGCACCGAGCCCCACTTCCCTGCGTTTTCCGGCGTGACTTGGTCCCAGTGCGTGGAGAACACACGGCCGCCGGTGTCCAACGCGGCGTTGAATCCAGTCGTGATGTTTCCGACGAACTTGCGATCCGAGCCACTGCCTCCAGCCGCGCCTGCGCTACCGCCTGCGCCTGCGCTACCGCCTGCGCCTGCGCTACCGGACGCACCTCCGACGCCCCCGTTGCCGGCGGTGGTTCCGCCCGTCGTTGCGCCCGCTCCGCTCGTTCCTCCGACCGGGGAGGTGCCGCCACTGCCGGCGCCGCTGGTCGAGCTTCCGCCCGCGCCCGCGGTCGAAGCGCCCCCTGTGCCACCGACTTGGGATGCTCCTGCGCTGCCGGGCCCGGGCGGCGGGGCGTCGTCGCCGCAACCGAACGCGGTACCCAAACACAAGAAGAGTCCGAAGTAGGGAAGTCTCGCGTGATGTGTCATGAGCTCGCTGCTCGTGGTCGAATGCGCGACAGCACGACCGCGCATTCACTCAGTGGCGCTGCCTGCGGATTTCCGTCGGAGTGAGCCGGCCTCGTTCACCCGTCCCACCTTCGCTGACATGGCTTTTCCGCGAGCGCCACGCAGCACTTACCTCGCAAGCCACTAAGTAAAGCTGCGGAAACGGGCGTGCATGTCAGAGCCCGCCCCACGAAAACGCGGGCTCCTCCCACGGGAGCCGGTTCGGACTGCTACTCTCGAGTGTTCTTATGAGCTTGGCGAGGTCCAAACCTTACCGCGTCGTGGGTCGGTACCGGGTCTACTCTGAGCTCGCGTCCGGTGGCATGGCAACCGTACACCTCGGCTGCTTGCGCGGCGCGGCTGGCTTTTCGAAGCTGGTCGCAATCAAGTGCTTGCACCAGGAGTTCGCCACCGAGCCCTCGTTCGTATCCATGTTCTTGGACGAGGCAAGGCTGGCCTCGTCGATTCACCACCCGAACGTCGTCTCTTCGCTAGACGTGGTCGCGGAGCAGGGCGAGCTGCTGGTGGTGATGGAGTACGTGCACGGAGAGACCCTCGCCGGCCTGCTCCGGCTGGCGCGCCAAGCGCAAGAGCGCGCCCCCGTGCCGGTCGCGGCCCGCGTCGTTTGCGACGCGCTGGAGGGGCTGCACGCTGCGCACACCGCGAGCTTGGCGGGCAGCTCTCTCAACATCGTGCACCGCGATGTCTCGCCTCAGAACATCATGGTCGGCGCCGACGGCAACACGAAAGTGTTGGACTTCGGCATCGCGCAGGCGGCGCTAACCTCCCATGTTACGGCCGCGGGGACCGTCAAAGGCAAAATCGCGTACATGTCGCCCGAGCAAGCGCAAGGCCTTGGAGTCGACGCGCGCACGGACGTCTTCGCAGCCGGAGTGGTCCTTTGGGAGGCGCTCACCGGCCGACGGCTATTCTTTGCGCCCGACGCGCGAACCTCGATGGAGCTGTTGCTGACTTCGGTGGTGGCTCCACCCAGCAGTCTCGTGCCGACGCTTTCCAGCGCGCTCGACGCGGTCGTGCTCCGAGCCCTCGAACGCGATCGCGACGCACGCTTTGCGAGCGCTCACGATTTTGCCGAAGCGCTCCGCGCCGTCGTAGGGGAGGGCTCACGGAGAGAGGTCGCGGAATGGGTGACGCGCGTGGCCAAAGACGGTCTGGCGCATCGCCTTGAGCTTTTGCAGGCACTCGAGGCAAGTGCCGTTCACACGCAAAGCGACCTCTGGGTTGCCAAGGTTGCGCAAAGCTCCCCCAGAGCCGCACCGGTAGCGGCCAGTGCCGAGCAGACTCAAGCGCAGGTAACGGTCACCACCTCCGTGTTGCCGGTTCCGCAGAGGCCGCGAAGCTTCCACGGTAAGGCGCCCTGGTGGGCCGCGGCGTTGGGGGTGATGACCGCACTCGGCGCGGTGCTCTGGTTTCTGCGAGCGCCGCTCAGCGACGTGCCGGCCCCCTCCGCTCGAGCTGCGTCCGTTGCGTACGCCGAGCCGTCCATCGCGCCGGCGCTCCCGCCCGTCGTCACGCCGACGGCGGCGGGCGCGGTGTCGACTAGCGCGCCACTGCCCACCGCGGCGGACTTGCCGCCGCTCGAAACCGTGGAGCCCCCCAAAACGACCGCCAAAAAGCCCCCGCCGCGCGAGCTGTCCGCCTCGACTTCGACCCCGATCGCAACCCCGGTGAAGAAGGGCTGTTCACCGCCCTATCGAATCGACGCCGCCGGCGTGCGTCGGGTGAAGCCGGAGTGTCTGTGAAGGGCGGCTGCATCGCCGCCGTGCTCGTCCTTGCTTTCGCGGCGTCGAGCGGGCAGGCGCGCGCGGAGGAAGCGACGGCGGTCCGCGCGGCGCCCTCCAGCGCGGAATGCGCGCAGGCTTACGAGCACGCCCAAGAGCAGCGCAAATCCGGCCAGCTCATGTCCGCGCGCGACACGCTCTGGCTCTGCGCGCGCGATGAGTGCCCGGACTTCATCCACACGGATTGTTTGGCATGGCACGCTGAAGTGCAGGCCGAGCTCCCCACCTTGGTCTTCCGCGCTACGAGCGAGGGCCGAGATCTCACCGAGGTCACGGTCGCGGCGAGTGGTCGCGTGCTCGCGACGCGGCTCGAAGGCCAAATCATCGAGCTAGATCCCGGCGAATACGACCTCAGCTTCTCCGCCTCTGGCACGGAGCCGAAGACGGTCCCCTTCGTCGTCGCGCGTGGTGAGCGCAATCGGCTTCTTCGTGTCGAGCTCACGCCGCTCCGTACGGCGTCGCCAGCCCCGATCAGCCCGGTCGCCCCCCGCTTCGAAAGATCTCTGGCTGCCCCTGCGATCTTCACCGGGCTCGCGCTCGCGGGAGTCGGCGGCTTCGTCGCCCTCGGCGCGTGGGGGCGGTCCTCCGAATCCCAGCTCGAGCAAACCTGCTCGCCTCAGTGCGGGTCGGATCGAGTGGCGGACGTACGTGCCAAGTACGTCCTGGCGGACGTATCGCTCGGCGTCGGGGTCGCCAGCCTCGCCCTCGCGGCGTACTCCTTCTTCCGTCAAGCTCCGCCGGCTTCCAGCGGCGCGCGAGGACTCGGTATGCAGGCGGGCGTGAGCAACGTTGGCTTGACGTACGGTGGTCGCTTCTGATGCGACGGCGTCATGGGTCCACGGCGCGCGGCTGCGCCATGCTCTTGCTGCTCGGCGGCTGCTCGCTCCGTTCGCTCGACTACCTCGAAGCCGGACTCGGCAGCGCTGGCGGCGGCGCAGGCGGCGTAGGCGGCGAGGCTGGGGCGACGGCGAGTGCAGGGACCATGCTAGGAGGCTCCGCGGGAAGCGGCGCTCAGGGTGGCGAGCCGGCAAATCAAGGCGGAACCGAGCTCGGTGGCCAAGGCGGAGTCGCGCCGAGCCCGCCGGACTGCACGGACTCGGCGACGACCTCCGACGAAACCGACGTGGATTGCGGCGGTCGCACCTGCGAACCGTGCCAGGCGGACCAGGCGTGCCTCACCGGTACCGACTGCGACAGCGCCATCTGCACGAACCAAGTCTGTCAGGCGCCGAGCTGTACCGACCTCGCGCTCAACGGCGACGAGACGGATAAGAACTGCGGAGGGTCGTGCCCGAAATGCGCGCAGGGCTTTCGCTGCCAAGCATCCAGCGACTGCGCTTCCGGCAAGTGCGAGGAGGGCATGTGTGTCTCCGCCACGTGCACGGACGGCGTTCTGGCGAGCGGCTGCCCGCTGTTGGTCGACAACACGCCGTACTCTTTGTCGCCCTCGCACTCGCCGACCAAATGCGTGGACGTCGACGCCCTCTCCGTGAAAGACGGAACGGCCGTGCTCCTGTGGTCATGCCGCACCGAGGTGCAGCAAACCTTCTGGGCCGTCGACCAGATGGACGGGTACTTTGCCCTGCGCGGCGCGATGAGCGGCAAATGCTTGCAGGTGCGCGGCGAAAGCCTCGCGGACGGCGCGATCGTCGAACAAGCCACCTGCGACTATTCGCCCAGCCAGCTGTGGAAGCCGACGCGCTTCGACGACAGCTTGATGCAGCTGACGTCCAAGCTGACCGGCTTCTTTTTGGACGTCGGGGGGAGCAACGTGAGCAGCGACGGTCAGCTCATCGTGCAAAGCATGGCGGGGGAGGACGAAGACACCCGCTGGCGCGTCGTCAAGCGCACGGCGGCTTCCTACCTTTCGTTCTCACCGAACGCGAACCAGAGCGTTCGCGTCCGCCACACCTCGGCCGTCGCGGAGGTCACCAACGCCGACGAGGAAGACTCGCATTGGAAGGTCGTCCCCGGCTTGCACGACGCGTCGCTCGTCTCGTTCCAATCCCGCGACGAGCCGGGCCGCTATCTGCGTCACGCCGGCTACCGTCTTTGGGCCGACAACGACGACGGCTCCTCCCAGTTCCAGAGAGACGCGACGTTTCGCTACAAGGACGCCTTCGTCGGTTACGACGTGCGCTTGAAGTCGCTCGAGTCGAGCAACTACCCAGGATATTTCTGGGTGCGTGAGGGCAGCACGGCTGCGCTCCGTTCTTTTCAAGACACGGATACGTTCAAAAGCGCCGCGACGTGGTGGCTGATGGGCCGTTAAAGATCGCCCCATGCGCTGACGCTGTCTGACGGCAGCAGAATCGTCCGTTCGTACGCAATCGTCATTCGGTACCCAAATCGCACCTCCGAGCGCGATCAAACCTCCCGATTGCGGGAATTCGAAGGGGCGTCATGGACGAATCAACCCTGGGCAACCGCCCACCGCCGGAGTCCGCTCGGAGGTTCGGCTCGATGGACGTACAGGAGCTTACCCAAAGGTTTCTCACGCGAGTCGCGGCGCCGACCGGCTTCGACGTGCTGTTCGACTACCTGCCCGACGTTTACTTCTTCGTGAAGGACGAACAAGGGCGCTTCGTACGCGTGAACGACGCCTTTCTGAAGCTCGTTCGCAAGAGCGCGGAGGCGGAGGTCATCGGCGTCCGTGACAGCGACGTATTTCCCGCCAGTCTGGCCGAAAGCTACATGCGAGACGATCGCGAGGTGCTCGAAAGCGGCCGCGCCATCATCGACAAAGCCGAGCTCATGAAGAACCCGGACGGCAGCATCGACTGGTTCTGTACGACGAAGCTGCCGCTGCTCGACGACCAGGGCAGGGCGATCGGCGTGTGCGGCATCACGCGCGACGTGAAGAAGATGAACAGCAACAACGCCCGCTTCATGTGCTGGGAGCCGGTGCTCACGACCATGCTGAACGAGTACGCGAGCCCGCTGCAGGTTCCGGACCTCGCGCGGCGCGTTTCGCTATCCGTCAGCCAATTCAACCGGCAGTTTCGCAAGCGTTTTCACACGACCCCGCGGGCCTACCTGACCAGCGTGCGTCTCAACGCGGCGTGCCACCTGCTGCTTTCCACCGATCTATCGATGGCGGAGGTGGCGTCGCGCACGGGCTTCTACGATCACAGCCATCTCACGAACCATTTCGTCAAGGCGTTGGGGCAGCCGCCTTCGAAGTACCGCCTGCGCCACGCCGCCGCGCGCGCCACGCTGGCGCCGAGCAAGCCGCCGGAACCGCGCCTGTTCGCCAAGTAGCGGGCCAGCGGAGCCAGCGGGCTCGTTTTGGGTAGCGCGCGAGCAACGGAGCCGCGCCGTGTTTCTCTGAGCGCGTGCCGCGCATCCGCCACTCACGCCGCGGCGGCCCGGCTGCGTGGCGCGACGTAGGCGGTCAGCCTCCGGGCTTGGAGAAGCCGCAGGCTTGCTGCGCCCGAGCCAGATGGGGCGAACGCGGCGAAGAGCGCGCCAAGCGAGCTAGCTCGGACTCTGCCGCAGCTCGGCTTCCCAACGCGCACAGCGCTTGGATTCGGGCGGCCCGCCGCTCTTCGACCAGCCTACCGCCCGGGAATCGACGCTGGTGGTCGTCCAGCAAGCGGAGAGCCGCTCCGGCTCGCCCGCCGCGTAGCTCGCTCGTGGCCTTGGACAGAATCGCGACTTCTTCTGCCAAGCGGTCGGAAGCCGCCATCGGTTTGGCGGACGAGACGAAGCCCTGTGTCGGCCGGCTGGCGAGCGGAGTCGGGGCGATCTCGTCTGCGGGCGCTGGCGGGATCGCCGGGGGCGACACCGCATTGAGCGAACGCACGGGACGACTGGCCACGGGCAGCTCGCGAGGAGCCTCAGGCTCGAGCAAGGCCCAGCTGCCGCCCAACCCCAGGAGTCCCCCGGCCACGACAACGCCGGCTACTTTCTGCCAAGGCAGCCAGCGACCCGCGGCCGAGCCAACCGCCGCCGTGGAGGCAACTACCGCGGTTTCACCCAAACGGGATGCGAGCGCCGACGCAACGCGAGCCCGATCGTCCAGCGAGGGCCGAAGAACGGATTGCCCATCTCGGATCAAAGCTCGCGCGGCTTCGCTCAGCTCGCTCATAGTGCGGGTCCCTTCTGTCGCGCGGCGTGGCGGGCCAGGGCGAGCTCGAATGCCTGCCGCGCAGCCCGCAGGCGTGAGTAGACGGTGTTCAGCGGGATGTCGAGAGCCTCCGCCATTTCGGGCGCGGTGAAGCCCTCTATCTCAGCTAGCGCGAAGACCTCGCGCTTCTGCGGCTCCAGCTCCGCGAGCAGCTCCAAGAGCAGCCGCTGCCGCGCGGCCCGCTCCGTCAAGTCCAAAGGGGTCGCGGGGAGCGGCCCCAGCCAATCCGCGACCTCGGCATAGCGGGCGCCGGAGGCGTTGCGGCTTCGTTGCGCGCGACGGTAAGTGCTGACCGTGCGCCTCGTGACGCCGTACACCCAGCTGCGCAGAGACTCCACTCTCTCCAACGACGGGAGCTTCGCGTGAATCACCACGAAGACTTCCTGCACGACGTCGTCGATGGCGTCTTGACTGACTCCGAGCTGCCGCACCGCCGACCACACTAGGTCGAAGTAGCGCTCGTAGATAACGGCGAAAGTAGGAACCGCGGGCGCAGGCTCATCCGGGGAGCCCGCGGGAAGCAGGTGCGCGGCTGATGTACTTTCGCCCATCCAGATCCAGCAGTGACAAGTCGTCGCGGTATCCGTCGAAAAATATGACGGGCCTATCCAGGGTAGCTCCTTACTGTCAGACCGTCGCCAGATCCTATGAAATCATTACGAAAACGTGGGTGACGCAGCGCTGGCCTCCCACTCCGCCCGACCTCGGCGCTGCGTGAAAGATGATGGGTTTGCGCGGCGCCGCGCAACTGCACCAAAAAGATGCCGCGAAAACGCGCCACGCCCCGTACTCTTTCCGAGGTCATCGACGCCGCGCTGCTCGTGGTGGACGAAGCAGGGCTGGACGGATTGACCCTGCGCGGTGTCGCCGCGGTTTCCGGTGTGCCGACGATGACCCTGTACGCGTACTTCGAGAGCAAAGAGCAACTCGTGGAGCTCATGGCTTCCGCGGTTACGTCCCGGCTCTTCGCCGTGACCAAGCGCGCCACCTGGCAAGCCACGTTGGAAGAGCTGTGCTTTCACGTCAGGGCGACGGCGCTCGCCCACCCGGGTTGGTTATCGCTCTTCGGCCGCGGGGAGCGCCCGCCTTCGTTTCCCATCCGTGAGCATGTCCGCTCGCTCATGCTCGCGTCGGGCTACTCCGAGCGGGTGGCGGGTCGCGCGGTGCTGGAGGCGAGCCTCATGTCGCTCGGCCTCGCGCAGCTCCAGCTGTCCGTGTTGCGCGGCCGAACCGCGCCTGCCCCGGGCGTGGTGCAGCTCTCATCACGCGACTTGGACTGGGATGGTACGTTTGCCGCGACCGTCGCCCGCTGGATTGCCGGGCTCGACGCCGAAGCGCGACCTAGAGCTCTGCCGGCCCCGCCGCACGCCGCTAGAGCGTCTTCGACACCGTGACGGGATCCCCGGTGAATGCGGGGATGCGCGCGCGCGACGCGGCGCCGATGATGCAGGAGCGAGTTGCGGCGGGGAGCTCTGGGCCCGTGACCTGAATGCTCCGCGCGACGCCCGAGTTGGCAAAGCTGAGCACGACTCGAACCGGTCCTCCTCGGTCGCCGCACCCGCCGGCCGCGCGCGCCACACCATTGAGCGCGTTCATCAGATCCGAGCGGGAAGGTGCGCCGCCCGAGTTGTGCGAGCTGCTGTTGCTCACCGCCCGCGAGCTCGCCCGGCTCACGGCTGCGCCGGAGAACGACGCCGCAATAGCGTTGCCGCGGGCGCCCGCCAGCGGAAGATCCGCGACTGAAACGGTAGGGATGGTCGAAGTCGGCGTGGCGCTGGAGGAAGCCTCCGCCTTGGGGGGCTCGCAAGCCGGCGCCGCAGCCGCCGCCGCGAGGGTGGCGGAAGGCGAACCGAGCATCGCGCTCGGTTCGGATGGCTTCTTCTTCAGCACGCCGTGCGCAATCCACGCTACCGCAAAGGCTGCCACCGCGACGGCGACCAACTCGATCGGGCGTCGCCCTCTGCGGGGCGGCTCCACGTCCATCGCCATGGGCGCGACCGTCGTTGGAGTTACCGCGAGCGACTGCAGCGCGGGGGGGATCGTGCTCGTGGGAACGCGCGGCGGCTTCGGCAACGTCGGCGCGGCGTCCACCCAGCTGGGCAGTGGAGGAAGCTCGGGGGTGAGCGTCGTCCGCGTGTGCCGCAGCATTCCCGTGAGCTCCGGAGTAACGAGCAGTGGTCGCCACTCCATCATTCCCTTGCGCCACACGACCGCACCGCGGGTCATGCCCTGGCCATACAGCTTGGCAATGTCTGCGTCGCCCAGCTCCAAGCGCACGCTCCAACGCTCGTTGGGTTGAGGCGAATGGGGCACGGTGAGCTCGTCCGAAGACGCGCGCTGGTCCTCGCGCGGCGGCAGCATCTCGTGACGGGCCTTGCTTGCGCCCGGCCGTTGGCTGCCGACGGGATGCGCGAGCAACCGGCGGGGACGAAGCGCAGCACGAGGATGGGGAAGGTTCGACGGCTCGACGCGCAGCATGAGGGCCTCGCTCTTCGACGACGGAGGGAGTAGCCGACAACCGACCACTTCTACCGACGTCGCCGCATACCACGATTTCCGCGCGGAAGAATCAGTCGGTCGCGTCAGATCGATGCCCCAAAGTGAGGCAAATTGCCGTGTGGTATCGGTTTCAGTTCCGTCCGCGGTTCACGTTTCCATCAGTCGAGCCACGCGTAGGGTCGCGAATGGAAGAGCCTTTTCGACGCGGCCGCGCTTTTTTGAATAACTTAACAACATTAATTTTTATGACACGTGGGTGAGGCGAGACGTCACCTAGCTCCCGAAACGGAGGAACGCCCCGATGAAACTCGCCCCCCACACCCGCAAATTGCCAGCCCTGAGCTGCGCCGCCGTGCTGTCTCTCTTATTCGGCGCCGCCGCCTGCGGCGAGGAAGCGCCGCTTCCGACGGGAATGGCCGGAACCGGCAGCGTGGTCCCAAATGGCGGAACCGCGGGGACGGGCGCGGAGGCCGGCACCGGCACGACGCCCATGGCGGGGACGGGAACCGGAGGCACCGGCAC
>JAQSWN010000215.1 GCA_029266615.1 Polyangiaceae bacterium
GTTACACGGTAAGCGCGCGCTCGTGACGGGCGGAACGAAGGGCATCGGCAAGGCGGTGGTCGCATGGCTGCGCGCGGCCGGCGCGACGGTGCTGACGACTGCGCGCGAGGGGACCGGCGAGGGCTTCATCGCCGCCGACGTCGCGACGGCCGAGGGCTGCGCGCGCGTCGCGAAGGCCGCCGGCGAAATAGACGTGCTGGTCCACGTCGTGGGCGGATCGTCGGCGCCGGCCGGCGGGTTTTTCGTCCTCGACGATGACGCGTGGCAGAAGGCGCTCGATCTGAATCTGCTCGCAGCAGTGCGGCTCGATCGCGCGCTCGTCCCCGGCATGCGCGATCGCCGGACCGGCGCGGTCGTGCACGTGACGTCAATCCAGAGGCAGCTCCCGCTTCATGAGGCGACGACCGCGTATGCCTCGGCCAAGGCCGCGCTCTCGAACTACAGCAAGGCCCTCTCGAAGGAGGTGGCGCCGCATGGCGTCCGCGTGAATCGCGTGTCACCAGGCTGGGTGGAGACCGAGGCGTCCGTCGAGTTCATGCGCGCGATCGCGACGAAGAACGGTACCGACGAGGCGGGCGCGAAGGCGCTCGTGATGCGCTCGCTCGGCGGAATCCCCCTCGGGCGCCCCGCGCGTCCCGCCGAGGTCGCCGAGCTGATCGGGTTTCTCGTCTCGGACCGCGCGAGCGCGATCACCGGGGCGGAGTACGTGATCGACGGCGGGACGGTGCCTGTGAGCTAGGGCTCACTCGTCCGGCACCGCGCATCCATGTGTAGGCTCGCTCAGCGCGTGGACGCGCGAGTAGCCGTTGCTTCGTCACCATGAGCTTGTACCAGCGCGGCCCAACCCCTGACGTTTCGAAGCATGTCGCGCGAGCATAGTCCCGCCACGATTGCCTCCGCGGCTACGATCGCGGCCTGAGTTCGACCCAGCAAGCAAGTCCAAGGCGAGCGTCTCGTACCTGCTGTACCCTCGGCCGCATGTCGAGACACGGTCAGGATCGAGAGGGGTACGCTCGCTCGACCTACCTGGTTGCGTCGCTGCTGGTCTCCTGCGGCTCTCTCCATGACCCGCCTCAGGGTGACGCCGGCGCAGCGGGATACGGTGGAACCGAAAGCGTGAGTGGCCGTAGCGGCAGCTCCGGCGTGGCGGGCTTAGGTGGTCACGACACGGCGAGCGGGGGCAAGGTTACGAGCCCGCCGGGCGGCCGCGACACCGCGGGTGAGAGCGGAGGTCAACCATCCCCAGCGGGCGATACCGGTGGCGGTGGCGCGAGCACGGCCGGCATTGCGGGAAGCGCTGCCGTCGCGGGCGAAGGCGGCGTCGCGGGCGAGGGCGGCGTTGTGGGCGAAGGCGGCGTTGCGGGCGAAGGCGGTATTGCGGGCGAAGGCGGTATTGCGGGCCAAGGCGGTATTGCGGGCCAAGGCGGCGTGGTCGGAACGGCCGGCGGAGTTTGGCACTCCAGCGGGGGCAGCGGCCCAATGCCGGAACATCCGCAGGCGTGTACCGGAGAGCTCGGTCTCCCGAACCCTCCGCTATGGGGGCCCGGCCGCATCGGCACCCCCGCGGACTTCGACGGTGACGGAAGGCTCGATATACCGGTGGCAACGCCCTATGGCGTAAGCTTGTTGATGAACCAGCCGAGCGGGGTGTTCGCGCCAGCGCGACGCATCGTCGACTTCGGTGCGACCAATAGCCGCTTCGTCACGGTCGCTGACTTCGATGGCGATGCGAGGCCGGATGTCGTGGCCGCGAACTTCGAACAGAACACCGTCGCGGTGGGGCTCAATTCGGCGGAAAGCTTCCCGATTTGGCCGAATTGGCAAGAGCTGAAAGTTGGCGTCAATCCAGTCGGTATGGTCGCGGCGGATCTGGATGACGACGGAGATCTCGACCTCGCCGTGGCGAGCTACACGGACGGCAAAGTCAGCGTGCTCTTCAACGAGGGCACGGGGACGTTCGGAGCCGCCATGAGCTACTCAGCCCAGCCCGGCTTGTTCGACATCAAGGCGCTCGATCTCGAGGACGATGGCTTTCCGGAGCTGCTGCTCGCTCACGCAGGAAACGGGACGGTCGACGTGCTGCTCAACCATGAAGGAATTCTTTCACCAGGGCCACGCTACCCGGCGAACGTCAACGCGGTGGCGCTCGAGCTGGCCGACCTGAACGGTGACGACCGTTTGGATGTGGTGGTGGCCAACGACGCCTATCTAAAGGGAGGGTACAGCGTCCTCATTAACGAGACACCCGGCACCTTGTCATCACCGGTCTTCCATGAGGTGGATACGAACACCCGCGCCGTCGCTCTGGGCGACCTGGACGATGATGGCGAAACCGACGTCGCGGTCCTCACGCCGTCAGCGCTGGCGGTGGCCGTCAATACAGGCTCAGGAGACTTCGGTCAGGCCGAAAGCTACCCGACGGCGGGCTCCACGCCGTTCTCGGTTGTTGCCGCCGACTTGAATGGGGACGGTTGGCTGGACCTGGCGAGCTCCACCGACGCTGGCATGGCTATCTCGTACAATCTGGGAGACGGAGAATTCGGCGTCGAGTACGGGGTGCCCTACGCGGCGCGCGCGCTGGCGGCGGACGACTTCACCGGTGACGGCCGGGTTGACCTTGCGGTGGCGCGCACGACCGGGCTGAGCTTGCTCGTCGGCCGGAGCGACGGCACGCTGCAGGTTCCGGACGAGGAGCTCTCGAGCGCGAACGCGATCGAGGTTGCGAGCGCCGATTTCGACGGGAGCGGGTCTCCCGATCTAGTCGTCAGCCTTCTCGACAGCGAAGACCTGCTCGTGCTGATGAACCAGGGCAACGGTGCGTTCGACCATCCGCTCTCCATCCCGGCGCGATCGGAGGCGTGGGCTTTGCAGACCGGCGACTACACGGGCGACGGCTTGCCGGACATCGTCGTTAGCAGTAGGCCGGGTGCATCTCTGATCGTCAATGAGGGCGGCGGAAACTTCGCGGCGCCGGTGGGTGTGGGCGCCGTTGGGGGGAGCGCCGTGGCCCTGGCCGGAGTCGATCTCAATGGTGACGGCCGGCTCGACCTCGTGGTGGCCAACCCTGCCGGAGGCTGGGACATCAAGCTCAGGATTCTTCTCAACGAGGGCGAGAAGGGGTTTTCGCCATTCTCGGTCTACGACTCGTCGGGGACGAATATTTCGGCGATCACGCCGGTAGATTTGAACCGCGACGGGCGAATGGATCTGGCCGTCGAAGACAGTGGGCTCGGTGCCGTTCGGGTCCTCCTCAATGATGGCGCCAAGACTTTTCTCGACTGGACCTGGCAAGACTATCCAAGCATCGGGGGCTCTGGGCGGCTCCGCGCCGCAGACATGAACGACGACGGCTGGCCGGACTTGGTTCAGAGCTCCGAGCGCCAGGTGCGCGTCTTCATGAACGCCGGAGACGGCACGTTCGGCTGGCCTCTCACCTACACGGCCGGAACGTTGATTTTCGACATGCTCCCGGCCGATCTGAACGCGGACGGGCGCGTCGATATCGTGATCGCGGACGTCTATGACGGCAACGTGCGTGTCCTCAGCAACAGCTGCCGCTGACATTCGCCAATCACGGATCTCTGGATGGGGCGGTGGAAGCGACTATCGCCGCCTCGAGTGCTAGCGCGGCCGCGGATTGCCGACGGTTGCGTAGGCGGAGCAGCTGGTATTGCACTGACGGGAGACCCGATAGGGGGCGTCGCACCGTGCCGCGGGGTGGCGAGCAGAAGTCGTTGACGATCGCCACGCCCAGTCCAAGCTCCGCAAACCGCATCATGAGCTCCCAGCCGTTGGCTTCCACGGCGGGCGCCCAAGGTTGGTCGGCTGCGGCCCAAGCTCGTGCAAGCGTGGCTCTCAACGGCCGCCCTGCGGGTGGTGTGATCAAGGGCTCGTTGCGCAGGTCGGCGATGCTTAGGGAGCGCTTGCGGGCGAGGGGATGCTTCGTCGGCATCACGACCGCGGCTCCGACCTTTGCAATGCGCCCCGAGACGACGTGGGGCGGGACGTCGTCGATGACGGTGACGGCCAGATGCGCCTCGCCCAACTGCACCGCGTTGAGCGCCTGCTCACCGTCGCGTGTCAGGACTCGGAGCTTGCTCGCCTTGGCACGCTGAAAGGCGCGCAGCGGTTCGCTGAGCAGATGCAGAAATGTTCCCTCCCCCGCCGCAAGCACGACGGCGGCGTCGCGGGGGGTGCCCTTTATCTCGTCGATCAGCTGTGCGCCGCGCTCGTCTTGCTCGCGACCGAAAGCGAGCACTTTTCGTCCCTCCGCGGTCAACGTAAGGCTCCGGCCATTCCGTACGTAGAGGGGCGCCTGCAAAGATTCGCCAAGCTTGCGGATCTGCACGTGGAGCGCGGGTTGCGAGATGTGCAGGCGGGCCGCTGCGTGCGTGAAGTTCAGGGTCTCCCCGAACACGACGAAGGCACGAACCCACTCGGAATTAACCATAACGTCAAGTTATAGCGTGTGCAGAAGCAATAGTGGGAACGAATGCCGGTCGTCGGCATCCTGCCCCCATGAAAAAGCATTCCCAACCTGTTCTCGGCATCGACATTGGCCGAGTGATCATCGGCGCTGCGGACCCTACCGGGAGGGCGGACACCTCCTTTCTCAGTGGCACCGACGAAGCGGCGCTGTCCACGCCTGCGAGCGAGGGCGCGCTCGACGCCATCGCGGAGCTCACGAGGGTCTTTTCAGGCCGAGTGTGGCTCGTATCCAAGTGCGGTCCACGCATTCAGCAACTGACGCGCCGCTGGCTGCAGCGGCAGTCCTTCTACGAGCGCACCGGTGTGAGACAGGACCACGTTCGGTTCTGCCTCAAGCGACCACAGAAGCGGGACCACTGCGCGGCCATCGGGGCGACTCATTTCGTCGACGATCGGCTGGACGTGCTGGAGCACCTCGCAGGGCTCGTACCTCGCTTGTACTGGTTCGGGCACCAAACCCATACCGCGGGCGCGCCCGCGTGGGCACAGCCGGTGCGCGACTGGTCTGAAGCGCGCGGCTTGATGCTCAGCCAGCTCTAGAGTCCTCGTCGAGGAAGCGTGCGGGCACGTGATCGGTGAGCCAGACGCCGTTCTCAGAGCGGTAGAAGACGAGCCCGGCCGCCACCATGCCACGCGTATCCACTTGAAAGACGTAAGGCTCGCCCCGACGCTTCCCAACCACGATTGCTAGCTCTCGCGTTGCGGACAAGTGGACATGATGCCGCTTGCCCTTGACCAATCCGTGAGCACGTATGGAAGGCACGTAGCGGGGGACAGTGCCGTGGTAGAGAATGTCCGGTGGAATCATCGGGCGGAGCCCCAGATCCACATCCACCGAATGCCCTTGATTGGCTCGAATCATCGAGCCATCCGAGTTGAAGGCGAAGCGGCGCTTGTCGCTCGTTGCCACGACCTCTTCAAGCTCGGCGCGGGCGAGCGGCTTGCCGTGAGCGGCGAGGGCATCGAGGAGCTTCTCTACCGAAACCCAGCCATTGGGGTCGAGAGCTATTCCGATTGCTCCGGGCTCGTGACGTAGGACGAGGCTCAAGAACTTCGAGATCGACTTGTGCTGGTCGGCCAAGCGTTTCACCTCTGCTCAACGTAGGGCAGCTTGCCCAAGCTCGGGAAGCGCGGCAAGCCCTGCGTCGATGTTGGAGTGACCGTTTCTAACCCGTTGGTAGTATCTTTGGAGCAAGGCGTTTCGCCGGGCTGGTCGCAGCGGTGCCACGAAAGATCACGTGTCTGAAGAAGCGGGTGGTGTGGCAGAATGCGGTGAAATGAAGCTTTGGACGCGACACGCGGGGTGGTTGTGCGTCTCTTTGACGAGCTGCGTCGGAGGCATGCAGGCCGGTCGCTTCCCGGTGGAGGAAATTCCGGTGACGGACCGCGTCGCCCAGTACACGAGCGCTCCACAACCCGGCGGGGCAACTGGTCACCGTTCAGCGCGCGACTTGGCGGCTCGGGTTGCCGAGGAGCTCGCAGGACGCGGGCAGCGCGCACAAGCCGACGGAGCGCTTGCGAACACCGCTTGCTGGACCCTCGATCGCGTTCATCGCGGTCGTCAGGTCGACGCCGTCTCGCTGGACGCGGCTTCGCGTCGTTTCGGTTTTGGTGGGGTCGTTACCACCTTCGCCGCGTTCGGTACGGGCGCGGACGTGTGGCGCGAGCAGATTGGTCGGACTCCTTCGAACCTGGCCCTCAACCGCTTCGGCATCTGCGTGTCGCCTTCCGGCAGCTCGGCGTCCTTGGTGCTCGGCGCGCAAGAGATGCAATACGAGACCATCCCTCGCGACCTCGAGGTCGGTCAGCAAGTCACGATGCGCGGCCGTGTCGGCGAGCGTTACAAGTCGGCGAACGTCTACCTGACCAAGCCGGACGGTACCGTCGACCAGCAGCCGATCGCCGGCACCACCATCGACGCCAGCTTTCCGCTCCCTACGCTCGGTCAGTACCGCCTCGAGGTGATGGGCGACGGCCCGACCGGGCCCGTCATCGTCGCGAATATGCCGCTCTACGTGGGGGTCACGGAGCCCGTCATCCGCGAGAACGTCGGCACTGTCGTCGATCCAGAAGTGGCTGAGGTGCGGATGTTCGAGCAGCTGAACCAAGCGCGTAAGGCGGCCGGCCTCGAACCGGTGGCGACGGACTCCGCGCTGCGACTACTCGCCGCCGGACACACTCAAGACATGGTCGACCACGGCTATTTCGGTCACGTCTCCCCGACTCAAGGTACCCCGCAGGATCGCGTCACCCGGTCCGGCCTCCTGTTTTCGCAGTTCGGCGAGAACATAGCCAGTGCCGGCACTCCCGAGGACGCACACATGGGCTTGATGGAGAGCCCCGGTCATCGCGCCAACATGCTAAACCCAGCGTTTTCCCACGTTGGAATCGCGGCTGGTAGCGGCGCGGCGGGCCTGGTCGTGACTCTCAACTTTGGCCGTCGCCCCCGCGCGGAAGACGTGCCGACACTCCAGCAGGTAACGGCAGCCTTCAACGCCATGCGAAGTGAAGTCGGTCTGACCACGCCTGCCGGCGACCCCGTCTACACCGCGGGCGCCCAAGCTGGGGCCGACGCGATGGCCCGCGGTGCCGGCGAAGCCGACGTCGCCAAAGCCGAGGCTTCGGTGATGCAGCGTGAGGTGAACCGGCTACGGACGAGCCGCAGTGGCAGCTGCGTTTTTCGCGTCGAGCTCCTGGAACTGGCGCAGCTGAAGCAGATGAAGCTCGCATTGTCTCCGCAGCTCCGGCGCTACGGCATCGGCGCCCGCCTCCGTCGTGACGAAAAGGGTCAGCGCCTCTCGGCCGTATTCATGCTCGAGGGCGTGCCTTGCCGCTAGAGTTGCAGGCCCCAAGCTGCAGGGGTAATTTGCGCTCGTGGGCGCGGCTCGTTGTCTGATCGCGGCGGGGCTGTTGCTCGCCGGTTGCAAGCAGGACCAGCAGCAGGCCGGACCCCCGAAAGTCGTTGCTGATGCGGGCGTCGGAGGGACGTCGCCGATTGCGCCCCGGGCAGCACCTGCTGCGTCGAGCTCAACGAGCGAGGTCGAGCGCTCGGTGGATCTCTTGCATCGCACCGCCAGCGTCGTCGTGACCTCGTCGCACGCGGATGGCAACAGCACGGGGGCGAACCTCGTCGACCAGCTGGCGGAGACGAGCTGGAAACCCAACCCTACCGATCCCGCGCCGTGGATCGAAATTGACTTGCCCGCGTCTGCTGCCGTGGAGCGCATCGAGCTCACTCCCGCCTCGAGCTCCGTCCCCCAGCCGCGCCTGCGGGCCACGCGCGTCTTGGTTTCGAAAGCGGAACATGGTTGGGTGCAGGTGGCGATGCGAGAAAGCATCGCCGCTCAGGGCGAGCTGGTGCTCGAACCCATTTCCCCAACCGCCGCTACGCGCCTGCGTCTTTCCCTGACCGAGCCACGCATAGCGGAGCTCCGCGTGCTCGGTGGCATCATCCGCCATGAGGTCCTCGCGCCTGCGATTCCAGAGACACGCGTTCAAGGCAACCCGCGGATCGACTACAACGGCAGTCTCTTCGCGGCCTGGGTACTGGGAGCGCCTTACGCCACCGACGACGCCTTGTGCCGGGCGTTCGTTCATTCGCCTGGGGTCGGTCTGAAGGACCAGCAGCCCCTAGGGGAGCTCTGCCGCAAGCTCCCCGACGTCACCGTCGCCGGCGCCGCTCCAAACGAACTACTCGCGGTGCAACGCTACCAGCTGGTAGTCCCCGACGAAATCAGCCCCGCGGAGACGACAGCCCTGGTCGTTCGCGGCGAACACGGTCTCTATCCCGCCAATTTGGCGCTCGCCGACACTCGCAATGAGGGCATGTGCCCAGGCGGACCCGAGGGTGACATGAGCGTGAGCAACTTTCGCTTCGAGCAAGGCGTGCTGCTGTTGGATCGCACACGGTACTTTACGCCCGGCATTTTGGCGACGGGAAAGCCGGGAGTTGCTTCTGCCTCCGTCTTGCGCTGCAAGCTGGAGGGGCGCTTGACGTGCCGTGAGTTCATCACGCGGCTCGGCGCGCCCACCCTGTCCCTGACGGACGATGGCACTATTAGTTATCGATTGCCGACGACGTGGAGTTGGACCCGAACCCTAACCGTCACTCAGAGAGGGAGCATTCGGCTCACACCTTGCTTCTCCACGGGCGGCAAAGGCTCGCCGCCGCGTATCGTTCCTTGCGCGGCGCGAGGCGTAGAATTGCTCTAGCCGCTTGCCCGCTGTCGAGAGCCCTTCAAGCACCCGCTAGGGCAGCGCATGTGAGATAGAGACAATTTCTTGGCCGGCGCTGCACTAGGGCGACTCAACCGCACCGTCTTCGGCCGTGCTCTCCAGCGCGTAGCCTCCATGACGCCAGACGTAGTGATGGGTAGCCCACCTCGCGGCACCGAGCTTCTCGCTACCGACGAGGTCTTTGAAGCCGGTGCTCCTAAACGCAGGATCCACCGAGATGTCGATTCCGGTGTAGATGAGCGCGATTCTCGGAGCCACTTCGCCGAGCACGAAAACAGCGTAGATGCGCGTCATGGCTTCATTCAACGGCCCTACGATGCATCCAAAAGTGCGGGGCGAGTCGCGGAGCACCACCTCTCGAAACGTCAAACCCGCGAAGAACTCTTGCCCGGTGCACGGCTCCTCCCCACAGATGTAGTAGTGGAAGTCCTCGTCCTGGAACAGTTGCTGGGCGATCGCAACCCGCGCGCCGGAAAGATCACACGCGTTCTTTTCATCCTCGTTGTTCGTGAGGGGTAGGGACGCCGGGCTCTCGGACGCCGCGCTCGAGGTCGCCCGCTGGCGAACCGATGAGCCCACGGCTCGCTCGCTCGCTGCACCTCTCGGCATCTCGACGGCACTGCCGGCGGAGCTCCCGCAAGCCGGCAACAACGCCAACAACGCGAGGATGGGTTGACGAAGCAGCTTCAGGCTTTTCATCGTCGTTGGGGAAGCAAGCCTACGAACCCAGCAACGCCTCAGAACGAAGGTGGCTTCCCAGCCGGTCTGCGCTAGCGTACCACGCAGTTCCGCCCGGTCGTGGCCGCGGGGCGCCTGTCAACGCGCGAAGAGCCGATGCTTGGCGGCATCGGAGACGGCCACCACCGCCGGGTGCTTGAGTCGCCGCTCGGCGGAGATGGCGTAGAAGCGTTCCTTCACCTCCTCCGTTCGTCCGACGACCTGAACGTCGTATTGCGCCATGACCTCGCGTTCGACCACGCTGGGAGCGGCGAAGATGCCAACGCCGTCGGCGCCGAAAGCCTTGAGCAGCGCGCTGTCTTCGAACTCGCCGACGATGTGTGGCGCGACGTCGTGACGCTGGAACCAGGTGTTGAGGGAACGTCGTAGGGTCAGATGCTGGAGCGGTAGTAAGAACGGCGCGCCATCGAGCGACTTCGGGAACCCCCGTCGTCGTGAGCTCGCCAGCTCTTTCGTGGCGAAAAAGCTCACCCCGGTCTCGCCCAGGAAGTGACTGTAAACGCGGACACTGCTGCCCTGAGGCACGGGGGCGTCGGCGATCACGATGTCGAGCGTGTGAAGGGCCAGATCCGCGAGCAGCTTCTCGAAGCTGTCCTCCAGGCACACCAGCCGTACCGGCTGCTCGAGCTCGAGAGCCGGCTGCAGGAGGCGTCGAACGATGAGCTTTGGCACGACATCGGCGACCCCTACCTCTAGACGCAACGCCTGCCCCACGGTTCGGCCCTTGACCGCGTCCACCATCTCTCGACCGAGCGTGAAGATTTCGTCTGCGTAGCGGTAAGCGACGCGGCCGGTTTCAGTCAGCTCCAATTTGCGGCCGACCTTGACGAAGAGCTTCTCTCCCAACTGCTCTTCCAGAGTGCGTACTTGAGCGATCAAGGTGGGATGAGAAAGTCTCAATACCTTGCCCGCGGGCACGAGGCCGCCCTCACGCGCCACGACCCAGAAGTAGAGCAGGTGGTGGTAGTTAATCCATTCCATGGCTCACCCTACCCGAAGGTCCTCTTCGTCCGCGAACGAGCGCCACCTGAACGAGCTCGCTAGCTTCAGACGCGGCAAGCGCAGCGTGCGGAGGCACCGGTCGCGAATGGGGAAAGCGGTGGCGGACGGGCATCGCATACCTGCGCAGTGGCCAAACGAGCTCAAGGTCTCTTGATCTAGAGCTACCGCTTCGATCGTGAAAGTAGAAAATGTGGCAGGACATGTAGAGCCAACCGACATGTTGCAAGTGTTGTTTACACTACAGGTTGCTGCCAGATTGGCCAGCTTTCGCCGACGCCATGCTCCCTGCGATGAACCCCGCATGCCGTGATCGCGCGGTTCTCGGCCGATGGGGCGCTGCGTTCCCGCGAAAAGGGGGCCTCCGTCACATGCAGTTACAAAGTATCGGCGGTTCTGGCGTTCGTCGGCGCCAGGATAACGCTGGTCGATGTCTACAAGGTGCCAGCCTTCTTTTCGCTCCTCGGCATCGCCACCTTGCTGAGCGTCGCTATCGCGGCCTGTATGGGTGTCGCGCAATCCCGCGGCGTGAGCAACGCCAGGTGATGGGCGCATCATTGGGGTTCCTGGGCGTCGCGTCTCTTGCCTTCAGCCGTTCAAGCGTTGCGCAAGCCAAAGATACAATGGAATTCCGACTGTGATGTTGAAGGGAAACGTAACCCCGAGGGGTAACCCGAGGTAGAGCCCGGGGTTGGCGCTAGGCAGGGCGAGGCGCACCGCCGCGGGGACCGCGATGTAAGACGCGCTCGCGGCGAGCGCCGTGAGCATGGCCGTGTCCGTTTGACCGAGATTGCACAGTGAGCAGAGCGCCAAGGCGACGGCTGCGTTCAGGAGCGGGAAGACGATTCCCAGCGCAATCAGCCGGCCCCCGGCTGCTTTCAGGGCACTCCAATGCCGCCCCGCCGAAAGGCCCATATCCAGCAAGAACAGGCAGAGAAACCCCTTGAAGAGGTCGTTCACGAAGGGCTCGAGCGCTTTCT
>JAQSWN010000029.1 GCA_029266615.1 Polyangiaceae bacterium
GGTGAATGACGATCCGGTACTCGTCGATGAGCGCCAACTCTTCGAGCGCAGCCGCGAGCTTGGGCGCTCCGACGAGCACACCGCGCTCGGTCCTCGCTTTGAGGGCGGAGACCGCCTCGCGAAGGTCGCCCTCCAACTTGATCGTGTTTAGCCAAGGAAAGTCGCTGCGGGAACCGGACACGACGTACTTAGGCTTCGCCTCGAGCTTAAGAGCCCACTCGCGCATCGCGCGCGGCGCCTGGGCGTCGCGTGTCACCGCGGGCCAGTGTTCTTCCATCAGCTCGTAGGTGTTGCGCCCGAAGAGCATCGCCCCGCCTTGATCCATGACCTGCGTCCAATAGTCGTGCAGCTCGTCGTCGGCGATCCCCTGAGTGTGGTCGATGCACCCGTCCAAAGTTACGTTGAGACCGAAGGTGAGAAGGCCCATGGCGGCGGAGGATATCAGAACGCGGACGGGTGGAGCTCTGAACGGCTGAAGGTCCCATGCGCCCTCAGCGCGCGGCCGCGCCCGCGGTCGGCTACTTTCGCGCCTTCTCCGCGACTTGCTGCGCTCCGTCGAGAGTCACCTTAACCAACTCGATGCTCGACTCGAACATGTTACTCGGCACCTTGCCGTACTCAACCCCATCCCCACCAAGGAGCCGAACGGCAGCCTCGAGGTCGAGCTTGCCTTCGGGAGCCTCCTTGACGGCTTGGAGAGCGTTCGCCCGCCCGTCGTAGTACGTGGCGAGACGAGAACTGTAGCGATAGATGCTCACCAGCACCTGGGCTACGAAGAGCATGGCGCCGAGTATGCTGACCCGGACCAATATGGTGCCGATATTCAGGACGATGCCGGAGCTTGCGCTGGTAACTAGTTCTGTCTGTCTTTGACGCAGTTTGGTGTAGATCTCTCGCGACGTTGCGAGCTCACTCCGTAGTTCCGCCTCCATGGCCGCGACGAATTTTTCCTTTTCTTCCTTGCTCGCCGCGATTTGAGGAATAGCGAGAGCGGTGGACCCGCTCTCTAAGTGGTTTCGCAATGCGCTCGCCTTCTTATCGACGTCTTGGCTGGCAAGCGACAAGGCATCGAGCAGCGGTCTTGAAGCAGAGTATTCGGCTGCAGCATCCAACTGCGCGAGTGACGCGACTGCACCAAGGCTACCCATGATGGTCGCGAACAGGAGGAGCAACGTGACGGCTGCGGTCTGCCGAAGTCGCATCGCTCGATATCGAAGGTGCGTCATAACGCGGTCCCAGGGTACGTTCGGGAGATCCTCGTCATTCGCCGCGGCTTGCGCGACTGCGCGCAGCTCCATCTTCGTGACGCCCATAGACGCCCAACGCCGCCTCTCCTTGAAGAATTTCATGCCAACGAGCGACTACAAGTCGCGCCCGGCGCCAGCAAGCGGTCTCGCTAGCGAAGGGGGCGGCTTTCGTCTTCAGGCAAACAAATGACTAAAGGGAACGTCCCGTGGGAGGTGGCTAACATCGCTGGAGGCCTGGTCCTCACCAGGCTCGGTGCCCCCCTCGTGCGGTCGAATGGGAACGACAGCTAACGGCGGGCGAAGTCCGTTCGCGAGCTTCGCGCCCAAATAGGACTCATCGTCAAGGATGCCCGCGACTTGAGCGGAGTCGCCAACCTCCCTGTTCCCGAGGCCCGCCTCAGGAAACCGTTTCGCTGGGTCTCTGTGACCACTTCGGTCTAGCTTAGGCTAAGAACGACCATGAACAGCTGGCAAGTCTAGCCAGGGTTCGATGTCGTCGCGGAAAGCGGCAATTTGTCTCCGCACGCGCTGCTTAGCCACTCAGTGTCCCGCCTACGAATCGCGGCATCGAAGGCAGCCTGCGAAATTCCCGAGCTTGCAGCCCAGGAGCGTGTAGGAGCCACGGCGCCGCAAGGAACCCAAACTGCCGATCGGTCAGTGCATCACATCGACCGAAGAGATTTTGGGAAACACGTGCGCGATCTACAAATTCAAAGTGCGGCACCTCCATCGCCGAGGGGAGGGACACTACTTGTCCCGTAACAGACAATTGAGATGGACTGTTCTCACTGAACAGCTCCCAGAGCTCTTCGGCCGTTGATGAATTGATGGCCTGTCGCGACGCGCGCCGCCGACGGTAACGTCGCCGCGGAGTTTACTAGCCGGGTCTGGCGCATCATTCCCGACCGCGCGGAGGCTGAAGCACAGAGTACGCCAATCCTCGCGGAGGCGCGCGGTAGCGAACGTGCCCGTGTCCCCGGAGCGAGGGGTGGGATACCCTCGCATACTAGCGGCGGCTTGCCCGCGCTCGGTGCCCATGTCTACCTTCGACTCGACCAAGACCCTGCTCAGCGACCTCCTCTCGAAGGTGGTGAAGGGCAAACTCCAGCTCCCCGACTTCCAGCGCGGCTGGGTCTGGGACGACGAGCACATCCAGTCGCTGCTCGTGAGCATCGCTCGCTCGTTCCCGATCGGCGCCGTGATGCTCCTCGAGACGGGCGGCGAGACCCGGTTCCAAGTGCGCCCGGTCGAGGGAGTCGAGCTGCCGCCCAACACGAATCCCGAAGAGCTGATTCTCGACGGGCAGCAACGGCTCACGTCGCTCACGCAGGTCTTGAAGTCCGACAAGCCGGTCGCGACCCGCGACGCGAAGAAGCGCGAGCTCAAAAGGCACTACTACTTCGACATCGAGAAGGCGCTCCAAGGCGGCCCCGAGTCTTTGGGAGACGCGATCGTCGCCGTCGACGAGCAGCGCACCCAGCGCGAGAACTTCGGCCGCGAGGTGACCCTCGACCTGACGAGCCGCGAGAAGGAGGTCGAGCGCTTCCACTTCCCGTGTAGCCAGATCTTGAACTCGGACGACTGGGAGCAGGCTCTCTCGGAGTTCGCGCCCGCGAAGCTCGCGCGGTTCATGAAGTTCCGAAAGCTGGTGGTCGAGCCGTTCCGAAACTACGCGCTGCCGGTCATCAGCTTGAAGAAGGAGACCTCGAAGGAGGCCGTCTGCCTCGTGTTCGAGAAGGTGAACACGGGCGGCGTCCCGCTCTCGGTCTTCGAGCTGATCACCGCGACGTGGGCCGCCGAGGGCTTCAATCTTCGTGACGACTGGTTCGGGGGGCGGGGCAAGAGCGGGCGCCACGCTCGGCTTAGCAAGAAGCCGCTGCTGCGCGACCTCCAGCCCACCGACTTCCTGCAGGGGGTGTCGCTGCTGCACTCGTTCGAGAAGCGAACGCAGGACCTCGCCGCGGGTCGGTCCGGCAAAGAGGCCACGGGCGTCACGGCCAAGCGAGAGCACGTCCTCGAGATGCCGCTCACCGCGTTTGGCAAGTGGGCCGAGCCTTTGAGCCATGGCTACGAGCAGGCCGAGCGCTTCTTGCGCAGCGAGGGCTTCCACCACCCGAAGTTCCTTCCGTACCGCACGCAGCTCACGCCGCTCGCTTCCGTGCTCGCGCATCTCGGCGAGCGATGGCTCGAGCCGCAGATCAAGACGAAGCTCGCGCGCTGGTTCTGGTCTGGCGTCCTCGGAGAGCTCTACGGCGGCGCCGTCGAGACGCGCATCGCGCTCGACGTGCAGCAACTCCTCGCTTGGGTGAACGAGCCGTCGGCGCCGGAGCCCGCGACGGTCCAAGCTGCGGGCTTCAACCCCAACCGCCTCGACACGCTTCGTTCACGCACGAGCGCCGCGTACCGCGGGCTCTACGTGCTGCTCCAGCGTGAGGGCGCGCGCGACTTCTTCTGGAAGGCGCGGATGATCGATCTTGATCTCGACGATGTGAAACTCGACATCCACCACATCTTCCCGAGGAAGTGGTGCGAGGACAGCGACATCCCGCCGCGCGTCTACAACGCGATCGTCAACAAGACGGCCATCTCCTACAAGGCGAACCGCAAGATCGGCGGAAGCGCCCCGTCGAAGTACCTCGCGCAGCTCCAAAGCGAGCCGCAGGTGAAGCTCACGAATGCGGAGATGGACGACATCCTGAAGAGCCACGTCATCGCCCCGGCGTCGCTACGCGGAGACTCGTTTAAAGAGTTCTACGCAGCACGAAAGGCGGCACTTCTCGCCATCGTCGAGCGTGCGATGGGCAAGGCGTCGGTCGTCGCGGTCGATGTTGTCGCCGAAGACGCGGAGGACGACGAGGACGACGGTGAGGCAGCGTGACAATCAGGGTGCCCTCTCCGACCGTCGCCGGTGAGATGGTGCGGTACCTCCGCACCGGCGACGCCGACATGATGGGCGGCCCGTGGTTCGGTGACTTCGTGGAGCGCGAGCGACGACAGCACGCCGACATCCGTGGTGCGCTGCTCGATGAGGTCCGACGGCTCGCGAAGGGACGGACGCAAGAGGCAGTGCCCGACAACGTCGGCGCCCGTTCACGCGCGCGAAGGTCGAGCCGGTGGCTCGCGGACTTTTCCCGAAGGCCGAGCAGGACGTCGTCCTCGCGACGCTCGAGAAGTGCGTCGTCTACGTCACGAGCGACACCATCGAGTCGATCATCCTGAGCCACGGGCGGGATCGTTCGGCTTGGGACCTCGCGAACCTCCACCTGCTGAGCGTCGGCGCCGAGCTTCTGGGCCCTGACGCGCCCCGCGTGGTTGGCATCAGCGAGGAGACGACCTGCTACGTCTCCCCGGACTGCTTCGCCGAGGACGACCCATTCGCCGACTTCATCGTCCACGAGGCCGCGCACATCTTCCACGACTGCAAGAGACGAACGATTGGCGTGCGCGAGACGCGCACGAAGGAGTGGCTGCTCGATATCGAGTACCGGCAGCGGGAGACGTTCGCCTACTCGTGCGAAGCCTACGCGCGCATCGTGGCCGGCCCGAAGAGTCCGGCAGAGCGCCGGGCGCTGCCGGTCGAGTACAGCTTGGAGCGCCGTATCTCGGATGAGCGCGTCGACCCCGCCGAGGTGGCAAACATTCGTCGCGCAGGCGGCGAGCGCGCGGAACGGCTGGAAGGTGATCCTCGCGAGGTGCGCGCCGACGACCAAGCCGCGCTCGACGGCGCAGGTCGCCGGCGAAACGATCGCCGCTCGCGACCGCGCCGAGGTGTGACGAAGGATGGGCCCTGGACGTTGCGCCCCGACGGTTAACAGCGGCGCCGCCGCCCAAGACCACGCCGACGCGCGATCGGTTCGCGAGGCCGCCGCACTTGGCCCGTTCACAGGCTCCTCGCGAGCGTTCGCCCCGATGAGCAACAGCTCGACCGCCGTCAGCGCCGCGAAGCCGCTCGCCGACGGGGCCGAGAGTTAACGACCGGGTACGGCTGTTAAACGCCTCTCCGTCTCTCTCTCCCCACGGGACGGGAGAGAGAGCGAGGGAAGCGTTCGACGAGCCCCTCGACGCGCTCGCGCGCCGTTCTCAGCGAGCGCAGCTCCTCCACGCGCGCAGCGGGCGAACCCTCGATCTTCCGCGCAAAAAGACGAAGCCCCGAGGCGTTTGCCTCGAGGCTTCTTTGCTCCGACTCAAGGACTCGAACCTTGGACCCGGCGGTTAACAGCCGCCTGCTCTACCAACTGAGCTAAGTCGGAATTGGTGGGGCGCAGAGTACCCGCGGAGCTGAGCAGGTCAAGGGCAACCTGCCGAAAATCAACCGGGGATTACGAAATCGGCCGGCTGGAATGGCGAGGGCTGGCACGGTCTGCGCTGTCTGTGCCGGTCCGTTTTCGTGCGCATGGACGCGACAGCGCCGGAGCCACGCGACGTGGGGCGACGGCGGGGCGCGCCTTTGCCCGTTGCAGCGGACTCATTCGAGCTCTTCGAGGAGGTGATTCAGCTCGGATTGTTGCGCGGCGCTGAGGCGTGAAAGCCGCGCGCCGAACGCCTCCGAGAGCAGCGCCACGCCCGTGTTCATTGCCTTACGTCCGGACGGGGTGAGCAGGAGGCGATGCCGCCGCAGATCCTCCGTGTCTATTTCGCGTCGCAGGAAGCCGGCTGCTTCCAGGCGCTTGACGTTGGTGGTGATCGTCGGCCGCGGCATGCACAGCTTGGCCGCAAGCTCCGCGGGGTAGGGGTGTTCGTCCACCTCCGCGAGCACGAAGAGCTCTTTCGAATCCAAGCCGAGCTTCCCGAGAGCGGGGGTGACGCTCGTGATGACGGAGAGCAGCAGCCGGTAGTTGAGCGACCAGATTTTCGCAGCGTCAATCTTCGCCATGGGGGCTTGCGGTTGAGAGGCTCCAACCCAAAGTAGTTCCAACTTAAACTAAGCACACATTGAACCAATTAGCCCGGAACAAGGAAGCAAATCATGTCCCTCGACCACTACATCACCCTCGGCCGTTCCGGCCTCCGCGTCAGCCCCTTCTGCCTCGGGGCCATGACCTTCGGTGAGGACCTCGGCTGGGGCTCCAGCGTCGAAGAGTCCCAGCAAATCATGGACCGCTACCTGGAGCTGGGCGGCAACTTCATCGACACCGCCAACTTTTACACGAAGAGCCACTCAGAGAAAATCATCGGCGACCACCTTGGCCGTCACCCCGCCCGGCGTGACCGCTTGGTGCTGGCCACGAAGTTCAGCGGCAACCTCTACCCCGGCGACCCGAACGCGGGCGGCTCGAGCCGAAAGGCGATCGTCTCGGCTTGTGAGAACTCGCTCCGGCGATTGCAGACCGACTACATCGACCTGTATTGGCTCCACAACTGGGATCTGCACACGCCCATCGACGAGACCATGGCCGCGCTTTCGGATCTCGTGCGTGCGGGCAAGGTTCGCTACATCGGCGTCTCGGACACGCCGGCTTGGAAGGTCGCGCAGGCGAACGTGATGGCGCATTTCCGCGGCTGGCCCGAATTCGTGGGGCTACAGATCGAGTATTCGCTTCTCGAGCGCAGCGTCGAGCAAGAGCTCGTGCCGATGGCGCTCGAGCTGGGGCTCGGCATCACGCCGTGGTCGCCGTTGAAGAGCGGCGTCCTGAGCGGGAAATACACGCGTCAAAACGCGGCCGAACAGAAGGCAGACCGCGTGTTCGTGCAATGGGCGCTGAGCGACAAGGCCTACGACGTCGTGGAGGAGCTGACACGCGTCGCGCAGGCGCT
Organism: Polyangiaceae bacterium; assembly: GCA_029266615.1. Lineage (GTDB taxonomy): Bacteria > Myxococcota_A > Polyangia > Polyangiales > Polyangiaceae > PMG-095. Next base: position 7,002 of record JAQSWN010000029.1, read on the forward strand.
GGACAGCACGCCCGCGCGCGTCGCGCTCGCGTGGGTGCAGGGGCAACCCGGCGTGACGTCGACCATCATCGGCGCACGTCGGCTCACGCAGCTGGAAGACAACGTCAAGGCGCTGGACCTCGTCTTGAGCGCCGAGCAGCGGGCCAAATTGAACGAGCTCACGCAGCCCGTCTTCGGCTTTCCGCAGAGCATGCAGCCGATGTTCGCGAGCATTCACAACGGCGGCACGCGGGTGAACGGCGTGCAGGCGCCGCCCTCCAATTTCGTGATGGAGGCAGGGGACAAGCCTTACTGAAGAGGCCGGACGCGTGGACGCGCGGCGGGGGGGAGGCCGCGCGATCGAAGGCGGAGCCGATCGCGTCGAAAACCGCGCCCTCCCCAGCCGCTCGTACCGGCGCTACGAAGGAGTCATGAACAGCGAAGACCGGTACGACGTCGTGATCGTGGGAGGCGGCCCTGGTGGTCTCTCGGCTGCGTTGGCGCTCGGCCGGGGGCGCAAGCGGGTGCTCCTCTGCGACTCCGGTCCGCGACGCAACGCCGCCGCGACCCACATTCACAACTTCGTCACGCGAGACGGCACGCCGCCGGAAGAGTTTCGGGCGCTCGGGCGAGAGCAGCTGGCCCAGTATCCGAACGTGGTCGTGCGGAGCGCACGCGTCGCCGGGATCACGGGAACGCGCGGATCGTTCGATGTCGCGCTCGAGGGCGGCAGCGTGCAGGCGCGGCGCGTGCTGCTCTGTACGGGCATGATCGACGAGCTGCCGGACATCCCTGGGTTCCGGGAAATGTGGGGCCACACCATCTTCCAATGCCCGTACTGTCACGGCTGGGAGATCCGGGACCTTCGCTTCGGCTACTTCGTGCGCGCGTTCGAGCCGCATCACTTCAAGCTATTCGCGCTTCTGCTGCGCGGCTGGACGCGCGACGTCGTCGTGTTCACGAACGGCTTTGCGGACGTGCCCGAAGCCGCGCGCGAGAGCTTGCGGGACGCGGGCATACGGCTCGAGACACAGCCGGTGACGGGCCTCACGGGGCAAGGTAAGAAGCTCGAGACGGTACGTTTGGCGGACGGCAGCGCGGTGCCTTGCGACGCCCTCTTCTTGCATCCCGCGCAGCAGCAGGTGGAGCTGGTACGCGGCCTCGGCGTCGCGTTGGACGACGACGGCTTCGTGCGCGTCGACCCGATGACGCGCGAAACGTCGCGGCCCGGCGTGTACGCGGCCGGCGACTTGGCGACGCGGATGCAGGGCGCCATCCTCGCCGCCGCCGCCGCGACCCAAGCGGCCACCGTGATCAACATGGAGCTGACGTCGGAGCTGGTGACGAGCGGAGAACGCTGACCAATGAGCCAAAGACAAGCCAACCCAGAGCAAGCGACGTACTGGAACGAGATCGGCGGCCCGCGCTGGGTGGCGATGCAGGAGGATCTGGACGCGGAGCTCGCCCCGTTCGGAGTCGCGGTGGAGACCGCGCTCGCGCTTCGGGCCGGAGCGCACGTGCTGGACGTGGGCTGCGGCGCCGGCGCGACGTCCCTCTCCCTCACCGAGCGTGTGCGGCCAGGGGAGGTGCTGGGGGTGGACATCTCCGCACCGCTCCTCGCTCGCGCCCGACAGCGCGCACAGGGCGTTGCCGGGTTGCGCTTCCAGCTCGCGGACGCGCAAACCTTTGCTTTCGAGCCCGAGCGGTTCGACGCCGTGTTTTCGCGCTTTGGAGTCATGTTCTTCGCGGATCCGGTCGCGGCATTCTCCAATCTGCGCGTCGCCTTGCGGACCACGGGCAAGCTCGGCTTCGTCTGCTGGCGCTCGCAAGACGAAAATCCGTCCTTCACGTTGCCGGCTCGAGCCGCCATGCCGTTCCTTCAGGAGAGGCCGGAGTCGCCGAAACCCGGCGAGCCAGGGCCGTTCGCGTTTGCGCAGCGCGAGCACTTGGCGAACGTCCTCGAGCGCGCCGGATTCTGCGACGTCAGCATCGAACCCCAAGACACCCACATGGTTTTCGCCGGTCGCCGCGACCTCGAAGGCGCGGTCGAGCAGGCTTTCGAGTTTGGACCGCTCGGTCGACTCCGAACGCCACTCGAGCCGCACGTGCGTGCCCAGGTGTGGGACGCGATTCGAGCCGCTTTCGAGCCGCACTACGGCCCCTCGGGCGTCGTGCTCCCGGCCGCGACCTGGCTCGTGACGGCGCGCAAAGGCTGACCGGCGGCGGCGCGGCTCGCGTGGTACCGTCACTCATGCGGTCCGCGCACCCCATAGCCAGCGAAAGCTTCCTCGGCGGTGGCTTGCCGATCGTGGCGGAGCACGCGGGGCCGGCGGATCGCGCCACGCCGCGGGCCCGCGCCGCCACGCACGACTACGCGGTGGTGATGCTCGTCACCGGAGGGCGCTCGCGCGTGGAGCAGAGCGGCGAGTGGGCACTCTCCGCCGGGGACGCGCTGCTCGTACCTCCCGGCCGAGCGCATCGGCTCTTGGAAATGCGGCGCTCGGAGTACTGGGGGGTCGGCTTTTGCGCGCCTTGCTTCGCGACGGAAGGGGCCGTCTCGCTGCTGGAGCCGCTGGAACGCGTGCGTGACGGCGCCGCGCCGGTGGTGCGCATTGCAACCGCGCGTCACGGTTTCTTGGAAGGCCTATTTCGCGAGCTCGAGCAGCTCACCCACGCGCCGAGCAGGAGGCCGAGCGCAGCGGAGCAAGCGGTACGCTCCAGCTTGCTCACCCTCATCTTGGCCGAGGTGGAGCGCGCCCGCGCCCCGGGCGAAGTCCGCGCGGGGGTGGGTGGAGGCGTGGTGGTCGATAGCCTTCGCTATATCGAGCGCAATTGCCTGCGCCCCCTCTCGCTCCGCGATGTGGCCGCCGCGGTGGGCCGGAGCCCAACGTACGTGACCGCAGCGCTCTCGCAGGCCACCGGGCGCAGTGCTGGAGAGTGGATCGTGAGCGGGCGGATGGCAGAGGCCCGCCGGCTCCTCCTGCATTCGGACGAGCGCGTTGACGCCATTTCCGAGCGAGTCGGGTACGCGGACGTCACGCACTTCATCCGCATGTTCCGCCGGAATCATGGCGCGACTCCCGCGAGCTGGCGCGCGTCGCGCACGAGCGGCGCCTGACCGATCGCCGCAGCCCCGCCTCAGCGGCGCGCGGGCACCGGCGCCCGGTAGCGGCGACCCCATGCCACGAACAGCGCAAGCGCAAGGAGCACGAAGTTAAACGGGGTGTTGGCGCCCTCACCGCGCGAGAGGTGAAAGACGATCGCACAAGCTTGCAACGCCGCGCAGCCTAACGCGGCCAGCACCGTGAGGCCGGGCCGGATCCGCGCGAGCGACGGCAGGACTATGCCTACACCGCCCAGCAAGTCGAACAGCGCGGTGAAGTAGAGAAACGAAGGCGTGACCTGCCCCGCCCATGGAATCATCTGCGCGAGCTGGGGGATGGGGGTGAGTAGTTTCCACACGCCGGTGCCGAAGAAAAGCAGGCCGAGCAGGCCCTGGGCGATCCATAGGGCGTAGCCGAGCCGCAAATCGTGCGATTTAGAGCGCAAAATCAGGTTACTTTCTGGCTTCTAGTTACCGTTGGTGACGATCACTTACTTGCATACCGCCGGGTCAACCCACAAGGAGGCACATTGAAGTTACTAAGTAACGGCAAGCTCACGAAGCGCTACGCCGAGGAATGCGCGGCCATGCGCGACATCTTGAGTCTGGTCGGGGACAAGTGGAGCGTGCTCCTCGTCGTCAACTTGGGGGAAGGGCCGCTTCGGTTCAGCGATTTGAAGCGCAGCGTCGACGGTATCTCCCAACGCATGCTGACGCTCACGTTGCGGGGGTTGGAGCGCGACGGGCTCGTGAAACGCACCGTGTACCCAACCAACCCGCCGCGGGTGGACTACGAGCTCACGCGGCTCGGTCAAACCTTGCTGGCGCCGGTCACGCAGCTGGCGATGTGGGCGGGCCAGCATCGCGCGGAGGTGTTGCGAGCGCGGGATGCGTTCGAGCGCAAAACCAAAGCGAACGAAGCTCGGCTCTGACTCTGAGGACCCTCGCTAGCCAGGCACCGTCACACCGGAGATGAATGATGCTCGTGCGCGATCTTCCAAACGCCCCGCTGCTTGACGAAGCCGAGGGTAAGACGCACGGCGAACTCTCGACCCGGTTCGATACCCAGGAGCGCATGCGCGAACGCCACGTTTTCTGCCACGTGGAGCCGGAGCTCGCCGAGCTCGAACCGCTGGTGGGGGCCGCCGTCCAAGAAGGGCGCCCAAGCTCGTCGATACTCGCTCGAGCCTCGGTGCTGAAGCGCTCCCGCGACGTCGAACAGGAGGACGTCCTCCGTGTGCGGCTCGAGCACGCTTTCCAGGTCCCCGTCGCGTACCGCGCATGCCCAGCGTTCCACGAGCGCGCATAGCTCATGCTCGTCCCCGGTCGAACCCAGGCTCGCGAGCGCTCCGCTTGGCGGGCCGGCACGATGTGCGGCCAGAAGCTCGTCGAGCGCGCGGTAGCTCTGCTCCTGCCCTTCGGCCATGCCGCTCTGCACCATGGCGTCGCGGTCTTCTTCGGTGAAGAAGAGGGACACGGTGACGAGCTTGGTCCGCTCCGGGCCCAAGCTTTCTAGGGTCGTCGTCGTGACGATGGGGTGGCCGGGAGCGCCGTCCCAATCGAAGGTCTGGACCAAGCGCTCGGGCCCCTGAACCTCGCTAAATCTGCCCTCGAAACCGTGCACGCCGTCATCCGCGTGCTCCACGAAGCGCCAGTGCCCACCCCGGTAAAGCTCGAACCGCTCGACCACCACGCGGTTGCCTCGGCCCCACCACTGGGTCAGCAGCGCCGGCTCCGTGAGCGCCTGCCACACGCGCTCGCGTGAAGCTTCGAAGACGCGCTCGGTGCGTACCTCTCGGGTCATGACTTGGCTCCCTTCGTTCGCTGCAGGAAGGCGCCCAGCGAATCCAGGCGGGCTTCCAGCATTCGTTGGTAGTGATCGATGAACGCGGCTTCTTCTTCCAGACGGCGCGGGCCGAGCGAGCAGGTTCGCACTCTCCCCGCCTTTTTGGTGCTGACGAGCCGCGCTTCCTCCAGGATGAGCACGTGCTTCTTCATGCCCGTCAGCGTCATATCGAAGGCGCTCGCCAGCTCACTGATGCTCGCGTCGCCCCGACCAAGGCGCTCCAAAATGCCTCGACGTGTCGCGTCGGACAGCGCGCCGAAAGCCGAATCCAGCCGGTGCTGAAACTGAACCACGTGGTTCACTATAGTCGCGACGCGCGCACCGTCAAGCGATGGCGCCGGATCGCGGCGTCGGCGCGAGCGCGTAGCGCAGCTGCAGCACGCCGCCGCCCAGATCTCTCGACGCGAGCAGGCGCAGCGACGCGAACCCGCCTGGCGGCAGGTGCAAGCGCAAGCCCGCATCTTCCAAAACAGGGGCGACGTTGAGGCACAGCTCGTCCACCAACCCCTCGGCCAGGAACGCGTTGTGCAGCTGCTCGCCACCAGCGAGGAGCGCGGCGGCGTGGCCGCGTTCGCGCAGGTGAGCGACCGCGGCTTGCGCGGAGCCCACCACCGTCGGCCCTTTTACCTCCCCTGAGCGCGAAACGACCACGATATCCGCACGCGCGAAGGTCGCGCCCGCGTCTTCCGCCGAACGCCGGGGCTGACTCTGGAACTCCTGGAAAGTTTGGCGGCCCACGATGAAATTGCCGATTGCCCCGACCTGAGCCGCGAAGTCCGCGAGCGCCTCCGGCTTGGGCGGGTGCGCGGGGGTCGAGCGAGCGTAGTTACCGTTGGCGGTGAGGGTGGCCCAGAGAATGATCTTCATGAACACGGCATGAGGCCGTGCCTCGTTCGTGAGTAGATTGGACGAATGAGAAACATATTCTCATAATTGATCCCAATGCTAGAGACGGACGAGCTGCTCATCTTCATCAAGGTCGTCGCCGCGAGCTCCGTTTCACGCGCGGCGGGGGAGCTCGGGGTGCCGCGGGCCACGGTGAGCCGCAAGCTCGCGGCGTTGGAGGAACGAATCGGCGCCCGGCTCCTGCAGCGGACCACGCGCAGCATGACGCTCACGGAGGCGGGGCGGACGTTCCATCGCCACGCCGAGCTCGTGCTGGACGCCGCGCGCGCGGCCGAATCCAGCGTGCGTCCCAGGAGCGCGACTCCGAGCGGCCGGGTGCGGGTGACGATGCCGCCCATGACGGGCAGTGGTTTGCCGGAGCTGCTTGCGGACTTTGCGCGTCAGCACCCGACCATCCAGCTCCTCTTGCACGTCGCGAACCGAGTCGTGGACTTGCGCCGGGAGCCGTATGACGTGGCGATTCGTGCCAGCAGCGCGCTCGCCCCGGGGCTCGTCGCGCGCACCCTGACTCGAGTGAGGCTGGTAGGCGTCGCGGCGCCGAGCTACCTCGCCACGCACGGAACGCCTGCGACGCTGGCAGACCTGCCCGAGCACCGCTGCCTCATGGGCCTCAGCGGTGACGGCACCGCGCAGACGCATTGGCATGCCGGAAAGAGCCGGACCAAGCTCGCGGGCACGGTCTTCACGAACGACCCCCACTTGGTGTTGCGGTTCGCGCTGCGTGGCCTGGGGATCGCGTACCTGCCCGCGACGCTCGTCGCGACGCCGCTGGCTCGGGGGGAGCTGACCCGCGTGCTACCGCAGGCCCTGCGCTTGGAAGGAGCTGTCTCCGTCGTGTATCGGGAGCGAAAGCTGATGGCGCCCGCAGTACGAGCCTTCGTCGACCACGTCGTTCGCCACGGGCCGGTCGCGCTCCGGCACGCTAGCGCCGCGGAGAGCGCGGAGCTGCCTGCACCCTAGTGATCGAGCTGGTGCAAAATGATGGGGTTACCCTCGCTGTCGGTGATGTTCGACATGCGACAATGCGGTCCTCGCACCACGTCGCCGTGGTACGTAACTGAAGCCTTCTTCAACCGGCGGTTGAGCGCGTCTAAATCGCTCACTTCGAAGGCGATGCCTCCTCCTCCCGCCGGCTTTCGCTGGCTCGGGTCAGGATGCAGGAACAACGCGAGGCAACCTCCGCCCGGCAAGTCGTACTCGGTCCATACGCCGTCCGGCGACGCCAGGCCGCGCTTCAAACCGAGCACGCGTTCGTAGAAGCGCCGCGCACGCGCAGCATCTTCCACCGGGAAGAGCGTGAACGCGACTTTCTTCAGCTCCGAAGCGGCCGTGGGTGGTGACGCCCGCTTCGAGCTCGTCACTTTCGGAGCGCTCTTCTTCTTAGCTGCGGCAGCGGCCGTCTTTTTCTTCTTCTTCGCGATAGCCATAGCCGCAGGGATTACTCCACCCCGCCTCCCAAATGAAGTCTCCGCTCAGCGCGGCGCTCGGGTCAGGCACCAGAACGTCGGAAATTCCGAGTGCTCGCTCACCAGCCGCAGCTCGAAGCCGAGGCGCTCGTAAAAAGCGACGTTATGGGCTTTGGCCGTGTCGACGTACGCCGGGAGGCGCTCCTGGTCGCAGCGCTCCAAGATAGGCTGCACCAGTCGGTGCCCGAGGCCTCGGCGCTGGGCGCTCGGCTCCACGCCGAGGAGCGAGAGCGTGTAGTGAGGGCCTGTGGTCACGCTCGTGTGCAGCGCGTCCATGTGAGCGATGATGCGCAGGCCGCGCGGAATGCCACCGAGCCCGACCGCCGCGGTGAAGCTCGGAATCAGGCGGAGCTGTTGCCACCACGACAGCTGGTGCTTACCCGGCGCGAGCCACAGCGCGCTGCCGGTGAGGTCCGAGGTCGTGTACGTTTCGCTCAGCTGGTCCGACAAGTGGCGGAGCAGCAGCTGAAAGAAGCCGCGAGACGCCGCTTCGCGACGTGGGGCAGGGGGGAGCAGCCAATCGTAAAAGGGGTCATCTGCGAAGGCACGACTCAGAAATTCGGCCATGCTCGGAATGTCCGCGGGCGTCGCACGGCGAATCGTGGCGCTGTCCGAAATTGCTCTCTTCACTGCCAGAAACTTAGTCGGTGCGCCCGCGCCGGACGAAGCTTTTCTCGGCCCGACGTCGTTTCGTCACCCTCGGGCGCGGGACGAAGCCACTTCCCCGACTGGATCTCATCGGCCGTTACCTCTCGATCTTCATCGACGTGAACATGTCTACGCATCGAGAGGGTCAAGGCGCTGCCGTCAGTGACCCGAACGCGCGAGGCGCTGGCGTAGGTAGCTTCGCTCCACGTCGTTTCGGGCGCGAGAGAGCGCGACGCGAAAGTGCTCGCTCGCCGCGGTCAAGTCACCAAGGCGAAGCGAAAGCTCTCCAAGGGCCGCCGCGTGGAATGGCGAGGAAACGAGTCGTTCGCTGCCTTCCAAGTCGCAGAGCTCGCTTAGACCGCGCGCGGGGCCATCTCGCTCCGCGAGCGCCATGGCTCGGCCTAACGCGGCGACCGGCGAGGGCGCGAGGTGGAGCAAACGGTCATATAGCGCGACGATACCGGCCCAGTTCGTCTGCTCGTGGCTGACGGCGCTCGCGTGGCTGACGGCGATCGCGGCCTCTAGATGGAACGGGCTGACGTGCTGGCCGGCGGCGGAGAGCTCGAAGCGCCGTAAGCCCTCCGCCAGCAAGTGCGTGTCCCAAGCGGAACGGTCTTGCTCCGACCACGGCAACAGCGCGCCGTCGGCGGAGAGCCGCGCCGGGAGCCGCGCCGCGTTCAGGCACATGAGCGATAGAAGCGCTTGGGTGGTGGGGGTTGCGCTCGGAGGGTGCTCGCAGAGCAGGGCCGTGAGTCGAATCGCTTCCTCGCATAGCTCGGGCCGCACCGCGGTCGTGGCGGAGGCGCCGTGGTAGCCCTCGTTGAACAGCAGGTACAGCGCGCGTCGCACGGTGCCGAGTCGAGCTTCGAACTCGGCGTCGCTCAGGTTGAAGAGCTCGCCCTTACTTGAAAGCGCGCGTTTGCCGCGCGTGATGCGCTTCTCCATGGCGGCGCGGCTGACGAGCAGAGCGCCGCTGATCTCCGCCGCGCCGAAGCCGCAGAGCACGTTCAAGATCAGCGTGAGCTGGGTGACGGCAGGCACGCTCGGCGGGCAGCAGGAGAACATCATGCGAAGCTGCTCGTCGCGGATCGAGCCCGCGGAGAAAGCTTCTTCCAGCGCGGAGGCGAGCTCGGCGTCGCTGCGGAAGTGACGGTCGAGCTCGGCCGCAAAAACGCTTTCGGTGCGCTCGCGTCGAAGCAGGTCGAGGGCGCGGTTCTTGGCGGTGGTGAGGAGCCACGCGCTGGGGTTTTCCGGCACTCCGCGCAGCCTCCACACCTCCAGTGCTCGGCAAAAGGCGTGCTGTGCGACGTCCTCCGCGAGGGCGAGCCGATGCACTCCGAAAACCCGAGTGAGGGCCGCTACCAGCCGGCCCGACTCGTGCCGGAAGAAGTGCTCGGCGAGCTCCACCGCTCCGTTACCTTTTGGGCTCGTAGGTGACGAGCACGTTGCCCGACGGTAGCGCCAACGCTTCCTTCAGGTCGAGCTTCAGCCGCAGGCTCACGCTCCGCAGCAGTGACTGCCCGGAGCCGAGCAACACCGGACACACAACGAAGCGGTACTCGTCGATCAGCTGCGCTTCGCTCAGTTGGCTCACGACCGTTCCGCTCCCGAAAATCAGAATGTCTTTTCCCGGCTGCTTCTTGAGCGCGCGCACGACCTGAACATTCAGCTCGGGCATCACTTCCGTGTTGTTCCAGTCTACGCGCGTGAGCGTTCGCGAGGCGACGAGCTTCTTGGTGTCGTTCAGCCAGTGGGCCATGGCCGCGAACGCAGGATCGGCCTTATTTTCCCCGTGCGGACCGGCTTTTTGCAGGTCCGCGAGCGCACCGGGCCAGAAGGCGGCGAAGTTTTCGTAGGTTCGTCGCCCGAAGAGTATGCCGCCCGTTTCCGGCATGCGGGCCACGGCTCTGCGGTGTACGTCCGGATCATTGACCACCCAGTCCAATGCGCCGGACGAGTCCGAAAAGAAACCGTCTGCAGAAACTTGATTGAACATCACGATGCGTCGCTCGGTCATGGTGCGTCTCCTTCGGTTGGATGACGTGCGAGCCGGGCGCCACCGGACAGGTCACGAAAAAGTTATCCAGTAGGTCCGGGCATGACCGGCCGCACCTCGACCGCGCCCCCGCCGAGCACGATCGGGCAACCCTTCGCAATCCTCACCGCGTCGTCCAAGTCGCGCGCGCGGATGACGATGAACCCGAGCACCATGTCCTTGGCTTCCGCGAAGGGACCGTCGGTCACCTCCAAGTCCTTGCCGCGCACGCTCTTGCCGCTGCGCTCCAGCGGTAGCCCGGGGCTCTGGAGGTGGCCCGCGCTCTCCAGCTGCCCAATCCACGCGAGCCAGGCCTCCAGGCTCTTCTGGGCGCGTTCGGGCGTGCCCATCGCCTCCTGGAAGTCCGTTTCGCTGCTCCTCAGCAAAAATACGAAATCACTCATGGTGGCTTACTGACGTTCGACGCGCGCGGCGCCGGACATCTTTTCAAGGCTCGTTCAGCTCACGGACGTCCACCTCGTTTTCGCCGAGGATGGCCGCGTAGCGGTCGGCCCAAGCCAGCGCCTCGGCCTTGCTCGGCAGCTGGAGCAGCGAGAACCCGGCGATGAGCTCCTTGGACTCCGCGAAGGGACCGTCCACCCAAAGTCGCTGGCCCTTCGGAGCCGAAGCGAGGCGTGAGCCCTTCGCGCTCGGCGCGAGGCTCTCGGCGGCGAGCACGGCGCCATCGTCTCCGAGGCGCTCCGACAACGCACGGGCAGCGGCAGCGTGGTGGGCTCCCGTATCGCCCGCCTCGTCCGCGGCCGTCGATTTGCACAGGAGCAGGAAGCGCTCGGGCGCGGCGTTCGGCTTGGTCATCATCCCGAGGTCCCAAGGCTCGACGACGGGGCCAACCTCTACCTCCGCGCCCCCAAGGGAGCTCGCCAGCGTCTCAGCGTGGCCGACGGCTGCGTCCAGGGAGCGCGCGCTGATCATGACGAAGGAGGCGACGAGCTCGTTCTCGCCCTGGTACGGGCCCGGCTTCGCGTGGGGCTCGGCGCCGCCGGTGGCTGCTTGCACCTTCACGCGTCGGGCGCTCCGATGCAGCCCCGCGCCGTTGAGGAATACGCCCTCTCGCAAGCTTCCTTGCACGAGCGCCCCCATGTTGCTGACGATGTCCTGGTTCGGCGGCGCGCCGGCTTCCATGGCGGCGTCGACCTTGTGCATGACGATGAAGCGCATGAAAGTCTCCTACGTGGCGGGACTTTTTAGCGCGGATCCCGCGCGGTGTTAAAGCCTCGAAGTGCAGTGCCGGAGGAGGTGGGTGGATCTGCGTCACGAGCCGGGCCGAGCCGTGCTCGGTTTCTCGACCGGGACTCGGCGTGGCGATGCCTCGGGCTGCTCGTTCTGGGACGTGATGAAGTTCCGCCTCGAGACGCCCGGCGGGCTCATGTAGGTGCCTGACTGCGGTTCGGACCGGTGGGCCCTGCTCCAGGTGGCTACAAAGTCCGAGAACCCGGAATCGATTCCAGGAAACCGGACGGTTCACTCGCTGGCTTTTTCGTGGATCCTGGCGTTTCGTGCTTGGCACGGCGCGCGCATAAGGGAAGGGCAGGTCACCGCCTCGAAGCCAGGGGCGGGACAAAGTCTCCGACCGGCGCTGCGTGCCATCCCTCACGCGACGCCGAGTCCCTAACTCCGACCGGCGCCGCGTGCCATCCCTCACGCGGCTCCGAGTCCCTAACTCCGACCGGCGCCGCTCGCTCATCCCCCTCGAGCGGCGCCGGTCCTTAATTTGTCAGCGGTGCAGCCACAGGCGCAGCGTGGCGAGTAGCTGGTCCGTATTCACCGGCTTGGCGAGGTAGTCCGAGGCGCCGGCGTCCAGACACTTCTCGCGGTCGCCCTTCATCGCCTTGGCGGTGAGCGCGACGATGGGCAGCCGTCGGAACTCCGAACGTTGGCGGATGAGCCCCATGGTTTGGTACCCGTCCATCTCGGGCATCATGATGTCCATGAGCACGATCGCGATGTCGGCCGTCTTTTCGAGGGTTGCGATGGCTTCGCGACCGGTCTGCGCGGTGATGACCTTCATGCCGTGCCGTTCCAAGACGCTCCCGAGCGCGAAGATGTTGCGCACGTCGTCATCGACGACGAGCACCTGCTGACCTTTCAAGTCTTCGTCGGACCGGTGGAGGCGCTCGAGCATGGCCTGCTTATGCGGCGGCAAATCCGCGATCACGCGGTGCAAGAACAAGGCAGTCTCGTCGAGCAGTCGCTCCGGCGACTCAACGCCTTTGATCACGACCCTCCGAGCCAGATCCGTGAGCTGCTTCTCCTGCTCGGGCGAAAGGTCCTTACCGGTGAACACCACCACTGGCAAATCCGGCAGCTCGAGCTCGCCCTGTACGCGCGACAGCACGTCCAACCCCGAAATGTCCGGGAGACGCAGGTCCAAAACCATGCAGTCGATGTTGTCCGTGCGGAGGATCTCCAGCGCTTCTGCGCCGTTGCTGGCGGTGACGACGTCGATGTCGTCGTGCCCGAGCAGCTCCTTGATGCTGAGCAGCTCCGCGTGGTTGTCCTCCACGATCAGCAAGCGCTTACGGCGGGGGGCCGAGTAGTCGCGAATGCGCTGGAACGCCTCTTCCAGCCCTTCCGTCGTTGCTGGCTTCGTGATGAACGAGAACGCCCCGCGCGCCAAGCCATGTTGACGGTTGTCGTCCAGCGTCACGATCTGGACCGGAATGTGCCGCAGCTCCGGATCTTGCTTGAGGTGGCTGAGCACGCTCCAGCCGAGCATGTCCGGCAAGAACACGTCGAGCGAAACCGCGGTGGGGTGGAACTCGCGCGCCAAATCCAGCGCTTCCGTACCGCGATTGGCGACGAGCACCTTGAACCCGCGGTCACGCGCTAGGTCCACCAGCACGCGAGCGTAGTGCGGGTCGTCCTCGACGATGAGCAGGCTCGAGTCCCCCGGGTGCAGCTCCGCCCGGTCGTCCGCAATGCGCTCGGGCGTGGCGTCCGCGACGCGCAGCACGGCCGCTCGTGGCGCCTCGGGATGGGACTTGGCTTCGCGCACGGTCGCAGATGGACCCTGGTAGCGAATCGGCAGGTAGAGAGTGAAGGTGCTGCCGGAGCCGGGCTGGCTGCGCAACTGAATCTCGCCACCGAGCAGCGTCGCGAGCTCGCGGCTGATGGCGAGGCCCAGGCCGGTGCCGCCGTACTTGCGGCTCGTGCCGGCGTCGGCCTGCTGGAACGCTTCGAAGATGATCTTCTGCTTTTCGGCCGCGATACCGATGCCCGTGTCCGAAACCTCGAAGGCGACCACGGTGCCCGCTTGCGACAGCACGGGGTGCTCCGGCGCCCAACCAGCGCCGGCGGCCGACACGTTCAGCCGAACGCCGCCGTGCTCCGTGAACTTGAAGGCGTTGGAGAGCAGGTTCTTGAGCACCTGCTGCAGCCGCTTCGGATCGGTGATCAAGCTCCGGCCCAAGCGGCTGTCCAGCTGCACGTCGAAGCTCAGCCCGCGCGACTCTGCGTCGTGGCGGAATGGCCGCGAGATGCCCTCCAGCATGTTGTTGAAGAAGACCTCCGCCGGCTCCACCGCCACCGTCCCCGACTCGATCTTCGACAGGTCCAAGATGTCGCTGATCAGGTTCAGGAGATCCGTGCCCGCGCTGTGAATCGTGCGCGCGAACTCGACCTGCTTCGGTGAAAGATTGGCTTCCGGGTTCTCGCTCAGCTGCTGGCCCAAGATGAGAATGCTGTTCAGGGGCGTGCGCAGCTCGTGCGACATGTTCGCCAAGAACTCGGACTTATATTTGGAGGTGAGGGCGAGCTCCTCCGCCTTCTCCTCGAGGGCGCGCCGGGCCTGCTCGATTTGCTGATTTTTGCGCTCGACCTCCTCGTTCTGCTCCGCGAGCTCGCGCGCTTTTTGGCCCAGCTCTTCGTTGGTTTGCTGCAGCTCGCTCTGCTGCGTCTGCAGCTCTGTCGCGAGCTTTTGCGACTGCGCGAGCAAACCTTCGGTCTGCATCGTGGCCTCGATGCTGTTGAGCACGATGCCGATGCTGCTCGTCAGCTGATCCAGGAACGCCAGCTGCGAGGCGGTGAAGCTACCGAGTGAAGCGAGCTCGATGACGGCTTTGACCTGCTCTTCGAACTGCACCGGTAGCACGATGACGTTCTTGGGCAGCGCGCTGAAGAGGCCAGAGCCGACGCGGATGGTGTCCGCCGGTAGCTCCGTGATGAGCATGCGCCGTCGCTCGACCGCGCACTGACCGACGAGGCCGTCCCCAAAGCGGAGGAGGGCGGGGTGGCCCGATTTGCCGTCGTCCGCGTAGCTCGCCAGCAAGCGCAACCCCGAGGTCGCGCCCTGGTCGTCGAAGCGCTGGTAAATGACGCCCTGGTTCGCGCCGACGAGGGGCGCGAGCTCGGACAGCAGCATCTGCCCCACGCGCACGAGGTCACGCTGGCCCTGGAGCATGCTGGTGAAGCGCGCGAGGTTGGTTTTCAGCCAATCTTGCTCGGTATTTCGCTCGGTGGTGAGGCGAAGGTTGTCAATCATCGTGTTGATGTTGTCCTTCAGCTCCGCGACCTCTCCGCGCGCCTCCACTTGCACGGAGCGGGTGAGGTCACCTTTGGTGACCGCGGTCGCCACTTCCGCGATCGCGCGCACCTGACCGGTCAAGTTCGCGGCGAGCATGTTCACGTTTCCGGTCAGGTCCTTCCACGTGCCGGCGGCGCCCGGCACGTTGGCCTGACCGCCCAGTCGACCTTCCACGCCGACCTCGCGCGCCACCGTCGTGACCTGCTCCGCGAACGTCGCGAGCGTGCTCGTCATGTTGTTGATGGTGTCGGCCAGCGCCGCGACCTCACCCTTGCTCTTGATGGTGAAGTTCTGCTTCAGGTCGCCGCTCGCGACCGCCGTGACGACCTTGGCGATGCCGCGCACCTGCTCGGTGAGGTTGGCGGCCATGACGTTCACGGTGTCGGTCAGATCCTTCCACGTGCCTCCGACGCCCGGGACCTGGGCTTGCCCGCCGAGCTTTCCGTCCGTGCCGACCTCGCGCGCGACGCGCGTCACCTCGCTCGCGAAGGCATTCAGCTGGTCCACCATCGTATTGACGGTGTTTTTGAGCTCCAGAATCTCGCCCTTCGCGTCGACGGAGATCTTCCGGGACAGATCGCCGGAAGCGACTGCGGTCGTCACCTCCGCGATGTTGCGCACCTGAGTCGTGAGGTTGCCGGCGAGGAGGTTGACGTTGTCGGTCAAGTCCTTCCAGGTACCGGCGGCGCCGGGCACGTTGGCCTGGCCACCCAGGCGGCCTTCGGTGCCGACCTCACGGGCGACGCGCGTCACTTCGCCCGCGAAGGAACGCAGCTGCTCGACCATCGTGTTGAGCGTCTCCTTCAAGACGAGCAACTCGCCGCGGACGTCCACCGTGATCTTTTTGGACAAGTCACCGCTGGCGATGGACGTCGCGACCTCCGCGATGTTGCGCACCTGGTTGGTCAGGTTCGTCGCCATCGAATTGACGTTGTCGGTCAAGTCCTTCCACGTGCCGGCGACGCCGAGCACTTCGGCCTGACCGCCGAGCTTGCCTTCGGTGCCGACCTCGCGCGCGACGCGCGTCACCTCGCTCGCGAAGGCGTTCAGCTGGTCCACCATCGTGTTGATGGTGTTCTTCAGCTCCAAGATCTCGCCCTTCACGTCGACCGTGATTTTGCGGGAAAGGTCGCCCTTCGCGACGGCCGTGGTCACCTCGGCGATGTTGCGCACCTGGGCGGTGAGGTTACCGGCCATGAAGTTCACGCTGTCGGTCAGCGACTTCCACGTGCCGGCGACGCCTGGCACTTGGGCTTGGCCGCCGAGCTTGCCTTCGGTGCCGACCTCGCGCGCGACGCGCGTCACCTCCCCCGCGAAGGCGTTGAGCTGGTCGACCATGGTGTTGATGGTCTCCTTCAGCTGCAAGATCTCGCCGCGCACGTCGACCGTGATCTTGCGAGACAAGTCGCCGCCAGCGATGGCGGTCGCGACCTCCGCGATGTTGCGTACCTGGCCGGTGAGGTTTCCGGCCATCGAGTTCACGTTGTCGGTGAGGTCCTTCCAGGTACCGGCCACGCCGGGCACCTCCGCTTGACCGCCGAGCTTGCCTTCGGTGCCGACCTCGCGCGCGACGCGCGTCACCTCCGCCGCGAAGGCGTTGAGCTGGTCCACCATCGTATTGAGGGTGACCTTCAGCTGCAAGATCTCGCCTTGCACGTCCACCGTGATTTTCCGGGAAAGATCGCCTTGCGCGACCGCGGTCGCGACCTCTGCGATGTTGCGCACCTGGCCGGTGAGATTGCTGGCCATGGAGTTGACGTTGTCGGTCAGGTCCTTCCACGTGCCCGCGACGCCGCGCACCACCGCCTGGCCGCCGAGCTTGCCTTCGGTCCCGACTTCACGCGCGACGCGCGTCACTTCGCCGGCGAAGGCATTCAGCTGATCGACCATCGTGTTGATCGTCTGCTTCAGCTGCAAGATCTCGCCGCTGACATCCACCGTGATCTTCTTCGACAGGTCGCCGTTGGCGATCGCGGTCGACACCTCCGCGATGTTTCGCACCTGGGCGGTGAGGTTATTGGCCATGGAGTTCACGGAGTCCGTGAGGTCCTTCCACGTGCCCGCGACGCCCGGCACCTGCGCTTGACCGCCGAGGCGCCCTTCGGTGCCGACCTCGCGCGCGACGCGCGTCACCTCGCCCGCGAAAGCGTTGAGCTGGTCGACCATGGTGTTGATGGTCTCCTTCAGCTGCAAGATCTCGCCGCTCACGTTTACCGTGATTTTGCGGCTCAAATCCCCGCCCGCAATCGCGGTCGCGACCTCCGCGATGTTTCGCACCTGGCCGGTGAGGTTACTGGCCATGAAGTTCACGTTGTCGGTCAGGTCCTTCCAGGTGCCGGCGACACCGGGCACTTGGGCCTGGCCGCCGAGCTTGCCGTCGGTGCCGACCTCGCGCGCGACGCGCGTCACTTCGCTCGCGAAGGCGTTGAGCTGGTCGACCATGGTATTCATGGTGTCCTTCAGCTCCAAAATCTCACCCCGGACGTCCACGGTGATCTTGCGCGAGAGGTCGCCGCGCGCGACCGCGGTCGTCACCTGCGCGATGTTGCGCACTTGATCGGTCAAGTTGCCGCACATCGCGTTCACGGAGTCCGTGAGGTCCTTCCACGTGCCCGCGACGCCGGGCACGATGGCCTGGCCGCCGAGCTTGCCGTCGGTGCCGACCTCGCGCGCGACGCGCGTCACCTCGCTCGCGAACCCGCGCAGCTGGTCGACCATGGTGTTGATGGCCTCCTTCAGCTGGAGGATCTCGCCGCGCACGTCTACCGTGATTTTCTTGGACAAATCGCCGCTGGCGACCGCGATCGTCACCTCGGAGATGTTGCGCACCTGGCCGGTCAAGTTGCTGGCCATCGAGTTCACGGACTCGGTCAAATCCTTCCACACACCGCTCACGTCCGGCACTTCGGCCTGACCGCCGAGCTTGCCGTCGGTGCCGACCTCGCGCGCGACGCGCGTCACTTCGGACGTGAATACGCCGAGCTGCTTGATCATCGAGTTGACGATGGTGGCCGAGCGCAGGAACTCGCCTTGGAGCGGGCGACCTTCCACGTCCAAACGCATGGTCTGCGCGAGGTCGCCCTGGGCGACGGCGGCGAGCGCGCGCGTCACCTCCGTAGTCGGCCACAGCAGGTCTTCAATCAGAGTGTTGACCGAGCTCTCCATCTCCGCCCACGCCCCGGCATGGCTCGTGAAGCGGACGCGCTGGCGCGTCTTCCCTTCGCGCCCGACGACCTGGCCCACGCGCTCCAGCTGGGTGGCCATGGCCTGGTTGGCGCTGACCACGTCATTGAAGGTGTCGGCGATCTTGCCCAAAAGTCCCGTCCAATGGCCGGGCACGCGGACACTGAAGTCGCCTTCGCGCACCGAGAGCAGCACCCGAAGCAGCTCGCGCAGCTCCTGCTCGGTGGAGACCGGGCCCGGGGGAGGGAGGTCGTTACCGTTGCCGTTACCGTTACCGATGATGGGGGTCGTTGCCATCGCTCACTCCTCACCTAGGGCTTTGGGACGCCGGAGGCTCTCGTTGCGCCTGCGGCTCAAATCTACGAACACGGCCACTTTCTTGCGGACGATCTCGGCGTCGAGCGGCTTGACCAGGTAGTCGGCGCCACCGGCCGAGTACGCGCGGTGGATCTCTTGAGGGTCGTCGCCAAACGCGGTGATGAAGATGATCGGGATGTCTCGGCTGCGCTCGAGCTCTTTCATGTGAATCGCCACCTCCAAGCCGTCCATACCGGGCATCGCCACGTCGATGAGCGCGACCGCGAAGGTCTCGCGCAGGGCGAGGCTCAGGGCTTCCTCTCCGGAGCTGGCCGTGACCAGTCGGTAATCGGGGCGCTCCAAGATCGCGCGCAGGGCCAGCAGGTTTTCTGGCCGATCATCGACCATCAAGATATTGGCGACCTGAGTGCCGCCGCTCTGGGGCACTCGTTCGCGCTTGGGCAAAGTGAACTTCACCGTCGTGCCTTCGCCGACCACGCTCTCCGCCCAGATTTGTCCGCCGTGCGCCTCCACGATCGCTCGGCAGATCGTCAAACCCAGGCCTGCTCCGCGCCGGTCGCCCTTGGCGCCTTGCCAGAAGCGGTCGAACAGATGCGGCAGCTGCTCGGCCGGGATTCCGGGCCCCGTGTCCCGGACCCACAGCAAAATGTCACCTTCTTGCTCGCTGGCGCCCACGGTCACGGTGCCGCCCGGCAGCGTGAACTTGATGGCGTTTCCGACCAGATTCTCGAGCACCTCCAAGATGCGCTCTTCGTCGGCGTCGATGCCGGGGAGCTCCGGCGAGAGGTCGCTCGCAAGAATCACGGAAGAAGTCGCGGCAAGGCCTTGCTGCGACTCCGTGGCGGCCAAAATCGTGTTCGCCGTATCGAGCTGTCGCTTCTCGATCGAAAATCGTCCGCTCTCGATGGCGCTGATGTCGAGCAGGTCGCGGATCAGGTGCTCGGCGCGCTGGGTCGCGCGCATGATGCGCTCGACCGGCCGACGTGAGAGCAGATCCGGGAGCCGCTGGTGAAGGCTGCTGGAAGCGGCCGCGATCACGTTGAGCGGATTGCGCAAGTCGTGGGCGACGATGCCCAACACTTCGTCGCGAGCGCGCAGCGAGCGCATGAGCTCGTCGTGGCTCCTGCGCTCGGCGATGGCCGATGCCGCGTGGCGAGCCAGCTGCGGCAAGCGGGAGCGCTCCACCGCGCTCGGCGCCGGAACCGGCACTTGCAGGCAAATCACGCCCAAAGGAGAGTCGACCCCCGGCACCAACACGCACAGTGCGTCACCGCCCAGGCCCGCGCACAGCTCGTGAGTGCGCGGCAGCTCCAGGGGGCCTGCGTCCAAGCCGCTCGGCGCCGCCGCGCGGGCGCCGGAGCGCCAGTTTTCGGAGACTCCCGCGGCCGCGCTCGCGCAGAGCAGCGTGCCTTCGCGCATCCACAGCACGGCGGCTTGGGAGCCGATCAAATCCTGAAAGGCGGCGACTACGCGCGGCAGCAGCTGGCTGCAGTCGGTGCTGGCCGCGGTCGCTTCGAGCAGCTCTTCGAGCGACCGCGAATAGCGGAGCTCGAGCGCGAGCACACGCTCCAGATCGCCTTGCTCGACGCGCGGACGCAGCTGCATGGGGGCCGCGCTGCTCATCGGGCCCTCCGCAGCCGGGCGCTGGACTTGGCGCGCTCGCGCGTCCTCGCCAATGCCTCCACGTCGCCGCGCCTAAAGAGACGCACGCCGCTGATCGTGCTCATGAATGGCAACGAGCCGCCCCGCGCGAGCAACCGAACCATGTCCACCGAGACGCCCAGAATGCGACCCGCGTCGGACGCGGTCATCAAGTCGTCCGCGCCCGCAACCTTCTTCAGACTCATTGCCGGACTCCTGGAGTGCCGAATCGTCAGATCCGCATTAGGGCCCCAGCCGGGGCTGGAATCAAGGGGATGAATGACACCCGATTTGCATCCTATTTGTGGCTAAATGACGCAACGGGGCAAGTTGGTAAATGGCAATTTGCACCAGTAGAAAGCCCGTCGCATGAACGCGCTGCTGTCCTCCGGAAATCATGGGCGCAGGTAACGCTCGGCGACTACGCGGAACAACCGCTCGCGCCGGCTGCCTTCGCTCCACGTGTAGAGCGCGATGCGGTCGAGCTCCGCGGACACGGAGCGGAGATCCAAAGTGGCGGCCCAAGAGAGCCCCTCCTCGCGCGCGGTCGCGGTGGCGCGTCGGGCCGGCCTGGCGAGCGTCACGTGAGCCTTGGGGGCTCGCTCCTCGCGGCGCCCGAGGGCGGCCTCACTCACGACGTCGCGCAGGCGCGCCATGCAGGTCTCCGTCTCCAGGCGGCCCCGCGCGAGCAGTGAAGAGAGCGCGGAGTACTCAGGCGTCGGGCCCATCGGCACCACCTCCGCCAAGGAGATCTCGATTGGTGATTGTGGACGCAGCGCGAGCTCCGCGTCGAGCGCGGTGAGCCCGCGCTGGGCCGCTCGTTCGCTGCACCCGCCGAGGAACGAGAGCGTGAGGTGCACGTCCTCACCGTGGAAGAGGCGGAAGAGCGGCGGCGGCGCGGGCAGCTCCGCGACGAAGGAGCCGTCGATAGGGAAGGCGAAGAACCAGTTCGGGCGCATGCTCGGAGTCGACGGGGTGAGCTTGACAAGGCCGGGCGCGGGGCACAATAGTTAGGTAAATGCTTAACCAAAGCGCGGCCCTGGACCAGGTATTTCAGGCGCTGGCGGATCCTACGCGCCGCCGCATGCTGGAGCGCCTGAGCCGGGGGCCCGCGTCGGTGAGTGAGCTGGCAGAACCGCTCGCTATGTCGCTGCCCGCGGTGGTGCAGCACCTGCAAATGTTGGAGACGAGCGGGCTCGTGCAGAGCGAGAAAGTGGGCCGAGTGCGTACCTGTCGCATGGACTCTAGCGGCCTGCGCTCGGCCCAGCATTGGATAGCGGAGCGACGGGACTCCTGGGAGCGCAAGTTGGACCGCCTCGATGACTTCCTTGCGGAAACGGCGCCCAGCTCGCGCAAGAAACGGAGCAAGCGCCCATGAAGCTGAGCGTCGTGCACGACACCTTTCGCATCGAGCGCACGTTCGACGCGTCACCCGAGCGCGTCTTTCTCGCGTTTTCTGATCTGCAGCGCAAGACCCAGTGGTTCAGCGGTCCGGAGAGCTGGGTTACGGTGCGGCGCGAGTTGGACTTTCGCATCGGAGGCACGGAGGTGCTTAGCGGTGGCCCGCGAGGGGGCGAGCCTCACACCTACGAGGCGCGCTACTTCGACATCGTCCCGAATCGGCGCATCATTTACGCGTACGACATGTACGTCGGCGCTCGGAAGCTGTCCGTGTCGCTCGCCAGCGTCGAGCTTACTCCTCAAGGCCGCCGCACTCACCTCGCGCTCACCGAGCAAGGCGCGTACCTGGACGGCGTGGAGAACGGCTCCGAGCGCCGCGCTGGAACGGAGCTCTTGATGGATCGGCTCGCGGCGACACTGTGACCGAGCTCAGGGGACGGTGCGCCGCTGGTCTACGGCGCCACTTTCCGGCACTCTTGCGTCCATGGCCGGCAAGCGCACTCGAACGGTCCAATTCGACGACCCTACGGCGGCGGCGGCCCAAGCTGCAGGCAAATCGGGGCTAGAGCTGCTGCGAGGGCTGATCGACGGCCGGCTTCCGGCGGCGCCCATCCAGCTCACGCTCGGGATGGAGCTCACCGAAGTGAGCGACGGGTTCGCGAAGGTCGAGCTCGAGCCCGGAGAGCATTTGTACGGCTCCTTCGGCGTGGTGCACGGCGGCGTGACCAGCTCCCTCTTGGAAGCGGCCATGGGGTCTGCGGTGCTGACGACACTCGACGCCGCGACCGGCTACGGCACGGTCGCGATGTCCGTGCACTTCACCCGTGCCATCACCACGCGCATGACGCGAGTCTTCGCGGAGGGTTGGGTGGTCCATCGTGGCAGCCGCTTGGTGACCGCGGAGGCGCGGCTCAAGGACGAGACGGGCCGGCTCATCGGGCACGCCTCCGGCACCTATTCGTTGACCGAGCGCGCGGCCACGTGAGGGGGGCTACGGGCGCGGTGGCCGTTTGGCGAACTGCAGCTCTTCCTTCGGAACCTCGTCGATCCAACCGGCGCGCGAAGACGGAAACGCGTCCGCGTAAGGCACGTAGGGTTTGACGTCGAAGATGGGCGTGCCGTCCAGCAAGTCGATGCCGCGCACGTGGAGGTCCGTACCCGAGACGCGGAGCAGCTCCACCGCCGAGAGGCCGAGGGGATTCGGGCGATCCGGGGAGCGGGTCGCGAACAAGCTGCGTCGTACTCGCGCGCCGCGCGGCGGGCGAACGAGAGGACCCCAGGTGCCGCTGTGGTGCAGCCAGCTCAGCACCCACAGCCGCTCCATGCCGGCCAGGTCACGCAGCGCCTCCGGCGGGATGAGCGTCGGATCCAACACGAGCACTGCGTCGCAACTGGAGTCCACGGCGGAGGCTTGCTGCGGGGTACCGAAGCGGCGCCGGTACGGCGACGATACCCAACCGATGGGCGTCAGCGAGAAGGGACCGCGCGGCCTCGTTGCTGCTTCCTCGGTGCCCGACATGCGCGCTTCATAGCCGAGCCCGCGCCGGCGCGCCACGGCGTGACCGCGTCGCCAGAAAGCGCGCGCGGTAGCTGCTCGGGTTCACGCCGAAGCTCTTCTCGAAGGCGCGGCGGAACGCGTCCGCGCTCGCGAAGCCGACCGCGTCGCTGACCGCCTTCACCCTCGCGCTCTTCTCCAACAGGCGCCTCCGTGCGTCGTCCAGCCGGAGGCGCTGGACGAGCGCCGCGGGCGACTGCCCCAACTCGCTTCGGCACAAGCGGCTGAGCTGCCGCCCCGAGAGGGCGAACGCTTTGGCTAGGGCCGGTACGGAGAGGTCTTCTGACAGGTGCGTTGTGATGAAATCCCCGAGGTCACGCAGGCGCTCGCGCGTCTCCAGCTGAAAGCGTAGTGGCTCCGAGAATTGTTGCTGGCCGCCCGCGCGCTTCATGTACACGACCATCTCCCGCGCTACCGCGAGGGCTCGCGCTGGCCCCAAATCTTCCTCGATGAGCGAGAGTGACAGATCGATTCCCGAGGTGACTCCGGCTGACGTGTAGAAGCGCCCATCCTTGATGTAGAGCTCGTCAGCGGCCAGGCGGAGCTTCGGGTACTTTCGCGCTACGTCGTCCGCGAACGCCCAGTGCGTCGTAACGCGTCGGCCATCCAGCAGCCCCGTCGGCGCGATCCCATAGATGCCAGTGCAAACGGCCGCGATCCGCCGCACCTTGCGGGCGCGAGCGCGAACGAAGCCCGCCAGCACGCGGTTCGTGTCTGCGTCCCGCAGTCCCGAGCCTCCGGGCACGATCAAGGTGTCCAGATCCGGGGCGTCGGCGAGCGCGAGGTCCGGAGTCAAGCGGAGCCCCGTCTCCGAGCGGCAGGCGTTTCGGGAGCGGCCCAAGACGACCAACTCGTAAGCGGGCTGCGCCGAAGGCTCTGGACCGGTCCGCGCGCTCCCGAAAGCGTCGGCGGGGCCGACCAAGTCCAGCGCGGTGACGCCGTCGAATAACAGGAAGCCGACGCGACGTGGACGATGTTTCATGGGCGCATCTTGCCGGAGCGCCTCCGTGGCTCAAAGGACATCGATCCGACGATTCGAGACACGGGATTCGAGACACGGAGTCTTCAGCCGGGTTGATTTCTGAGAAACGTCGCCAAGTCGTCGAGCTTCTGGTCGAGGAAGTCGCGTAGCTCCGGCCCAATGCTCGGATCGGCCAGCGCGACGCGCATGCTGCGCATCCACGCGTCGCGCATCTTCGCGCTGACCGGCACGTGGCCGTGCCGCATACGCAGCCGCGGGTGACCATGCAAACGCATGTAGTCTTGCGGGCCGCCGAGCCAACCGATGAGGAAGAGCGCGAAACGCTCGCGGGACGCGCGGCTGACTTTGCCGTCCTCCAAAGGATGCAGGGCCGCAAGCTCGGGCTCTTGCGCGTCCATGGCGTCGTAAAAGCGTTCGACGAGGGCGCGCACGACCGCTTCGCCGCCAATCCGATCGAAGGGGGTCGCGGGCGCCGTGCTCGGTGATTCACTCATGACGAAGCGGTTTTTAGCACGGGCGCGCGTGTTAGACTCCGCCGCTCATGTCGGGGCCGCCGAGGATCCTTCGCCGAGCGGCAGCGCTGCGGTACTTCGCGCGCTCTTCGAGCAAGAAGTGGTCGGCGTCGGCCAGGCAGATGCGCGTGGGCGCTTCATGCTGGCCAATGAACGAACGGCTTGCCAGCATGCTGGGGTACGCCGCCGGAGAGCTGCTCGGCAAAACAATCGAGGAGATTACCCACCCGAGCAGCCGTGAGGAGAGCGCCCGGAAGCTAACCTGCCTGAGGAGTGGCGGACCAGGCTACGTTATCGAGAAGGAGTACGTTCGGAAGGACGGCTCGTCGATGTGGGGCGTCACGAACGTCACCGCGGTTCGGCCCGCGTCGGGCGAGCCCGATTCCTTTTTGGCGTTCGTCCTGGACGTGACCGCTCACGGTGCGGCTCGGCGACTTGAGGGAAGAGCGCGACCTGGTGCGGACGGCGCTGGACATGCTCGCCGGCTACCTCGGCATTCTTCGACATGTTCTCGCAGGTCGATCACAGCTTCGAGCGCAGCACCGGCGGCCTGGGGATCGGGCTCGCTCTCGTGCGTGGGCTCACGGAGATGCACGGTGGTAGCTTGCGAGCCGAAAGCGAAGGGCCGGGTCGTGGTAGTCGCTTCGTCGTTCGCTTGCCGGTCGTGCTGGGGGAGGACGAAGAACTGAAGCAGAGCATCGCGGCCGCGGCCGCCGACGCCCCGAAGCGGCGTATCTTGGTGGCGGACGACAACCGCGACGCCGTCGAATCGCTCGCGACGATGCTGCGCCTATCCGGCAACGACGTGCACACCGCTTCCGACGGCGAAGAGGCCCTTCAGCTCGCGGACCAGCTCCGCTCGGACTGGCTGCGACGACCATCTCGTGAAACCCGTGGATTTCGCGGAGCTGAGCCGGTTGATTCGAGAACTGTGTGGACGCCTGGAGGAGCCGACGCCCTTGTCCGCCGCGCTCACAGCGGACGAGACATCGTAAGCTCCGTTCGCGGCTCCGGGTCGCGGAACGCGTCCACCTCGCGCGCGAAGGTACGAAAGCCGGCAGACTCGTACAGCCGCACCGCGCGGGCGTTGTGCTCGGCAACGGTCAGGTTCACTTTGGATACGGAAGTGATCTGCCGCGCGCGCTCGATGGCGGCGATGAGCAGCTTACGACCAACGCCCTTGCCGGAGGCGGCTTCTGCCACGTACATCCGCAGTATCCACGCGATGTGCCGGCGCTTCTCGCGACCCAGCTCGCGCTCCACGGTCACGACTCCGAGCCAGTTGTCGGAAGAGTCGGTCGCGAGCAGCGTCGACCCGTCCGCGCCGTCCCTCGCGCCGAACGGCGAGGCGTGGACGTCCGCCGGCGAGATGCGGAGCGTGTCCGGATGTCGTGCGGCGCCGTCCCGGAAGAAATCGTTGTAGGCCGGCGCCTCGGCTTCGCTTAGCGAGCGAATGGTCACGGAGGTCATTAGCGCTCTCCCTAGTCCAGCGGCCAGGCTACCGGTGCGTCCGGATTCAAGGCGCCCGGCGGCTCCGCCTCCGGGACGCTCGGGGCGGCCGCAGCGGGCGCTCGCCACCACGGGTCCGGGGCGCCGGTTCTGGCTGGCTCCACGGCTTCTCCCAATTGGGGCATGAGCAACGGCGCGCCGGGGGCGAGCTCCAGCAGTTGTTCGGCGGGCTCGTCCCAATCATGCATCGCTAAATTGAAGGTGCCCCAGTGCACGGGCAAGAAGCGACGCGCACCGAGCAGCTCGAACGCCTTGAGTGCATTCTCCGGACCGAGGTGAATGTCGCCCCAAGCCGGGTGAAACGCACCCACCTCCAACGCGACCACATCGAACGTGCCAAGCCGGTCGGCGATAGCCGAGTACTCCGTCGTGAGCCCGGTATCTCCGCTGAAGAAGAACGAATGCCGCTCGCTCCGCACGGCGAACGAAGACCAGGCGGTAGTGTTTTTGAGACCTGGTGCCCGCCCGGAAAAGTGCTGCGAGGGGGCCGCGCTGACCTGCGCTCGCCCACCCGCGACAGGCGTCGTCTCCCACCAATCCAGCTCGACGATGCGCGCTTCCGGGATCCCCCAAGACTCCAGATGTGAGCCCACGCCCAGGCTCGTGATGAATGGTACTTCGCGCTTCGCCAGCTCCAGGATCGACGGGTAGTCCAGGTGATCGTAATGATCGTGAGAGATGATGACGGCGTCCAGCCGGGGCAGCTGGTCCAAACGAACCGGAACCGGATGAAAGCGCTTCGGTCCCGCGAACGTCACCGGCGATACGCGATCACCCCAGACCGGATCCGTGAGGACGCTCACGCCGTCCAGCTCGACCAAGAGGGTGGAGTGACCGAGCCAGGTGACGCGCAAGCCCGTCTCCGGCGCGCGCCCCCAAATCGGGCGGGGGTCGAGCGTCGACAGCGGTGCGCCGGGCACGCGCCGACCGCCACCGCACAGAAAATCGCCGATTGAGGGCATAGCTCCCGCGCGGAGCCCCGGTAGCTGTGGGTGCAGGTTGTGAAAAGCTCCGTCGCGGTAGCGGGGGGAGCCCTGCATGCGCTCCAGCCGTAAGCCGCTGGGTTGCTTGCCGAACGGAGTCTTCATGGGGATTTCCCTAGCGCTCGTGGTGCGCGACCGGAAGCAGTCGCGGGAGCGATCGACGTTTTCGCTCGGAAACGGTGCCCCTTGCGTGGCGCTAGCTACGGACTTGCGGGCGTCACGGGCAGGAAACGTCGCGAGCCGTACGAGTGAGCCCGGTTTTCGAGGATTCATGTCTCAAGCAACGGCACGTCGCTCCTTTCACGGCCCGCTGATTTCGACGCTCCTCTCTCCCGCGCGCCGCCCACTCGGGTCACGTGCCCGGGAGCTCGCGCCCCCTTCTCCTCGCGTAAGCGGCGTGACCACGGCGGCCCGCGCCGTCCTCTGGGCCGCGCGCCAAGAGTCGCCGTCCACCAGCCAGCGCGAGCGCGTGCTGGCGGGCGTGCTGTCCGCGCTGCAGCGCTTGACCGCGCAGGGCACGAGCCCAACGGGACGGCCCGTCAACGAGGCCGACGGCTGAGCGCCCTGCGGGCCGCGCACGCCGATTCTTGCTGCACCGGCTCGCCGATCGAGCGAAAGTGGCTCGCTGGATGGGTCACGTTCCGCTGCTCGACGAGCTCGCCATCGTGGCGGCGCTCGCCGTTTTCGTCACCGTCGTACTTTCGCGGCTGAAGCTGCCGACGGTCGCGGGCCTGCTTTCGGCGGGCGCGCTCCTCGGACCCTTCGGGCTCAGGCTCGTCTCGTCGGTACACGCCATCGAGGTGCTGGCCGAAGTCGGCGTGGTCCTGCTCCTCTTCTCAATCGGGCTCGAATTCTCCCTCGCTCGGCTGCGCGACATCATGCGCCAGGTCGCGCTCGGCGGGGCGGTACAGGTGGGTCTGACCACGCTCGTAGTCGCAGCGCTAGCTGTGTTGTTCGGTGAGCCGATTGGCAAAGGCGTCTTTTACGGCTTTGCGTTCGCGCTCAGCAGCACCGCGATCGTGCTGCGCGCTTTAGCCGAGCGCCGTGAGCTAGACGCGCCTCACGGCAAGTTCATCGTCGGCACGCTCATCTTCCAGGATCTGTGTGTCGTGCCGATGGTGCTCATCGTGCCGCTACTGTCCGCCGCGGGCCCCGCGGGCGACGCCGCGGTCAGCATCGGCTTGGCGCTTGGTAAGGCCGCGGTCGTGGTGGTCGGCACGGTGGTGCTCGCGCGCTTCGTCGTCCCCAAGATTCTCGGCTGGGTAGACGCGAGCCGCAGTCGCGAGGTCTTCCTGCTCGCCATCTTAGCGCTGTGCATCGGCACGGCGTGGCTCACGTCGATGGTCGGCCTTTCCCTCGCGCTCGGCGCATTTCTGGGAGGAATGGTGGTGGCCGATACGGAGTACAGCCACCGCGCGATGGGCGACATTCTCCCGCTGCGCGACGCCTTCGTCAGCATCTTCTTCGTCTCGCTGGGCATGTTGTTCGACGTACGGGTCGTCGTCTCTCAGCCCCTCCTCGTCGGCGCGCTCCTGGCAGGTTTTCTCCTCGCGAAGGGTGCTGGCCACGCTCGCGGCGATGGCAATGCGGTTCCCATCGCGCGTCGCTTGGCTCGCTGGCGTCGGTTTGGCGCAGTTCGGCGAGTTCGGCTTCGTGCTGTCGCGATTGGCCGAGACGAGCGGCCTGGTCTCGGAGCAGGAGGTGCGACCACTGCTCGCCGCCGGCATCGCCAGCATGTTTCTCACGCCCTTGCTCGTGCGCGCCGCGCCTCACATCACGGCCGGCGAGCGGCTGCTCGCGCCCTTGGAGCGGCTCATCGGCGTGCGCAGCATCGACGAAGCAGACGAGAGCCGTAAGCTCGAAAATCACGTGGTCATCATCGGCTTCGGCGTCGCGGGGCGGCTCACCGCGAGCACACTGCAAGCCGCGGGCGCGCCGTTCGTGGTTTTGGAGCTGAACGCGGACAACGTGCGCAAGGGCAAGGAGCTCGGGCTACCGGTCTACTACGGAGACGCGACCAGCGAGGAAGCGCTCGGACACGCACACCTCCGTGAGGCGCGGCAAGTCGTGCTGTTGATGAACGATCAGCAAGCCGCGTACCGCGTGGTGGATATGCTGCGTCGAGTCGCGCCTCACGTTCCGGTGCTCATGCGCACACGCTACCTGGCCGAGCGCGAGGGCCTCGTCAGAATAGGAGCCCGAGACGTAGTGGCCGAAGAGGTGGAAGGCGCCGTCGAGGTCATCGCTCGGCTTTTGCGCAACATCGAGGTGCCGCGCAACGTGATCGAGTCCAGCATCCAACGTATTCGCGCGGACACCCAGACCAGCGAGCGCAAGCAAACGCTGCCCCGCGCTCAGCTCGGCGACGTGAAGGCGCTCTCGGAGCTGAAGATCGAGTCCGTATTGGTGCGGGAGCAGAGCCAAGCCGCGGGGGCCTCGCCCGTTTCGATGCAGCTTCGTAGCACCACCGGGGTGCTGGTAGTCGGCCTCCGGCGCGGAGAAGCTCTGCTCCAGAATCCTGACCCCAAGGCATGTTTCGAGCCGGGCGACATCGTCTACTTCGTGGGCACGAGCGCGGGCATTCGAGCCGCCTTGCCGCTCTTCGACAGCGCCTGAACCGGCGAGAAGCGCAGCGCGGCACGTAGTTGCCGCGCCATAGAGTCGGTCATCTGGCGGGAGGGTCGCGCCACGCATTCGTCCCTAGCGTTCGTTCCCATCCGCTCGCCTCCCACCAGATGACGACCGAGCTTTTCGATAGCGTTTGGAGCCATGCGTAAAATCAGAGGGGTTAGGGGCGCTATCGAAGAGCCCGAGCCGAGCGAGCCGTTGCTCGCTTCCGACTCCCCCGTACTATCAATTCTTAGTGAACTTGAAAATCATTTTCATTTAGGGTCCGAGCTGAATCCCCGAAATTCGGCGAGTTGTGGCATCTTTTTTTTGCGAGCCGCCGACCGCGGAGCCGCGTCGGAGACGGGCTTCCGCGCGCGGCCATGTCTTGCCTAGAGTGGGCGGGACGATGGCGCCCTTGTTAATCGTGCCCGGCATCGGTAGCTCCGGGCCAACGCACTGGCAGAGCCTCTGGGAGGCGAGTGAGCCCGCGTTCCGGCGCGTGGAGATGCCAAGCTGGGACCGCCCGGAGCGGGAAGGGTGGCTGGGCGCGCTCGCGGCCGCAGTCGAAGCCGTCAGGAGCCCGCCCGTCGTCGTCGCGCACAGCCTTGGCTGCTTGGCGGTCGCGCACTATGCGTCTCGCGGCGGGCAGCTGCGAGCGGCGCTGTTCGTCGCGCCCCCGGATCCCGACGCACTCGCTTTTCCGGAAACGGCTCGCAGCTTCGCGCCAGTTCCGCTCGTTCGCTTGCCGTTTCGGACCCGCGTCGTCGCGAGCCGCAACGACCCCTATTGCGGCATGAATTTCGCTCAGCGCTGCGCGCGGGCGTGGGGGAGTGAGCTCGTGGACGTCGGATTCGTCGGTCACGTCAACGCGGAGAGCGAGCTCGGCGAATGGCCAGCCGGGCGGGTTCTACTCGACGATCTCCTCGGCTGAGGTGCCGAAGCCGTAGCGGGTGAGGATTCGTCGGCCCTCCACCGACGCGACGAGGCGCGCAAAGCGCTGCGCCCCGGCCGCATTGTGCCCGCGCCGACACACGACGAGCATCTGTTCGATGGGGCTATGAAGGTGCGGGTCCAAGCGCACCGTGACGCCCGCGTCGTCGTTGAGGACCAATGAAAGCGCGACCAGCGCGGCGTCCGCGTTGCCGGTTTGAGCAAACTGCAGCGCTTGTCGTACGTTCTCCGCCTGGACAATCTTGGGCTCGAGCTCGGCCCAGAGTCCCGCACGCGTCAACGCCTCCTTGGCGGCTTTACCGTAAGGCGCGTGCTCCGGGTTGGCGATGGCGAGGTGCTTCACGTCGGGCCGGCGCAAATCGGCGAGCGAGCGCAGCGTCAGGCTGCCCTTTCTCGTCCACAGCACGACATGGCCGCGGGCGTACGTGGCTTTGGTGGCCGCGTCGCACGCGCCCGAGCGAACCGCGCTATCCACGAAAGACGAGTTGGCAGCGGCGAAGAGGTCGAAGGGCGCTCCCTGACCGAGCTGCTTGGCGAGCAGGCCTGAGGCGCCGAAAGAAAACGTCACTTTCTCGCCCGTCCGCGCCTCGAATAGCTTTCCCATCTCTTCGAACGCGAGCGCCAAATCGGAAGCAGCCGCGATCTGGATAGGCGTGGTGGTCGCCGCGCTGGGTGCATTCTTGCAGCCACCCAGGAGGGCCGCGCCGAGCAAGATGCCGCCCAGAATCGGAGATTCGCCATCGGCAGGGCACATGTCGACGTCGTCTACCTCCCGTGCAAGCGGCTGACCAGGCACATCGGCTCGCGACGGAAATCTCCGCGGCTCCAGCGCTGCATCCGGCTGCCGAATTACTGAACGGTCGGAGGAGTAGCGCGACATTAATCTCCTATGGGTCGCGACCGACGCCGAACATTTCCGGGAAGAAGCCTCACGCCTCGCGCGTCCAGTCACCATCGCGCTCGGAAAGTAGACGATGAGTCACGTGACCGCGGACGTTCGCGCCAGCGAACAAGCACAGTGGAATGTTCTGAGTGAGATCAGTTTCGGACCCTGCGCACACTAAATCAGAACTGACCTCGTCGAGCCGACCACCATGACTTCCCCCCGCCGACTCTCTGTAGTGCTCGCGTCCCGTGGCACAGAAGCGGCAGCGGCGCGTGGTAGCGGCTTACAGGAGCCTACCCGTGGCTGAAGAGTACGCGACGGAAGCGGACGCATTGGCCGACGAACCGCTGGGCGATCAAGACACGACCGGGCGCGGCTGGAGCCAGTTCGCGAGCGACGCCGACCCGCGGCGAGTCACGGAGCAGGCTGCAGGCTTCGGGCGGCTCGTGCTGTTCGCGGGCGCTCTGGCAATCGCTGCCGCGACGGTGCTGACGCTTGGTTTTCGGAGCGACTCACAGCTCACGTACGAGCTTCGAGGCGCCTCGGCGCAGGGCGGCATCATCGAGGCGCGCCGGGGAGAAGCCACGGTTGCGCTGTCGGACGGCAGCTCCATCTTGGCGGAGAACGCCACGCAGTTTCAGGTCGACGTGGTCGGCCGTAACTCGGCGCTCACGCGGCTGCTGTCCGGCAAGCTGCACGTCAGCGTCGTGCACAACGAGGACACGAGCTACCGCTTCGTCGCCGGCCCGTACGAGGTGCGCGTCGTGGGCACGGAGTTCGACCTCGCGTGGAGCGAGAAGTCGGGCCTGGGCGTCTCCATGGCCAAGGGCGAGGTGCGCCTACTCGCGCCCGGGGGGAATGTGCGCATCCTGAAGGGGGGACAATCCGTGAGTTTGCCGCCCCTATTCGCGGCACCGCCAAAAGAATGAGCAGGTGCGAGGCTGTGCGCGGTTGAGCGACGAAAAGACAGCTCAAGGCGCGGACCCACGCGCCGTTCAGATCGAGCGATGAGCACCATCTCGCCGTCGCTTCTGTCCACGCAGCGCGAAATTCTCGTTGCCAAGAAGCAACTCGACGCCATGGAGCAGCAAGGCAGGGACGCTGTCGCTCTCATCGACGCGGCCAGCGCGTCGGCCGCGGCGCCGCCGGTCAATGCGGCGCCGGGCGTGGGCGCTCAGCTCAACGTCGTGGCGTGAGCAGAGCGCCGCTCCGTTCTCAGAGCTTGCCGTTCAGCGGGTCGTAGGCGCTGCCACCGGCTTTGAAGCCGCCGCCAGCCTTCGCGGCCTTGCCGCCGCCCTTGGACTTCGCGGCGACGGCGCCCCGCGCCGCCTTCTTCTGCTTCGTGGTCGAGGCCTGCTTCTTGTCCTTGTTCAGGAGCGCCGCTTTCATCTCTTCGCTGAAGCGATCGTCGCTGCTCTTCTTGGCCTTGTCGCCGTCCGCGGCGTCCGCGCTCGCTTCGACCGGCTTGGCTTCTTCCTTCGGCGGTTCCGGCTTGGCGGGCTCCGGCGTCGGTGCGGCGAGCGGCTTGGGCGACTCCGCTTGCTTCACGTTCGACAGAGACATGCTGGCCGCGCTCGCCTTGGCGGCGTCGCCGTCCAACTTCGGCAAGCGAATGCCGCCGCTCTGC
The DNA here is from genome assembly GCA_029266615.1 of Polyangiaceae bacterium. GTDB lineage: Bacteria > Myxococcota_A > Polyangia > Polyangiales > Polyangiaceae > PMG-095. Next base: position 39,686 of record JAQSWN010000029.1, read on the forward strand.
ACGACCGCGAAGCCGAGCCCCCCGAGCGCGAGCACGGCGAGACCTGCAACGACCTTGCCCATGCGACGCTTGGGGCGCATCGACATCATGTCCATGTCGTCGTCGAAGGAGAGGTCGTTGACGACAGGACGAATGCTCGGCGCCATCACCATCGGTGCGACGCTGTAGGGTGCTACGGACGGCGCAGGCGCCGACGGAACGATGCTCGGGGACGCCGCGACGCCCCAAGGCTCGGCGAACGGCTGCACGGGCGCTGCCGGCGCGTGCGGAACCGGTTGCGCAATCAGCTGAGGGGCGGAAACCGGTGCCGGCTCCTCTTCTTCGTCGCCCAGCCCGGCAACCTCCGCCAGCGTGAGCCACTCCGACTCGCCTTCGAGACACACGTACGTGTTCTCGTGAATCAGGCCCGCGTTGAACGCGGCGTCGAGCTGGTCGAGCGTGAAGAGGCGTACGTCGCCGGCTTCGACCTGCGTGTAGTAACGATCTTCAGTTTCGTCTTGAACAACGGCAGCGTTCGACATGTAGGGAACCACGTTAGCTTGTGAATTGCGCGCGAGCCAATGCTCTCGAAAAGCAAAACACCTTACAAACGGGGCCGATCCGCACCCATACGGTACTGTTCCAAAATCACCGGATCGGGTAATTGGTCGTTTGCGTCAGGGCACTGGTCAATATCGAACATTGACCGAAGGGGCAAATTGCCGGTCATCGCTCGCCAATGTTGGCTTCGAGGACCAGGAGAGCCGTCAATCGCTGGCTCGTAGCCGGACCGCGCTCTCCTGCAGGAACTCCGCCGCGCTGCCGACACTTTTGTGGAGGCGCTTACGGTGCCACGCTCGGCGGTTCCACGCCGCGACCCATCGCTGGTACTCCTTCAGCTCCTGCCACCGCGCCGCGTCTTCGGATGCGAGCGCCGCTTCGTCGTTCTGTCCGTCTTCCGCGTAGTCGCAGCCGCTGAGCGGGAGCAGCGTGAGTCGACGCCGCCCATCGCTCGTCGCTTCGAAGTCGAATGGGAAGGCGCGGCAGTCACGCGGGCGCGCGGCGTAGGCACGGCAGAGGTCGTTCTCACCAAGCAGCACGCAGGCGCCGCCACGCTGGGCGAGCACCATGAGCCTTCGCCCCTCGCGCAGCTCCACGAAGCTCTCTGGCTCGCCGCCCATGTCCACTTCGTTCGGAGCGAGCCACTCGACGAGGTGGCTCAGCGGCCGCTCGGTCGCGTTCGCGAGGCGCAGAGCATCGCGGGCCGTGACCGCGACGCGCAGCGAACGGCAGCAGTTGCCGCAACCGGTGCACCGAAACGCGAGCGGGTTTGCCACCCGCCTTACACCGGCGGGGGCGGCGGCTCGCTGTCGACCGGGTGCAAGAGGGCTTGACGGATGGCGCCCTGAAGCACGCTGACCGGCTGGGCCCCGGATACCGCGAGATTGCCGGCAAAAATGAAGAATGGCACTCCGCGAATGCCGCACGCGGCCGACGCTTGCGCTTCTTCGCGCGTGAGCTCCAGCTCGGCCTCACAGCTCGCAAGCTCCAGCGCTTCACTGCGGGAGAAGCCGTAGGGCTGCGCCACCCGCGCTAGAACGTCCACGTCCGCGATGTTCTGCGCGTCCATGAAGTAGCTCTTGAAGAGCGCGTGGGCGAGCGCAGGCTGCGTGTCTCTATCGTGCGCGTGGCGCAGCAGCGTGTGGGCGGCGACGGTTGGATACATCATCTGCTGGCGCGAGAGGTCCAGCTCTAGGCCGGAGTCGCGCGCAGCGGCTTCGACCTTGCCCCACAGCTGTTTCGGCTCCACGCCGTACTTCTTGCGGAGCTTGTCCGCGATGGACACGCCGTCGTTCGTCATCGTCGGGTCCAGGAAGAATGGGTGGTAGCAAACCTCCGCCTGCACCTCGCCCGCGAGCCCCTGCAGCGCCTGGGTGAGGCGCGCGCTCCCGATGTAGCACCACGGACACACAACGTCCGAAAACACGTCCACAGTGATGCTGAGCGGCGCCATCGTACCGCCTCGTATATGGGGGCGGAGACGGGCCAAACGCAACCGGCGCGGGCGCTTTCGCCTCAACCAGCGTCGAAATGAATACGATAGACGAGGTGCGCGTCGCCGCTCTGCGGCTCCGGAAACTGTAGCGCGTAGAAGCCCTCGGCCACGCAGTCGATGACCTGGCGATCCGTGAGATCCGAGCCCAAATCTTGGACCGAGGTGACGTGACCGCTGTCTCCGACGATGAAGCGCAGACGCACCGCGCCATCCAGATTCGAGTTTCGCTGGACGCCGTCCCGGTAGCAGCGCGCGAAAAGCGGAAATCCGGACTCCACCACGTTCTCTACCGCCGCGAGGTCCAGCCTTCCGGGTGAGCTTTTCTCCAGCTGCACGCCTTGGTCCGCATTCTCGGCGCGGTCCCGATCGCGCTTGGTGAGCTTCTTCACGCGCCCGCTGCGGTCCTTCGGCGGATCCACGAGGCGAAATACGAAGGTCCAACCCGCGCGCGCCGGCTTCTCTCGCGGGTCGAAGCGCACGTCTTGGATTTTCTCGGCCAGGCACTGCTCGATGCGCGAGTCCGTCAGCGTGGACTGCTCGCGCTTCAAGCGTTCTACTCGGCCGTCCGCGTTCACCGTCCATGTCAGCGATAGCGTGCCGCGCGCGCTCGGGTTCGCGAAGAAGCAGCGGCGGATGTCGGTCTCGTTGCCGCGCAGCTTGATGACGACCTCCGCCGGTGTGAGTGCTTCGCGCGGTGCGGGCTCGCCGCGTCCGGCGGCGGCACGCAGCGGCGTCGCGTCATCTGCCGTCTCCGCAGGGGCGGGGGAGCCGCCGCAGCCACTCGAAAGCACCACAGCCGAGAGCGTGAGCGCACGCGCAATTCGAGAAATCATACTGGCTACGGCGCGGGAGCATGACTCAGCGCTGGCGCGGCGTGCTCCCCAAAATCGCGGAAAACCGCTTTTACTTTTCGCCCCGCACCTCCGCCCGAGCCAGCGGGAGAGCCTGCAGGCCCGCAGCTCCGCCCCCGTGCAAACATTTCACGTCCACCAGCACGTCGAAATGTTTCGAAAACCGGCTCAGTAGTGCGGCGGCTTCTCGTTCGGCATTTCTCGCCGTGACAACTCGCCCCCGACCAAGCGCTCCACCTGCGCCAGCCGCTTGGTGAGATCTGCTGCGAGCCGATTCAGCTCCACCACCACCTCATTCAGCTCGGCGATGGTCTTGTCTTGGTAGGCGACCTTCTCTTCGAGGGTCAAAAGCCGTGCGTCCGAGCCCGTCATGGTGGCGCAGCGTAGCGTCGAGCCGCGCAGAGCACCAACGGAAGCTTCGGTTGCCCCACCCCGTCCGTTCAGGGGGAGGCAACACGACGCGCGCACCTCCGCCGAATCAAGCCGTAACGGTCGGGGACGTCGCCGGGCTGCCTCTGCACCTCCGCCGAATCAAGCCGTGGCGGTCGCGAATCAGAGAGGCGTGTAGCGCGCGCGCGGGCGCAAGACGGCCGGCGACCGGCGTTGCTCGAGCACGTGCGCGACCCACCCTGCCGAGCGGCCCACGGCGAACACGAGAGCGGCGACGCCGCGCTTGGCGCCGAGCGCCCCGCAGAGCGCGACCAAGCCGTAGTCGACAGTGGGGGGAAGACCATGACTTGCCATGGCGCGGGCGAGCTCGAGCAGCGGCTGCAAGCGTGCGCGCGCCTTGGGGCGTCGCGCGACGAGCGTCGAGGCGGCGTCTAGGAGCGCGGTGGCACGTGGATCACCGTGTGGGTACAGGGGGTGACCGAAGCCGGGGATCGCGTCGCCTCGGCGCAACCGCAGCTCGATCACTTGGGTCGGGCGCTTCAAACGAGACGCCTCTTCCAAGAGGGCTTCGACGCGATCGCAAGCGCCGCCGTGTCGCGGGCCGCTGAGGGTCGCGAGCGCGGCCAGCAGGCACGCAGGAAGCGAAGCATCCGTAGAGGCCGCGATGCGCGCGGCGAAGCT